>PAQF01000017.1 GCA_002709695.1 Candidatus Poribacteria bacterium
CCGAACCAGACCCCGTGTTTACTAACTTAACTCCTAAAGCAGGTGATTTCCTCTGTATATCGGAACTGCTAACCCATGGCGTCTTACAGTGGAAACCAACAGACCGGTCGCGACAAATGATCATCATGCGTTACCGCCCGCAATACGAGGGTAAAGTTTCATTACCACAGGAAATTATTGACCGGCTTTCACCCGAGACACAAGAGCTCATTTCTTCGGCTCCCTATGGTCACATTAAAGATATCATTAATCAAGATTCCGTAACACTCTCCGTCTAACCTTATCTAGTTCAATCAATAAAGAGAAAACGTTAAGTGACTATCTTTATGGTCAGCTTCTAAACTGTCCAAATCGGCTGTCTACAAACAATTCGTCAATCCCTTGTATTTCCCATATAGGGATATACATCGAAACTTGACACCTTAAGTCAAAAAGTACTAATTGATTAAAATTGTAGTTAGAAAAACTTAAAATTCCTGATGTTAGTAACCCAAAAAGCTCCACAATAAGGTCAAAATTGAACAACAACCAGTCTGAAACCAAGCGCTTCATCTTTCGTGTTCTTATTCTGGGCTCTATCCTTATTGGGCTAAATTGCTATGTAATCATCTCATCAGAAAACCGAATTGTTTGGCAACTCACCGCTTTTTCTATCTTTCCAACGGTACTCTTCACACTCTTCATCTTATCAGGTATCAATCTATTCCTGAAACGAAACGACAGTAAACTTGCGTTACGAAACTCTGAAATCGCAGTTTTATACATAATGATTTCCGTATCAACGACACTCGCTGGTCAAGATCTTATTCGTCAACTCGTTCCATTAATGGCCAATCCTTTTTGGTATGCAACACCAGAAAATGAATGGGAGGAGCTTTTTTTCCATTACTTACCAACATGGCTGACTGTCCCAAACAAGCAAATTCTACAAGGTTACTTCGAAGGAAATGGAAACTTTTGGCAGTTAGAGAACATAAACGCATGGTGGCTTCCGATTTTAATTTGGACCATATTTGTCATAGTTATATTATTCGTCATGTTGTGCATCAACATTATTGTTCGAAAACAATGGACTGAACACGAAAGACTTAGATATCCATTAACGATCATGCCAACAGAGATTATCAGAGACACTACAAAACTGTTTTCCAACAAACTCATTTGGCTTGGATTTGGAATTGCTTTTGGGATAGAACTCATTAACGGGTTGAACTATCTCAACCCCGCACTTCCTGCTATCAAAGTAAAAAGTATGGTCAGGTTCCAAGGATTACCCTGGAGCAATGCCGGACAAATACCAATTGGTATATACCCTTTTGCAATTGGACTCGGATATTTAATACCCCTAGACCTGTCTTTTTCACTCTGGTGCTTCTACATCGTTTGGCGTATGCAACGAGTTATTTTGAAAGCTTTTGGTTTAAATAGCACTCGCTGGCTGACCCATACCATGCGTGGTGGAGCGTGGATAGCTATTGGAGCCATCGCCCTCTGGACCTGTAGGAGACATATCATCAGTGTCTTGGGTGTTTTTTTCTCTAGGAAGGAAGAAGATAAACTATACAATTTTGCGATAATTGGCCTCACTATTGGCATGCTTATGATTACTCTTTTTTGGTACCAAGCAGGTCTGTCTCCATGGGTGGCTGTTAGTTATTTTGGCATCTATTTTGTCCTCTGCACTGGCATGACACGAATGAGAGCAGAAACTGGACCACCAACCCATGAGTTACAAAGTACTCATCCAGATCGAATTTTAGGCGCTTTTGTTGGCTCAAGATCTTTAGGCGTTCAAAATTTAACTAATACAACACTTTTATCATGGTTAGCTTACGGGTACCGGTGTCACCCAATGCCAAACCAACTAGAAGGATTAAAAATTGGATCTAACTTCAATATTAGTCGACACAAACTCATCATAGCTATGATTTTGGCCTCTGTCGTGGGAGCGTTTTTGTCAATATTACTTCATGTGTCACTATACTATAAATTCCCATTCAATGGAACACAAGGGATCGGGGAATTTCATCATCTAAGAAACCAAGTTATATACCCGCAGGATACCAATTTAACAATGATACGGCATCTGGGTACTGGTTTCCTAATTACAATAATAATAGCAATATTGAAACACAGTTTTCTTTGGTGGCCCCTTTACCCAATGGGTTATGCCATCAGCGACGGCTGGGCTTTTGGATGGATGTGGTTCTCAATTTTCCTGGCTTGGGCAGCCAAACGCTCGATCTTCGCATTAGGAGGATTAAAATACAACCGAATAATGCTACCATTTTTCCTTGGACTTATCTTTGGACAGTTCTGTGCGGGCAGTCTCTGGAGTCTAATTGGCATTGCTCTAGGAACAAGTGTCTATACCATGTTCCCATAAAAATGAGATTAGGGTTATCAAACCTCATAAAAATGGCTATTCTGATAATCCTGAGGAAAAGTTTTTCTTGATGTTTCTAGCATGTACAGCCAAAAGAGCAAAGCTAGTAGTTTGTAAATTTGATTTTGGAGTATCCAATTCAATTGGGGTTTGGCTGACAAAACTGCCATCTTCCTTTTGCATATTTTTGAGATAACCAATAGCCAATTTGTCAGTATTAAGTTGATCTTGACAGGCAACCAAAGCCAAAACAGCATAAGCAGTAATCTCCGGATCACTTGGTTTACCTTTAACAAGAGGAAAACCGTTATCTTCGTTCTGCTGCTGCTTCAACCAAGCTAACTGCACGTTGATATCATACATCAACGAAATGCCCTGCAACACCCAAGAGGTTGCAATAACATCTGATTTAGTACCACGTTTCATTGACCAACCATAACCATCAATTGGGTTAATTTGTTCCGCCAACCAATCAGAAGCCTTGGTAACGGGTGAATATCTTGGAGTAACAAGGTAACGTAAACCAGAGATCACAGCACTTGTATATAGTACATTACCAGGTTGGTTGAATTGCTTTCCCCAACTTCCATCACCATTCTGCGCTTCCGATAGCCACGTTAAACCTTTTTCCCTTACGTCAGGATCCCTTTGTCCTAAATGAAGTGTAATTACAACAAAGATAGTATGAGCAGTATTACCACTCCAACTCCCATCACTGCGCTGTTTTTTGATCAGAAAATCCATACCACGATTAATAACTGTCCATCCAGACCCATGACCTTGCAATAACAATGCCTGCATAACCAAAGCTGTAACTTCAACATCACTATCTTCACCTGGAAGCAACGGCCAACCTCCATCTCGATTCTGATTGGATAACAGATAATTTTCCGCAAGTTCAATCGTTTCGCGCGTGGTCTTAGCAAAAATAAAACTTGCCGAGCATAAAAAAACCGTTACAACTAACATCAACGAAATAAAAGGATAACATTTGGAAAATTTCATTTATTCACCCGTTTACCATCAACCCTACCAAACATTTCTAACAGACATCTCTTCTTGCTGAAGATAGGATTTAATACTACTAATTGAAAATTCACCATAATGGGTAATGGACGCAACTATCGCAGCGTCAGCACGGCTCTGAAGAAAAACGTCTCGAAGATGTTCTGGATTACCCGCACCACCAGAAGCAATCACTGGTACCGAAACCAATTCAGCTATTTTACCAGTCAGATCCAATTCGTACCCTGATTTTGTTCCGTCTTGATCAATACTGTTTACTACAAGTTCCCCTGCTCCCAATTCAACCCCACGCTGACTCCACTCTAGCGCGTCAAACCCCATAGGTTGGCGTCCGCCATCAATATATATTTCATACCCGCTTGGCACTGAATCTCGCGGCTCAACATTTTTAACCTGCATACTCAAAACTACACACTGACTACCAAATGCCTCTGCCCCTCTAGATATAAGACTAGGATCCCGAACCGCTCCTGAGTCAATAGAAACCTTTTCAGCACCTGCGAGCAAAACAGCACGCATATCCTCAAGAGTCCGTAACCCACCACCAACCGAAAACGGAATAAATATTTCACCAGCTACGGCAGATACAACTTCAATCATTATATTTCGCTTTTCATTACTAGCAGTAATATCATAAAACACCAATTCATCTGCACCATTCTCATAATAGAATCTTGCCATCTCAACAGGATCACCAACATCAACGTTACCCTTGAACGCAACCCCCTTCGTCACTTTCCCATCCCGAACATCAAGACAGGGAATAATACGTTTGGTTACCATAGAACTCCAATATCACATGATACAGATGTATTAATAACACAAGTATCCAAACTCATAAACGAGGCCTTAAATCATTAATATCTTTAATTACGTTTTCATGATTATCAATTACCGGTAACTGTCTATTTCCTTCAGAAGGTAATAGATCCTTCACATCCTTATCCGTCTTGACAACAAATCCAGCATCTTCAATCATACGTATAACTCTCTCTCTATTACCACCTTTAGAATTCAAGTAACCATCAATAAAGAGTGAATTCGCGGGATAAAGTGCCATAACCTCCATACTACGAAGATGCAACTCCCGACCAGCAGCCACTCGAATATCAGCATCTGGGTTTACCAAACGATATAGAGCCAAAATACGCAAGCAATACTCTGGATTCAACTCCGGTGTTTGCGATAAAACATTACCTTCAAAAGGGATCAAGTAATTAATCGGTATTGAACTAACACCTAATTCCCGAAATGTTTTAGCCAATTCGATGAGATCTTCTGTTTTTTCTCCCATCCCCACGATGATTCCAGAACAAAGCTCTATCCCAACCTGTTCGGCTGCCTGCAATGTATTGATTCGATCAGCATATGTATGAGTAGTGCAGATATTAGGATAATTTGTCTCTGAAGTATTGATGTTATGATTCAATCGATCTAACCCAGCATGTTTAAGAACTTGAGCATCTTCTTTGTCCATAAGCCCCGCTGAAATACAAACCTGAATTGGAAACAGAGCTTTGATATGTCTAACCAACTGGGCCAAATGTTCCACACGCTTTTTTGATGGCCCTCGGCCAGCAAAGACCATACAGTAACGGAAAGCTCCAGATTCATAAGCCCGTTCTGCTTCATCAATAATCTCTTTATCCGATTTCAGTGTATATTTTTCGATATCGGCATTTGATGAGTTCGCCTGACTACAATAATTGCAATCTTCAGGACAATACCCGTTTTGGGCATTGTTGATCATGTGAAGCTGTACTTCATTACCGAAGTATTTTTTCCGTACCTGATAGGCAGCATCGAGTAACGGCAGCAATTCAGTTCCCGATGATGAGTTTAGTATTTGCATGCACAACTCATCGGATAAAAGTTTCCCTTGCATACTTTGCAATGTTAATTCACAATAAAATTCTTTTTCCATCATTATTCTTCTTCCAGTTATTTACGACTTTCGGATACTAACTAAAATCCTGGCAACCTATGAGAAACCTGACGTGTATTATATTCTAAACGATAACGAAGATAATCAGGGCCATTGGGAAAATGCTCCCCATTTCCAGGGGGATAACTGGTCGCCCCATGAAACGGTAACGGCTCTACGCTTTGAGACGCCAGCGTATTAATATCACCATCTTTTACCCATCCATCGCTGAATAAAATAAACGATCTAATCCAACCATCTTTTAGAATTGGGAACTGATCAACATCAAACTCAACCGTTATTTCGTCACCAGCATTCATAATAACAGACATACTCTCACTTTTTTGCAGTAATTCACCGACTTCACCATAACGAGTGTAGAAACCTCCTAAATCTCTCCATCGTCTTTTTTTATCAATCTGAGAGTAATCATAAAGATGAGGTGCATGGGGTGTTGGCCGATACATCTTTGGAAAACCCAGATAGTGCAAATCCGCACGATTGGGATGCCGCCGCGTTATCTGCATCGAAACATCATGATCTCCTATAGTAAAGAAAGCACGATCCCAATAAACCTGCATATTAGTTACAATACGAAGACGCCGGTCGTCAGATAAAAATTTATCGGTCAGATCGATAACCAGTGTTTTATTCTTCCCAGCAGGAATACCTATCAAATCAATAACAGTTTTCCATTCACCTCGATCAGTTTTTACTTGAAGATATGGGAATCTCGGATTGATGGATGGATTTTGTGATATTGACACATTAATAGATGTATCAGTTGGAAAGACCCATCCCGTTAAAAATAAAAGGACTTGCTGGCGAACATCAATATCACCAAGATCAAGCTCGATAAAATGCTGGTCCACAACCCCCTGAAATTTTCCTGGCTTATGTTCCACAGCATATTGATAATCAAACTCTCCAAGTGCTATTGACACATCGTGTCCATGATGATTAATAGCTGATTTAGGAAATCTCATTTCTCTAACAGCATGAATCTTAAACGCAGGAAACGGTAACGGCGTAAACCTTTCATCAATGAAAATTTGAGTATCAACAGGATGATCAACAGCAACCAACTGAACCTGATCAAAGTATGTTGTTTCCCATAACTCTTCTGTAATCTGAATTGAATATGTCCCGTTTACCGGTTTCATTTTATGACCGATTAAAACATAATCTCTCGACGAATCAGAGGAAGCAACTGTCCCGATAGAAGTTACCATACCAAGTGCACTACGCCATAACAAATCGGTTTTAAACTGAAATTGTTCACCATCAAAAACATACAAAAATGGGCAAGACCCCTTCAAAACCTGTTTTTCTACAATCCGTTGATTCGTTTTAGGAGAAATGACGTTCTGTGGCACCCCGTTTGTCCAAACTATACGCAGAACATCTGCCTGCTCAAGAGATCCCAACCCAAAATGGATAAAACTATGTTTTCGAAACGCATTTTCTAAATCAGGATCGGCCTTAGAACTATGATCGGCAATGAGTTTTTCAACGTATGTCATCTGGTATAGATCACCAGCTTTAATTTCAACTCTTGAACCTAACCCATAGGCATTATTCTTATTATTACCTTCAGAAACTGCTTCCAATTCAATCTGCAACCAACCATTTTGGTTACCACCTTCATTCTGAATTAGAAACCTATGCTCCCAAGTCCCAACAAGAAGATCGAGATCTCCATCACTATCACAATCTTCAACTAGACCGTCAACCCAATTCCGTTTTCTACTAACATCATCCTGCAAGGTGGTTTCCGGAGTTTTTTTTACAGGCAGATCAGATAGTTTGAAAGTGGGAATCAAATATGATACGTCAGAAAATTGTGTAATCCCATCGTTTCGGAACAGCGACATCCGTTGTTCATCAATCACCCACACATCAAGATATCCATCATTATCATAATCCATGAAATGAACATCTACTCCACCAAAAGCCATCAACGTAATATCTTTGATAAATTCTCCATCACCCCGATTTAAATAAAGCTGTGTATCTACCTTAGTAGTTACACAGATATCAAGAGCCCCATCATGATCATAGTCCGCACTATCAATAGCAAGAGCTGCCTCTAACCCGTTCAAAATATTGGTCACGGCAAACTTGCCTTGTCTCAGATTATCTAGCAGTAAACACCCTCGGCTAAGACTTGCCACTATGATATCCAAGTCACCATCATTATCAAAATCACCAGATGTAACAGATCGTCCTCCTGAATCCAGAGTAGGGTAAAACGTTCGATCTGAGACATCAAGAAAGCTATTATCACCATTATTTCGATGCATTTGAACTCGATCAGGAAAAACTGTTAAATTGTCGAGATCACCATCGTGATCATAGTCAATCCGGAGACGAACCAAACCTGGGGTTCTAGAAATCACTGCATGATGTATCGGCTGAGAAAAATTGACCGTAACCGGCTTGGTTTTGGTTGCTACCAAACGAGACTTAAAGCGGTGATCGAATTCCTCAATCGGGTGCCCCAATATTGGAGTAATCAATTCACCAATCCCCTGCTGATATCTCGGCGAATTTTTATTAATGTTTTCAAAAATACGAAAATTCCGGTTAGCTCCTTTCATATCGCCTACTTCAACCTGCTTCATACCCTCATCAAGATATTTAAGCTTCTCCAAATCAATATCAGAAAGTAATACACGTAACTCTTTGCCAATCTGTTCAACCTGTTCAACATCACCATTATTTAATAATAATGCTTGTGCTAGCTTAAGAAGCACTACGATATTTGTGGGCGTCAGCTTTCGCAAAAACCTGAGATCCATGATCGCCCTAGAGATAGCCTTGGTATTTCGGCGGTCGCGCAAATTTTCACGGATTAGCAGATAGCGAACTTCCAAATCATCGGGCTTTAATCGCAACGCTTCTTTTAACTCAGTAACAGCTTGGTCTGACTTCCCTTGAAAATGATAAATCTCCGAATAAATAAAATGTAGCTGGCTATTTAATGGCACGGTAGCAATTCCACGTTGAATTGCCTCCTCAGCTGCATCAACTTGTCTAAGACGCAAATAAGCAACAGCAAGATTGGCATACCCAATAGCCTCATTAGGTAAAAGTTCAATCAGATTTTCAAATTGCGTGACTGCTTTCAACGGTTGAGATTCTTCTAAATAAGCAAGTCCCATATTCTGGCATTGGATTGCAGACACAATAGTGGAGTCAACTTCACCGACTTCTGCTGATGTTGACGAAAACACGACAACGAAAAGACCAAACAAAAGTTGCATCCAGAACAACAAATTCCGATCAATAAAACACAAATTCGGTAAATTCATATCATTATGACTCATTACCTAATATTCGACTAACCTTTCAACAGTTTCCTTAATATGAACCACACAAAACTTCAACAAAAGAACTTTGCCTCAATATTCTATACATTTACAAACACCAACTTTGCCTAAAAAACCTAAATTGGTTTGATTTAAACACTATAAGAATTAAACAAACAAGCATACCTATCACACGTTTTTTTAAATCTCTCTAGCGACAACTGGAGGAAAAACGATAGGGTGCACCCAAATCCGAATTCAAAAACTTAACAGAAAACCTATCAGCAGAAGTGTGAATCCAAGACGAACCAAGCAATTTACAACAAGTTTTTTAAACTCACCACTGGTTACCAGAAAGAAAGGACTTTTGTTATCTTCATTGTAACTTTTCGGTATTGGATTTACCACTAATTCTCCGAGTTCATCTCTGCGGGACAGATCAACATTCGCACTTAAATACAACTATCCCATCTGTATAAGATTTAGATATGTATATTTGATCATTACAACCCCCAATTGGCACGAAAAACCACCTTCAACTGGCAATCACCACTATTCTTGCTTCTGTTTCTTAAGACTGAGAAGTAAGACTACTAAAGCAATAATCACCAGTACCGGGCCCAGCGCCAATTTGAATTTGTTGTTCCTGATTCCTTTCACATAGCGCAGATTATTTTGAGCATCAATATAATCAGGATTAAGCAGGATCGCCTTCTCCAAGTACTTTATTGCTTGATCACGATTCCCAATCTTAAAGTAAATAATTCCCAAATTATTGTGAATAAAAGCGTTAGTCGGACTGACCTTCAAAGCTTTTAGGTACGCAGAAATGGCACTGTCCAAGTCGTTCTGCAGACTCTGTTCCCATCCAGTTTCCGCAAGTGTTTTGGTAATTTTCTGTGTTACATAACGGAGATTGTTCTGAGCATCCACATAATCAGGATCAAGCAGGATCGCCTTCTCCAAATAACTAACTGCTTCTTCATAATTAAGACCATTAAAATAAATCACTCCCAAATTACTATATAGCTCTGGATTTTCTGGATTGATTTCCAGCGCTCGCAGATATGTAGCAATTGCTTCATCAAGAGCCCCTTGAAGGTTCTGTTCCCATCCAATCCGTGTCAATGTTTCTGAAAGATTGTGACGCGCTTGCCAAGATTGTGGATCATATTTCAATGCATCTTGGTAAAATTCACGAGCAGTTGCCCATGCCTTTTGATGAGAAAACTGTGTCCCTATATTGTTAAGTGTCGTTGCGAGACCAACACGGGCAATGCTATCTCGCGGATATCGACTTAAGATTTTCTCATAGATTTTCTGTGCAGAAGCATAATCTGCCAATAATTCATATGATACAGCCAAATCATATAACAGAATCTTCGATTGGTTAAAACGTTCCAAACCTTGCTGCAACCTGGTAATCGCTTGGGAATAATTTTGGTGATCAATCAGCTCCATACCCCATTGATGATAGGCTGCAAGTAGATTCTGATTCAACTTTGACGAATTTGGTTCGAGCCTTAAAGCTTGATGCAAATAATCAATAGATTGCTCGTACTTCTGCTGAAGCAAGTAGAGTGTTCCCAACACACCAAGAATTTCTGACGACCGAACCATACCAGCCAATCTGCTATATTGCGCAGCAGCATGGTCAAATTTTCCGATCTTATGGAAAATTTGTGCTAATTGCAATCTTGGAATAGGAGATTGAGGATCAATAGCCAACGCCTTCTGAAAAGTTGTAATCGCATCTTCATCTCTACCTTGATCAGCATAAACACTGCCAAGCGACAGATAGTTTTCAGCAATTTCTGGGTTTTTATCAATATGTCGCTTCAATGCGACAATAGCCTGCTGGTGAAACGATTGATCAATGAGTTCAGTACGAACCTTCTTCCATGTTGTAATATCCCTAGAAGAGGGCTTATCAACGGTTGGAATATCAAACATAACATCTTTGGAATTATTACTATGACCCCATAAACCTATTGCATGACCAATTTCATGTAGGAGAATCGGTTTCAATTGCTCGGGCTTGACGATACTCAGCGTTTTCCGATCACGTAGCAGAACCTTGATTTCAACGTGAAATCCGGATTGGGTTCGCAAAAGGGTTGCTTCTCCTACATTTCTACTAAGGTTGTTGCTACGACGTTGATGCGTCCAATCAATTCGAATATCCGCAGATTGTCTATCAGGAACAATATGAAACACAACCGAGTTGCGCGTTGCATCTCCCCACAACTTGAGGACTTCAACCAATAGTCGTTCATAAATCGGCACCACATGCGTTTCAAGTGGAATTGGTGCGGAAAAGACTGATACTCGATGGCGATCAAAATAAGTTATACGACCATTCGAAGAGTTCGTACACTCAGAAAAATAATCACTAGCACAAACTGAATTCGATAACACACGACTACAAACAACGAATAAAACCAGTGATTTACAGTATTTCTCCATAGATAATCCCTCATAGGAAACCCAATTATCGCAATAATAACACTGGGTCATAACGTTGTCAATTTCTCAGAACCAATGACCATTTCCCATTTTTTGGCACATACCTTGCTTGTTCAGAAAAACAGATTCGCAAGCAAGAATCAAAAATGGAGAAATGGAATGCAAGGAATCTATAAAGCTGCACAAGGTATGATTTATGAAACGATGCGTATTGATATCATCGCTAATAATCTGGCCAACGCAGATGCAAATGGATACAAAGGAAGTGCACTTCAAGTAACTTCAACATTTGATGCAGAGCTCACCCAAGTTCTTGAAGAGAAAATGAATGTTAAACCACCCTCAAATATAAGTCAAAATTCTGAATTGTTGGTAGCTCGATACAATATTGATTTCCAACAAGGCCCATTAAAAGAAACCAATGAAATATATGATGTTGGTATTGCCGGTCGAGGTTTCTTCGGCATTCAAAATGTTGATGGCTCGACAGTTTTCACCCGAGACGGGAGTTTCACGACCAACGACCAAGGACAGCTTGTAAATGGCCAGGGATTATTTGTCCTAGATCAAAGTGGTCAACCAATTCGCATACCAAACGGTGTCAGTGAACTCACGATAGGTGCAGATGGACGCATGTTTGCCGATGATGTGGAGTTTTCACAATTAATGTTGATTGATTTTGAGCAAAATGATCCTTATCCTCTGGGAAAAGTCGGCGGAAATCTATTTGAAATAAATGACCCCAACGCACAACCAATTCCACTGAAAGCAACCCGTGGTGTTTCAACAATCAAACAAGGTTTCCTAGAATCAGCAAATGTAAACGTTGTCCACGAAATGGTAAATATGATCCAAACTTTACGTAACTTCCAAGGATATCAGAAAACGATCCAAGCCCTGGATGAAACCGTACAACTAATCAACGATACTGCCAAGCAATAACACTCAATTGGAGAAGAAATTATGATGCGTGCAATGTGGTCGGCCGCTTCCGGGATGGTTGCCCAACAAAAAAATATTGACGTTATTTCAAACAATATTTCGAATGTGAACACGGTTGGTTTTAAAGGAAGCCGTGCCGATTTCCAAGATCTTATCTACCAAATCGTTCGCCCAGCTGGCACACTCAACCAATTAGGCACCGAAATACCAACAGGAATCGAAATTGGTCACGGAACACAACTTGTCGCCACTCCAACCCGGTTTTCACAGGGAGATCTAAAGGACACCGAAGATTCCCTAGACTTAGCAATCCAAGGTCCAGGGTTCTTCAAAATTCAAATGCCCGATGGACAATTCGGCTATACTCGTGCAGGCGCTTTCACACTTGATAGTGCACGCAGTTTAGTAACCGCCAGTGGTTATCCATTGGATCCAAATATCTCAGTACCATCAGAAGCCAGTGATATCCTCATTTCGGAAGATGGTACCGTCTCCATTCGTTTACCAGGTCAAATCGAATCTAACCTAATCGGCAACATTCAGTTATCTACTTTCCCAAACCCACGCGGATTACAGCATGCCGGACGCGGTCTATATCTACCTACAGGCGCTGCTGGAGATGAAACTATGGGTACTCCAGGTAAAGATGGTATCGGCACTCTCAGGTCAGGAATGCTTGAAATGTCAAATGTCAAGATTGTTGATGAGATGGTTGGCATGATCGTTGCTCAAAGAGCTTATGAAGCTAATTCAAAATCGATCCAAACAGCTGATGAAATGCTAAACGCTGCAAATACACTCCGTAGATAAAAAGGATAAATAGTTAGATGTTTGACTTAAAGCTTAAAGGTTTGTTCTTAACCTTGGTCTTGGCTAATTCTTTACTCAGCTCAGCTCATTCAGACACAAAGATCAAACTTAGACCACAAGCTGAAGTTCAGAGTCAGGTCATTCGTCTCGGAGATATTGCAGAAATTGAAGCTTCAACTGAATTGAAGCAAAAACTGCAAGGGATCGAACTTGGCAGGACAAACAAAACTGGACGTGCAAGAACTATCACTATTCCGCACATAAAGGCCAGAATTCTTAAACATAACCTAGATAACTCTCACTTGAGTTTTGAAGGAACAATTTCATCTGTTACAAAAAAAACGATGACTATATCAACGGAACATATTTACAGTCAGGCGGAAAATTTTTTCCAACAACAACTCCTGTCAACAAAAAATGATTCCGCAAAGCTCGAGATTCAACCGCTACAGCAGATCGAACCCATAACAGTTGATGATATGAATTCAAAATTGAAATTTACACCAATAGGCGATCTCAGCCGAGGTTGTTTAGAAGCACAAATAATATCTAATGGCATAATAAAGAAACGCGTTCCGCTAACTTTTGAGATTATGATCAACCAACCAGTGATTGTAGCCAAATGTAACATTCCAAAAGGTGTTGGAATTCGACCTGATTTCTTATCAATAGAACCGCGTAGAATTAAAAACCCAGCCAATACCTTACTAACAAAAATTAATCAGGTACAAGGAAAGATAGCCAGTAGATTAATTGCAAAAGGCAAAATAATTTCCAGATCCGATTTCAAACAAGACTTCATCGTCTCCAAAGGATCCGTAGTAGCACTTATAGCCCAAAAAGGGGGTCTTAAAATACAAACACATGGCAAGGCAATCGAAAACGGCACTTTGGGACAACTTATTCGAGTTATCAGTCTTAACTCGAATAAGGAACGTATCGGCGAAGTAACTGGCAGAAATCGAATCCGCATACATTTTTAGTGAGGATATACCCTAGTGACTAAAAACCTTATCTCATATACTTTCTTATCAATAGCGCTTCTTTCTTCGAACTTCATAATTATCAACCAAGTTGATGCAGCAAAGAAATTAACAGTGTACGATGTATCAATGATTGCTGATAAAAAAGCGCGACGGGTTGGTGATGTTTTAACTGTCCTGGTCCTTGAACGTGCCAGCGCAACACGAGAAGCCAAGACCGAAACAAGTCGTACCTCTGACCACAAAGGTCGACTTGGAGGCTTTGTTGGAATCCCTACAAGAGGACTTGGGGATGGCATTAGCCTAGGATCAGGTAATTCATTTACTGGAACTGGTTCTACCAGTCGAAGTGAAACCTTCGATGCAACGGTACCTGTTGTTGTGATAGAAGTCATGAAAAATGGCAATCTCATGGTTGAAGGACAACGTAACATTCAGGTTAACAATGAAAAACAAACCATTAATGTAAAAGGAATCGTCAGGCCAACTGACATCACTGCACATAACACTATTATTTCAACCAATCTTGCAGGTGCCGAAATCATATATAACGGTGAGGGTCAAGTCAGCCAACAACAAAAACCTGGTTTTCTGTCACGATTATTAAATTGGGTTTGGATCTTTTAGTAAGGATGGAAAAATGAAAAAAACTATCTCTCTATTAATTTGCATTTCGATTTTGGCCATTAGCTCTCCACAAAATGCAACGGGGCAAACAGAAAAGCTACAGGTACGAATAAAGGATATTGTCAGCCTTGATGGTATTTACGAAGCAAAGTTGTTGGGGATGGGCGTTGTAACGGGACTCAATAACACAGGTGACAAACAAAACAATGAAGTAACACAAAGATTTCTTGAAAACATTATGAGGGAAATGGGAATATCAATCGCGCTCAGCCGATTTGAAGCAAAAAACATGGCTGTCGTTACAGTTACAGCCACGTTGCCTCCATTCGCCAAAGTAGGGTCACAAATTGATGTTCAAGTTGAGTCTTTTCAAAATGCTACCAGTCTACAAGGAGGAACACTGTTACCCACTCCCCTACTACACCCCCTTGATCCTTCCAAAGAAATCTACTTGATGGCAAGCGGTGTTATTTCAATCGGTGGCTATGGGGCAGGTGAAAGTGGGAATCAAGTTCAAAAGAACCATTTAACTGCCGGCAACATACCGAACGGCGGTGTTGTTCACAAAGCTATGAGTGTGGATGTCTTTCAAGGTGAACAAATAACACTCGTTCCCTACCATGCGGATTATACAACAGTCACTCAAATTGTAGATAGAATAAATGACAATGAAACTGGAAATGAAAAAGTTGCAGCTGCAGTAGATAGCGGTTCAATTAGAGTAAGCATTCCAACCAGATATCAAGACGCCAATCAAGCTATATACACCAATAATGTTGTTCGCTTCGTTGCAGAAATCGGCGCACTCACAGTTGAAGTAGATCGTCCTGCAACTGTTGTTGTCGATGAAAGAACAGGAACTGTTGTTATTGGATCAAACGTTACGATCTCAAACACTGCTGTCACGCATGGGGGACTGACGGTTACCGTAGGTTCCGAAGAGGAAGTATCTCAACCTAGCCCAATGAGTCAAGGAGAGACATTTCTACTGGAAGACACTGAGGTAACAGTTGAAGAAAAAGGAGGCGTGCTCGTGCCACTTCCAGATAGTGTTACAATCGATGAAGTAGTTAACGCTTTAAACGCACTAGGTGCCACACCAAGAGAACTGATATCGATACTTCAAAACATAGAACGTGTTGGCGCACTTCATGCTAAGCTCATTGTTAGATAAAAGAGTTAGATTTCACAGGGCGGATGGAAAATGAACCTTGATACTGGTATTAGCAAGTTTAACATGTCAAAATTCAACCATCAGATAAAAAAAATTTCTGATACAGGAAAAAATACGGAAAAATTTTCTGGGGTTGATAAGAATTTACGTGAAGCAACACACGAATTCGAATCGTTATTTATTCATAATTTGTTGAAAACAATGCGAGCTGCAATACCAAAGAGCGAATTTTTTAATGGAGGCTCTGGTGAAGAAATTTTCACAGACCTGTTGGATCAGGAAATTTCGAAAGTTGTATCGAAAAGAGGTATTGGAATCGCTGATGTTCTGTATCAGCGACTTACAAAGTCCTGATTAATAGTGTTACATTCAAGATAGGTCTGATATAATTCAGGTTGTGTTCAGTAACTCAAGTTAAATTAAAAAAGAAATATGATAAAAGTCTCTAAAGTTTTTTGCCAAATGTGCCGAAAACAAACTTGAACTTGGATTTGAAAAAGGGAGTCAGATAACATGGTACCCATCAATCAAAAGGGAAAACTTGGAAGTTTAAATCAAGTTCTGACAAAGAAACAAGCGGAGAAAGTCCAAACTAACAAGACAAATCCTTACCTCAATACACAAGAAGGAAAAGAAATAAAGGCAGAAAAAGACGGTTTTGTACAATCTACCAAAAGCAGTGAAGTCAATAGAATTAAAGAAAAGGCTAATCAACTGCCAGACATAGATTTGGAAAAAGTTGAAAAACTACGTCAGATGATTAAAGATGGTTCTTATACAGTTGACAATCAGGAAATCGCAGAAAACCTATTAGCCGCAGGCGCTAAGCTGGAAGAATAATTTAAAACAATTCTTTCTTAAACACGACATAAGGATATTCATTATGCAAGACTTGTTGGAGAGACTAGCTGAAATTTTATCACAGCAACTGGATTTATATAACAAACTCCTGCTGAACCTCTCAGATCAGCGTTGCACGCTACCAACAGGAAACACAGAAGGTATCCATGAAATTCTCACACAACAGGAAAACTTGACTCTTGAGTTAAAGGCGTTAGAAGAAGCCCGTCTGCCTCTCATGGAAAAGCTATCTCAACATTTGCATGAACCAACAGAACAGTTAACTCTGATGAAATTAGCAAAAATGGTGGAAGAACCTTTCAGCAGCAAATATAAAAAATTGAGCAAACAAGTAAAAAACATAACACAACAAATTGATGATCGGAATCAGGACAATAAGTACTTGACCGATAATTCACTTGATCTCGTTAATACATCACTACGACTGTTTGCTACCTGTAACCCATTCGGTTATAACGATCAAGACCTCTTACATTTTAAAGGGAAGGCTAGTAAATTCCAGACAACTGCTTAAGAAGCAGATAATTCTAAGACCACTTAAGAAACTATACCACTATGAACAATCTTATCAGTAGCCTCCAAATTGCGAAAAGAGCACTAAGCACTCAACGCCTAGGCTTATCAATTGCAGGCCACAACATTTCCAATGTCAACACACCGAATTATGCCAGACAGCAAGCACTAGTTGAACCTGGTGTTAGCGGGGCCGGCATGGCAGGTGTTGAAATTACATATATCCGCCGAATTCAAGATAGAGTCGTTGATGAGAGACTTCGCCTTAACACTCAAGAACTCGCCAAGTGGAAAACCTTATCCGATCGACTAAACCAGATAGAAACTTTCTTTAGTGACCTTTCGGGAACAGGATTGTCGGGAGCACTCTCCGATTTTTGGAACAGTTGGCAAGATCTAACTGTTTCACCTGAATCGGAATCATCCAGACTCGTTACCGTTCAACGGGGTGTTGTTCTAGCATCCCGCTTGCAGGATATGAATGCAGGAATCGAAGAATCACACGCGGATTTGGATGCGGAGATCAACCGAAAAATCACCGAAATCAATGAAATTACAACTCGGGTTGGAAAATTAAATCAAGAGATTGTTTCAATCGAGCTCTCTGGTAGTCAAGCAAACGACCAACGAACTCTACGTGACTATCAAATGGCTCAACTATCAGAACTAATTAATTTCCGAACAACCGAGCGCGTGGATGGTTCCGTTCAGGTTTTCGTTGACAGCCTGTCGTTAGTTGAAGGAAACCGAGTAACAGAATTGGTTGCCGAACTTACCCCTGATTCCGAAGGAGGATCGACCAGCACTGCCTCAACAAAAGTCCTTGCTAGCAATAACGAAGTCAACATTTCAGAAGGAGCTTTGGCTGGACTGATCGAAGCCCGAGATCAACATTTACCTACTATGTTAACTCGGATGAAGACACTATCAGAAACTTTAATTACACAAGTCAACAAACTGCACAAAACAGGCTATGGACTTGACAATTCATCAAGTCTAGATTTTTTCTCAGGGGCAAGTATCGAGGATATTACCGTCAATTCACAATTACTTACTGATCCCAAGAAATTGGGAGTATCAGGCGCTACGGGCACACCAGGTAATAACGCAAGAGCACTGGAAATCGCCCAGTTACGGACATCTCTCACTATAGGCGCTACTGTAA
This sequence comes from Candidatus Poribacteria bacterium, assembly GCA_002709695.1. Classification (GTDB taxonomy): domain Bacteria; phylum Poribacteria; class WGA-4E; order WGA-4E; family UBA9662; genus UBA9662. The sequence continues at coordinate 18,189 of PAQF01000017.1, forward strand.
TTCCCAATGACCGACAGACTCTGACTGTTGAGAGTACTGATGGATGGGCTAAAAATGACATATTAGGAGTAGCAGGTTCATCCGATTTAACTGGAGCCAGCACATGGGCTCGAATTCTAAAGATTGACAGTGGAACTCAAGTTACAGTTGAATTGTTTCAAAATCCTACAACAAAAACATTCGATAAGAAATTCGACTTTACACAAGAAGATGGCTCAACTACAGTTCTTACTAATAAAGTATACCGTGACGCAGCCGGTAATTACCTAACTGTTGATCCTAATCCATCCGACGATAAAGATCTAGACCAGCTGGTGGCACTCTCCGAAGGCGAAGAAGGAAAGCTCGAGGAATTGTGGAGTGCAACGGGCAAAAGTTCCGTCATGACAGCAAACCCGCAAACATTTACGTCAAATGAAACATTCACTGAAGGAACACAAACTTTCAGTGATTACTTTGCCAGTATGTATAGTTTCATTGGAACACAAAGCCAACAAGCCCAAAGAAATTCTGACAATACTGAACTCCTTGTTCAGCAACTCACAGACTACCGTGAAAAAGTCTCAGGCGTCTCTCTGGACGAAGAAATGGCTAACCTGATACAATTTCAACGTGCGTTCGAAGCTTCAGCAAGATACATCAGAGTAGTTGATGAAATGCTATCGACACTGATGAACATGTAGGACATAAAGGAACCAAAATTATGCGAGTAACACACAAAAGTATTACCTATAAAGCCATCGTCAATATGCAAAGAAGCCTCCGGCAAGTTGAAGGGAAAACAGATGAAATTTCGACAGGCCGAAAAATCTCCTTACCATCGGACGATCCATCCCAAGCTACCCGTGCATTAGGATACCAACAAAAGATCGCTCAAAGCCAACAATACTCACGTAATATGGATACCGTAGTTGACCGATTGAACCAAACAGAATCAGCTCTCGGAGAAATTAACGGATCTGTCGTGCAAATCAAAGAAATTGCTTTAACTTTAAAAGATCCATCTATTACAGCAGAAGAATTGAATAACGCATTTGAAAAACTCAGTCAACTCAAGGAACAACTTGTAAAACTTGGAAATACAAAAGTGGGTGATCAGTACATTTTTGGCGGTAGTAATACAACTTCCAGATCTTTCGAACTCACAGATGATGGCCAAATCCTCTACCGCGGCAACACATCTGAAATCAACGTAGAAATGGGTGACAACATATCAATAACTACAAACATTCCAGGAACAACAATATTTAGCATGCAAGCTACTACGGCAGGTATTATTACCGATAATGGTGTTTTTGGGTCCTTAGATACCCTAATGCAGGTAGCACAAGGAGGCGAACCACCAGCTGATTTTGATAATGTGTTAGACGAAATTGACGGACTAAATAATACAGTCATTAACGCACGAGCAATCAACTCAAACCGAGGGTTCCGTGCCGAGTCAGCACAAGAATCATTATCAGCAGAACAAACTAGTGTTGAAGGAGTTTTAGCCAGTATCATGGAAACCGATACAGCATTGGCTCTAACAGAACTCCTATCCTTACAGGAAGCTTATCAGTTGACTCTTAACGTAGTAAACAAATCTTTTCAACGTTCTCTAGTGGACGTCCTCGGTTAATCCCAACAAAGCACACCAAGTTTTAAAAACCATTCTCCATATTACAGTAAGAAGCATAAGAAACGACGACAACAGTTGGTTTCTTATACTCCTTCTTTATTCACATTTTCATTAAGCATTCTGCTAACTAATATCCTGTTCACTCAAAAAGCGTCACCAATCCTTAAACGGGAAAATGTTTGTATTGGCTAAGATACCATAGATACTCCATAGACTCCCCAATACGAATTCACCAAGTACCATCCCTAAGAAAAAAGGGGAAAATCTTCGGTGCACTCCCAATCCACCATGTTTAAGAACTACCCATTTGACTAAAGTTGCAACCAAGAGGGACAGCCACAGCCAGTTCATACACCAATCATCTGCACCAGATACAGCATAACCAACAGCATGAAAAGGCCACCAGAAGAATTTCATTCGACAAAACATCAGGATAAATGTAAAAACCATTCCAACCCCAATAAACATAGCTTCCAAGAATCTAGGACCTGAAGGATGATTCATCTGCTGCTGTAATTTCCGGTAAGGTTCCCAGCCAAACCCACCACCAGAACCAAAATGGTACGAATCATGTGCATATGCCCAAAACGAAGAAACAGATCCTACAATGATAGCCAAGATTATTGAGATTATGAGTGGGCTGGATCCAAAACCAGATCGATCAGCTAATTTAAACGCTTCGAGTTGGTGAGGCATTGCATGACTACGATGTGCTCGATTAAAGAAAAAGAAGAACGAGAGTACCGTCAAATTTTGCCCACCTAGAAATCGGGTGCCTAAGCATGTTGCCAATGTGTAATCAGCCCCCATAATATGCAGGTCATGAGCAGGAGCTCCCGATTCAGCTCGCATTCTTGTAATCCCTATGGACAAAAAATAGTAAATCAAAAAAAAAGCAACAGCTATCCAAATGCTCAATCCCATCTTGTGAGAAAACCCAACAAGGTACGCTAAACCAAGAACAATTCCGAGTACCGCATTCCGATACCTCATCGGCTCATTAGATTCATCTAGTCCAGAGTGACCCACTACTACATGTTTTAGAATTCGCGTTAAATATTTCCGGCTAGTCCACACAGCAAATATAGATAATCCCAAATAGGCACCAAGGGACTGTTGACGATCGTATGGAAACCCAGGTAACGATCTCATGCCGAGAATTGCCCCCAGCACATGCTGTAACTTACGGAATAGAAAAAAGAACCAACATGAAAATGACAGATCTATCGGCATGAAAAACCCAAGTCCAATAACAAATGGATAAATCGAAAAGCGTATTGTCCCAAGAGCATTCCAAGGTTTTTCAGTAAATAAATAGCCAATATTTCGAAACCGCACACCAATGACAGGAACACTTGGGATGAAATAACTCAACCCATTAACAACATTCAACATGGCAACTAAGATAAATGCGAACCAAAAGAGTCTATTACTGAAAAATTGTGTCCCGCTGTTCTGCGTCATGGCAAAAGGAAGCTCAATAATCGGATAAGCCAGTTTTTCATTTTCCGTCCACTTTTTGCGCAAGATAACGTTTATACATACCATAACAAATAGAAGTGCAACGATAAAAGTCGTCCACCACAACATTGGTGGCACCCATGCTTTAAATTTCACGAGACTATAAAGCGTTGATTCCCCTTCGTAATACCCTTCCAGAACCAACTTGTCTTGAATGGTCAACCATTCTGGAATGTAGCGAAAAAAGAGATCTCTCCACTCATTTTCCGGCGTTTCAAACCAATAAGCGTGACCAATCAAAGGAACAAGAATTTGCCCAAAATCGTGTGAAGCAACGACGCTCCCCATACACAACAAGATATAAATTGTGAGCAATTCGCTTTGTGTCAATGTCCAATCAGGCTGAATATTTTTTATCAACCAGTTTAGCAATATAATTACAAACAGACAAAAAATGACATTAAAAAAAAGCGACATTGTAGTTGGAAACAATCCCCACCAAACCATTTCTGTGTAGATAATCCAGTAGGAATTGAGAGGGATTAACAGAAGTGAAATCAAAACAGATCGGCGGGTTATATTATGCGACATGGTCAGCGAGAATTGGCAAGGCCCAATAGGAAGGAACTAGAGAGAAAAAAATCGAGTTTATTACATCAATAAAATTTACTGCCAAGAATTGTGCCAGACAAGAGGATTTTGTTCGTCATTTCCCAGTAAATCACCAATTTCCAGCGATTCAAACAAGTCTTGCGGTAATATATTTCGTTTACCATTAAAACAACTACCATCCGGCATAAAAGCACACGTCATAGCACGGCGATATTTATTGGTCATGTTAGCACCAGCACCATGTGCACAAAGACCATTGTGCCACACAATCGATCCCGCGGGGCACGGAACTGGTACAGGATCAATGTCTCTCCACTCTGGATAGAGATTAAAAAGTTCGCCAACATTATGTCCAATACCAACGCTATTATCAAATCGAGCGGTTTTATGAGACCCTGGTATGTACCACATACAGCCATTTTCCAGTGTTGCATCATCAAGCGCCACCCAAAACGAAATCGCGTCGCGCGAATCAAACGACCAATACGGGACATCAAGATGCCAAGCTGTAGGATTTCCATGCGGAGGCTTAATAAGAGCTTGGTCGTGCCAAACACGAATGCCTTCTGCTCCAATCAAATCGCTTGTTAACTTCCCAAGTCGCGGATCATAGACCAATCCACGCACAGCATCATTTGTGTCAGCCAATCTAAGACATTGGGTAAAAACACGAGCATAAAAAGCCTGTGGGTCCCCTTGATTGGTTAAATGCTCAACCGATCCTCCTAATCGATCGGCAACAGCAGCATCAACACATTGACGCCACATCTCTAATTCAACGTCATCAAAAAAACCTTCAACTACCAAAAATCCATGTTCATGATACGACTCAATCTGAGTAGCCGTAAGTTCATTTATCATAGTATCTCCACTTTTCGAAAATCAACAGCCTGCCTAACTGAAATTGGACTAAAACTTAAATGGGAATCAACCTCTTACTGAATTTCAATTTCACTACCTACTTCTTGGCTCCGGTAAATACCATCCAGAATTTGCATTACCTGTAATGATTGCTCTGGAGGAACAGGTGAAGGTGCCCCATCGAGAATCGCTTGGGCAAATTCAATGCATTCTTGTGCATGTGCTTCTTCAAGATTTTCAGGAAAATCTGTCAGGGTTTTTTCCTTATATTCTTTTTCCTCCAAGTCCGACCATAAAAACTCACACTTGGGCCAATGACATCCAGCCTTTGTTCCATAAAGCCACATCTGCATATCTTCACCAGTAGTACGATGATGGAGAAGCCAACTGATTTCAATGACAAGCGTTGCTCCATTTTCAAACCTAATAAATGCAGAAGCAAAATCTTCAACATCATACTCTGAGGGAATTTCACTCTTTCCTCCTCCGGTAAAGGCTCCTTCTTGATGTGCTATTTCCGCCCTAGAGACACCACTCACGGCTACAGGTTTGGGATTTCCCATCAGCCACAGTGTGAGATCTAAAATATGGACTCCGATATCAATACAAGGTCCTCCTCCACTATTCTTTTTCAGAATAAAGCCAGGACCAGTCGGTGCTCCCCAACGACGAAGCATCCAACTCCTAGCATGATAAATATCACCTAGAATCCCTGTATCAATCTCAGCTTTCATAGCCTTAGAATTCGCTTGAAAACGAAAATGCTGCGCTGTCATCAGTAACTTACCAGATCGATCGCGAGCTGCAATCATGTTTTTAACATCCTCAGGCGTCGGTGCCAACGGTTTTTCGCATATCACATGCTTCCCTCCTTCAAGGCCACCAATAGAAAGAGGTGCATGGTACATATTTGGCGTGCAAACATCAATAATATCAATATCCGGATCAGAGAAAAGCTCTGAAGGGTCAGTAGTCAGCTTAGTCACCTTATGTTCTTTACCCCAGTTCTGCAGAACATCCTCTCGAATATCACAACCAGCAACAATTTCCGCATTTTCAGAAGCATTCCAACCAGGAATATGAGTATTTGAGATACCACCAACACCAATGATTGCAACCTTTAAGATCTTAGACACTACCAATCTCCTATAAACTATTTATAATTCGGGAAAACACGGAATAATACTATCTCAGGTTCCAGTTACTTGTCAATACTCTGAATGACGATATTCATAGGACTTCCTTGGTAAAAGTGTAAACCGGTCTAAGCCAAGAGGCAAAAAACACACCATTAGCATACAGAAAATAGAGTATCTTTAATATTACAATCGCTGCCAAAAGAATAAATTGAATCAGGATAAAAGCCAAATCAACCCTACCAAAACTCTGGCCTCGTAATGTCGCCTGCCTATTAGTCCCATCAACGGAAAAACCACGACATTCAATCACCTGACTCAAATTAGTGGCTCTTCGAATACTATTAGTTAAAATTGGGCGTATCGCATTCAAAAAACCCGCAAACGTACGAAGTACATTGAAGCGAAAATAGCGAAATCCACGTAACCTTTGAGACTGAATAACAATTTTTGCATCAGAAACAACAAACGGTACATATTGAATTGCAACAGTTGTCATAAAGGCAAGGCCATAAGGCACCCGTAGTTTAATTAATCCTACCAACAAATCTCTTACCTTAGTGGTCGAAATAACGTAATAACCAACACTAATCGAAGTACTAAACCGTAGTGATTGGATCATACCATGTACTAAACCTTCGCGATAAAAATGGACATTGTCAACTAAGGTAAAAAGTATTGTCCGCGGAAATCGATCATAAAATATCGCTTGGCTATAAATCGTGCCCCAGGTTCCAATCACCAAAACTCCTGTGAATATACCAATTTTTTTCCAAGATCGAATTGCAGTTACCGCTAGCCCAAACACAGAGAAAAAGCAAAACGAAAGCATAATTGGGCTATCAAGAAGCACCATCAAAACACCAATAGTAGCAAGTAAAATAATTTTTGTTCGGGGATCAAACGCCATGTTCTATAACTCTAACAACAGAAACATTATTAACTCGTAACTTTTCATGATAATTAATACGTTTAAAGCTTTAGAGATCCTAAAAAATTCCAATTAAGGTAATTTTGATTATACTTTCGACTTTAATTATTAGTACAGTAGTATGCTCGGGAATTTCAATCGTTTTTTACTCGCTCTATAATGGTATTTCACCAATGCCAACCTCGTCAAAAGTCAAACACCAAGTATTAGACGTGCTTAGTGAAAATGAAACGCAAGGAACAATTTATGAGCTAGGATCAGGTTGGGGAACACTAGCATTTGCTATCGCAAAAAGATTTCCGAAATGCCAAGTTATCGCTTACGAAAATTCATTGGTTCCATATATATACACGCAAATATACAAATTCTTCATCAGAACAAACAACCTAAATATCAAACGAGAAAATTTCTTCAATGCCCTCCTGAGCCAAGCAAATACAATCGTTTGTTACCTATCCACTGATATCATGGTGCGCTTACAACCTAAACTTGCATCAGAACTACAAAAAGAAACTTTGGTGGTTACCAATACATTCGCTTTACCAAGTTGGACACCACAACAAACTATTGAAACGGAAGATCTGTACAGAACCAAGATCCACATTTACGTAAATCAAAATAAAGCGAAAAAAAACAGGAGATAGAATATGGCTTGGATCAAAACTATACCATGGTCTGCGGCAAACAAACAGTTGCGTGATGCCATTAAAAAACAAAAAAAACTATACCCTACTGAATATGGCATACCAGATCACGCTTTAGATCAAATAAACGAAAGTATTGTTAATTCCCACAGCCTAATTCCAGATGCTTTATACCATGCATTTGCGAATTTCGGTGTACTAATGTCACCCAAATTACCCTTAACCCGAAAACAACATGAAATGATTTCTACTGTCGTATCTGCTACTAACCAGTGTAAATACTGAACTAACTCTCACGCAGAGTTTCTGCGTCAAGTAACGTTGGATGATAACCTAGTAGCATCCCTGATTAATGATTATACAACAGCACCTGTAAATCGAAGTGATGCTGTTATGCTGAATTATGCTGTAAAGTTAACAAAAGACTCTACCTCAATTACTTCCGCTGATCACAAGGAATTACGAACTGTCGGTTTCAACGATCAAGCCATTTTACAGATTACGCTGATAGCAGCTTGGTTTAACTATATTAATCGGGTTGCCGACGCCCTTGGAATTGGGAAAGATTAAAATAAATTACAAAAAAAATATGTTGTTGATCATTAGCCTAGTTTGTATCCCCGTGTGCCTTTTGATTGGTTCCAGTCTCTATTCGGAGCGTGCTAAACAAAAGAACTTATCAGAAAGCTTACAAGGTATGCCCCAATATCAAGTGGAAATTATGAGGGACACATGGGGGGTTCCTCACATTTTTGGGAAAACCGACGCAGATACCGCTCACGGGTTAGCTTACGCACATGCAGAAGATGATTTTGAAACTATCCAAGAACTCTTGCTTACAATTAAAGGCAAACTGGCTTCGGTAAGGGGTAAAGACCTGGCTCCTTACGACTATTATGTACAACTATTTCGAATATGGGATGATGTCAATGAAAAATACGATGCTCTTTCTGAGGACATTCGATCTGTGTGTGAGGCTTATGCCGACGGACTAAATCTCTATGCATCTCAACATCCACAATTATTAGAACGAAACGTTTGGCCAGTAAAAGGTAAAGATATCGTCGCAGGTTTTGTTCATAAACTCCCTCTTTTTTTTGGAGTTGATAATGTACTGAAGCAAATTTATCAAGCCAAGGAAAACCCCAAAGTCAGCCAGGCTGGCTTAGGTTTACAACAAGGCATAGGCTCGAATTTTCTAGCTGTTGGCCCAAACCGCTCAGCAGATGGCGCCACCCGAGTTGCAATTAACACACACCAACCATGGGAAGGACCCGTGGCTTGGTATGAAGCTCATGTTGTTAGCGAAGAAGGCCTAAACCTCTATGGAGGACTGTTCCCAGGTTCCCCCATCGTGTTACTAGGACACAATCAAAACTTAGCTTGGGGACATACCGTCAATTACCCTGACCTGATTGATGTGTACAAACTGGAAATCAATCCCAAAAATCCCAACGAATACCGGTTTGATGGCCAATGGAAATCATTGAAAATTCGAAAAGTGCCTATTGAAATCCAAATCTGGCGCAATTTACGATGGACTTTTCACCGAGAAACACTCTGGTCGGAACATGGCCCAGCGTTGCGAAATGCCAACGGTGTTTATGCTATTCGTTATGCTGGCATAGGAGAAATCGGGCAAGTTGAGCAATGGTATCGTATGGGAAAAGCCAAAAACTTGGAGGAATTTAAAGTGGCTATGCGATTGCATACAATTCCGATGTTCAATACCGGATATGCTGACCGAAAAGGTAACCTCTATTATGTTTATAACGCCTTACTTCCCTTGAGAAATGAACAATATAATTGGGCAGGCTACGTTCCAGGAAATAGCTCCAGTACTTTATGGACGAGCTATCTTCCTTACGACCAACTGCCACAGGTTGAGAATCCACCTTCCGCATTTCTACAAAGTTGCAATAACAATCCATTTCAAACGACAACAGGTATCGGCAATCCAAATCCATTGAAATACTCACCAAACTTTGGAATCGAAGATATAATGACTAACCGTGCCCTACGAGCTAGAGAGCTTTTTGGAAACAACCCATCTGTAACTCGAAAAGAGTTTTTTCAGTATAAATTCGATAAATATTATTCAGCAGATTCTGTCTTAGCCGAAAGTATCAACCGTTTTTTGGAAGAAGCAAAAACCGAAGACTTAGAACTGACCAAAGCAATCGATCTTATTCGATCTTGGGATCTCCAAACTAACATCGATAATCGGGCAGCAGCGCTAGCAATTCTAACTTTCCGGCCTAAGGATAGACCTGCTGATTTCCAATATGACTATTTTCTGTTTTTAAAAAGATTAAAGGAAAATGTTGATCTTTTTAAAAAAAACTTTGGTCGAATTGATGTACCGTGGGGGAAAGTCAGCCGCATAATCCGCGGGGACATCGATCTCCCTATTGCTGGTGGCCCTGATATTTTACGTGCAATCTATAGTCAAGTTATCAATGACGGCCGCTTAAAAGGTGTGGCTGGCGATTGCTTCTTTCAAATTGTGGAATGGGACAAACAAGGAAACTTGCAAAGCTGGGTGATCAATCAATACGGAAGTCATTCTTGGAAGAAAACTTCGCCTCACTATAACGACCAATCGCCACTATTCGCCCAAGAGAAAATGAGACCAAGCTGGTTTAACAAAGAGGACATTCTAAAAAACCTCGAACGCAGATATTCACCAAGGCAAAATTAAACTATTTACTATCTTCAAGAAACCCCGAGTCAACCTCCCATAATTGAATCAACTCAAAACCATGTCTCTCCTAATCAATATTGCACACATACTAATTAAAAAATGGTACAAACAAAATGACAACTCAATCGATAAAAGTTATTAGCCTATTGCTTGCCTTTAGTCTCATAATTCTTGGATGTGAAACCCAAGAACAAAGAGATAGAAAAAGAGAAGAAAAAAGGACACAAAAATTCATCTCACAATTAAATAACAGAAATCAGAATATCAAGACTCGGGTGAACGCAGCAAGAGCCTTAGGTCGGATAAATACTCCTGAAGCACAAAGAGCATTAGCTGGAGCTATTCCCACACTGATTGAAGCCCTAAATAATGCTGATACCAGTACACGAGCTTTTGCCGCCAGTGCCTTGGGTAACATAGGTGAATCAGCAAAAAAAGCAATACCAAATCTGGCAAACAACTTAAGAAACGACAGAAATGACTTGGTTCGGGGATCTGCTGCGTACGCTTTAGGGCAAATGAAAGGATCAGCCCAAGGTGCAATACCTGACCTAATAAAAGCATTGAATGATGAAAATGAGTTAGTACGTCAAAGTGCAGCTAAGGCCTTAGGTCAGATTAACTCACCTCAAGCAACTGAAGCCTTAAAACGCTATAAAACAAACACAAAAAACTAAACTTATCCAGTAAGAATCAAGCTTAACACACTATTACAGTAGCTAGAAACTCTCACTGTAGTCCCATCACTTTTTGGTCTGTGAAAACAGCGGCCATGCTCCTTATCACTTAAAAACAACAAGAACCTTGTTGATCTAAATGAGGGTTCAGATTACTAAATTCGCTCTTTAATCAACTCAGACGAAACTGTTAGCAAATAGAAACCTCACTTTATAACTGGTGATGAATGCTTTGGATTGCACCATAGATTTGGGAATAAACTTGCATCCTTTCCTCATATTTCTTCTGAACTTCTTCTCGTGGATAGTAAACCTCCTTGGTTTGAACCAGTTGGTCAACTGCGGACCGAATTGAAGGATACTTTCCAATAGCCGTTCCTGCTAATATAGCAGTTCCCAAACACACACCTTCCGAAACATCAAGAGCAATTACCTTTTTACCAAATATATCTGCTTTAAGTTGAAGCCACTGCTTTGATTTTGCCCCGCCACCAATCGCCCGAATCTCGTTGATCGCAACCCCTGCAGAATCTAAAAGGTTCAGGTTATGTTTAATTTCAAAGCTAATACCTTCCAAAATTGCTTTGACCACATCTAATTTGCTTGTACCAAGTGTTAATCCAAGTATGGCCCCTTTGGATTCAAGATCCATTTTGGGAGTCCCCGAACCATTAAAATGAGGTAGAAGCATAACTGGTGAAGGCTCCTCTGACATTGATTCGACCAAAAGATCATAAACATCTTGACCAGATGATTTTGCCTGTTCAACTTCGTACTGCGCGAAATTGTCACGGAACCACCGCAGAATAACCCCTCCACTCGACACAAAACCAAGAGTAACATACATACCATCAACTACATGCGGAGAACATGAGAAATTCCCATCAATCATTTGTTGATTCAACACCGGTGTAGTAAATGCGGGTACAATACACTCAACAGTACCAGTAGCATCCATAACATCTCCTTGATCAATAATCCCCGCCCCAAGGGCACCACATGGTTGATCATGTCCTCCAGTAACACCAACAACGTCCTGAGGCAACCCCAAATCTTTAGCGATACCAGAACCAATTTTGCCAATTACTGTACCTGAAGCAGCAGTACTAGAAAACAGTGACGAATTCACATTTATCATGTTTAGCATTCGCTCAGACCAATCTTTTTGAATAACATCAAAGAGCATCGTACGAGCCGCAAGAGAATAATCAATTACAGGTGGCATTCCGAGCTTATAAAACACAAAATCCTCATACCCTAAGAACTTCCACGTTTGCTCAAAAACGTCGGGTTGATGCTGTTGAATCCAAGTTATTTTTGCAAGCGTTGTAATATCGCTCAATGGAATACCGGTGATCTTCATAAGATCAAGTTTACTTGCCTCTTGCCCAATTTCACTTGAGATACCAGTTGTGCGAGAATCAAAACTAGTGATGGTATTTGCCAAAATTTCACCCGATTTCGAGATTGGGGTGACGGCTTCTCCTTGAGAAGCAACACTAATAGCTTCAATGGGATCACTTTTTGTGTGTTGAGCAACCGACTGAATACAACCAGAAATTTTCTCCCAAACAACATAACTATCCAATTCAGACCAACCAGGCTGCGGATGTAAAAGCGGGTACTCATCATAAGCCTGAGCCAAAATCTGACCTTCAACACTAAACGCAATTACCTTGCATCCTGTCGTACCAACATCGATTCCTAAAAGACTCATTCATTCCTCCTTATACAAACTCAGTTTGTCTCTTGCATTCAATCATCCATATACACACTCTCAAAATATCAGCTGAGGCCACCTCTAAATTTCGTTATGTCTCAACCCGAGATCGAGTTTTTACTACCTGCTTTCTTCATTTTACTCAGTGCCTAAGAAAAAGCTATCAACAGATTATTTCATAAATCCTCATCATTTTCAGCAGATTTTGGGACAAAAAACTGACATAACTAAGGAAAACGTAATTTGTAAAGATTAGATGAATCATTTCGTGATCAACTTTCTTCAACACTCAACACAGATTTTGTCAATGCAATTAGAACGAACTAAAAAACTGTGTATATATGCTCACTACCCTGGGTAAAAAAAATGGAGAGAACCAACCATCTGACCCAACACACCACTTAGTAAGATCAGTTAAGAAAGCAAAGTATGGTTTCTATAGCTTGTCCACAGAGTTACCATTTGGGTTAGACGACACTATCTCCATGCAGATCGAAATCACCAAAGTCAAACACATCTAAATTTATGTTCAGGTTAAAACGCAACTCACTTTGATCGAACACAAAACCTTACGACCCTTTCTTAGACGCTGAACCTAGGTTGACGTGGAGCACTGTCTCGTTTCAAACGTAATTCCGAACCAACTAATGGCAAATTAATCCTTTTACCACTTTGTAAATGTGATTCTATAAAAGCAAAGATTAACTCCATACTAGCGTAGGCTACTCTAATCCCACCTCGTGTCACGGTGTCGGCATCCAAAGCTTGCACAAGATCTTTAATAAGATTTTGTGTAGAACTAGAACTCTCAAATTCCGGAAAAGTACCTGGCACGAGACATCTTCGCCAACCCGGCACATCCGCTTGGCGGCGGAGTTGCCACTGCCAACCATTGTTCCAACAAGTTAAGCTTCCTCTTTCACAAATAGCTTCCCATTCGCTAGTACGTGGGGACAACATCACATATACAGTTACGTCATTTTCAAATTGGATGATGCCATGGCCAGCAGGATCTTCGCTAACAATCTGATCCTTAACAACACTATCTCCATTAGGCAAATGAGCAGACACCCATGTTGCAGGAACATCACCATTCAAGCGAAAAACAAGATCGAAATGATGACTGGCAGAATTAAATAAAGTCCCGTTTGAATAAATAATTAGAGTTTTCAATTTACCAAGGTCACCACTATCAATGATTGATTTCATGCTATCAAATCCTGGGTGCCAACGACGATTCGTTCCCAAGTTAAAAAATACACCGTTCTCTTCCACCGCATCTACCATAGCTCGAGCCTCTTCCATTGATGCAGCCATAGCTTTTTCAGCATAGACAGCTTTGACACCATGCTTGGCTAAATCAATAACTACCTCGGCTCGGTGTTCAGGCTGAGTCGCAACACTAACGATCTGTGGTTGCTCCTTTTCTAGCATCTCTCGATAATCAGTGTATTGGTGTTCTTTTGCAACTCCATAGAGCTCACCAAATTCCTCCATAACATCCAACCGCAGATCAGAGCAGGCAACCAAATCAGTCCTCTCCTCAACTTGGAATCCCGCTGCATGTGAATATGGAAGTACGATGGCTTTGTAATCAGTAACTTCATGATCAATGAAGGCCCCCATACGACTACAACCGATAACAGCAGCTCGATAAATTTTCATGTTCCATTTTCTCCAAATTGATGTTAACCTGATCACATGCGAAGGATAATAACATGGAGACACTTTATCCTCAAATGGAATCCTCATACCTCGAAAGGAAAAACCTTTCTTGATCCGGTGTACTTAGATCAAGGATAAAGAATGTTTTTGTCATGCCTCCCCAGAACCTCATTTTCATTTTATCGGACCAACACAATCGTAATATCACCGGTGTTTATGGAGATCCTATCATACAGACACCGAACCTCGATCGACTTGCCGAACGTGGAACAACGTTTAGCAACGCTTACACCAACTGCCCTATTTGTGTCCCAGCTCGAGCATCTCTAGCAACTGGCCGCTACGTACACCAAATTCGGTATTGGGATAACGCGTTTCCATATGACGGCCGCATCGAAAGTTGGGGACACCGTTTAAAACAACAGAATTATCAAGTTGACTCCATAGGCAAACTACATTTTCGTGGATCCCATGATGACAATGGTTTCTGCCAAGAAATAGATCCATTATATGTGGTAGATGGACGAGGTGATGTATTAAGCTGTATCCGTAACAATCCTCCTACCCGTGACTTCCGACAAGGAATCAATAATGCGGGAGCTGGAAATTCAACTTATTTGCAGTATGATGCCAACAATGCAGACCAAGCATGCCAATGGTTAACTCAGCACAAAAATGACCAGCATCCTTGGGTACTATTTTTGTCTTTTGTCTGCCCTCACCCACCATATATTTCTCCGCCAGAATTTTATCAACTCTATCCGAAAGATCAAATCCCACTTCCTGCTCAGTGGCACACAGATGAATGGCCGAATCATCCTGCCATCGAACGATTCCGAGACTTTTTCGCTTATTCAGGGATTTGTGATGAGGAAAAACTAAGAAATTTCCTCGCAGCTTATTACGGTTTATGCACCTATCTAGATCAGCAAATCGGGCGAGTTCTGCAAACCATGGAAGAACATGACCTCCTCAATAATAGCCGGATCATTTATACTTCCGACCATGGTGAATCGCTCGGCACACGCGGTTTGTTTGGCAAATTTACTATGTATGAGGAATCAGCTGCAGTTCCCTTCATAATAGCCGGTGCCGATGTCCCTAAAAACAAAGTGGTTGAAACTCCTATTTCTTTGATAGATTGCTTTCCGTCCATTATAGAAGCCGTTGGTGGACGCCTAATTGAAGAAGACGAGAATCTACCAGGGAAATCCATTTGGGAAACCGCCCAGACATCTAACCAAAACGGATTAGCTTTTAGCGAATATCATGCTGTTGGCTCAAAGAATGCTATCTACATGCTTAGAAACAGACAACACAAATATATTTACTACGTTGATGAGCCAGTACAACTCTTTGATTTACAAACTGATCCTGAAGAAACCCAAGATCTATCAAAGCTGCCTGAATATCAGGAAACACTCCAAACTTTCGAGAAAGAACTGAAGAAGATTGTTGACCCTAAAGGGATCGATACAATAGCTAAAGCAGATCAAAAATCAAAAATCCGCGAAAACGGGGGAGAGACGGCAATTCGTCAAAGAGGCGCATTTGATAATTCTCCCGTCCCAGGAGAGAATCCAATTTTTCGTCAACATTAAACACAAAAAGCTACTGAAGCCAAATTACTAAAACCACAACCATTAATATTTTTGCGGATCATAATTTAGTATAAACTGCAAATTAATGAAACTTGCTGCTTATTTTCTTCTGATTATATTCCTAATTGTAAATAGCAAATTAAATTACGGCGACGCCCAAAAACGCCCAATGCTGTTTACTGACGTAACAAAAGAATCAGGAATTGACTTTCTGCATTATGATGGGCGAAATGAACAACATTACTTTGTCGAAACAATAGGATCTGGATGTGCATTCATTGATTTTGACAATGATGGTTATCTGGATATTTATCTTGTCAATGCAACTGATTTACCAGGATCTCACGCCCAAATCTCACCAAGGAATACACTCTATCAAAACGACAGAAATGGAGGCTTTATTGATGTCACAAACCAAGCTGGGGTTGGTGATTTGGGCTATGGTACAGGAATAACATCAGCTGATTACAATAACGATGGCTTTGGAGACATTTACATTACTAATTTTGGAACAAATGTACTTTACAAAAACAATAAAGATGGGACTTTTACTGATGTTACCAAATTCGCTAAAGTAGAAAGCCCCACATGGAGTGCAGGAGCATCTTTCGGGGATTATAATGGCGATGGCTTCGTCGACCTTTATGTAACAAGTTATTGTGACTTCAAACTAACAGATCACAAAAACTGCCAAGAGCAGGGTATTGTAGTGTATTGTGGCCCCGAGGAGTTCAACGGTATACCTGATACTTTATATCAAAATAATGGGGATGGAACCTTTACCGATGTAACAAAAAGTGCAGGCGTATTCAATCCAGAAGGAAAAGGTATGATGGCTGTATGGTCAGATTACGATGATGATGGAAGCCTTGATTTGTTCGTTGCTAATGACGGAACTGAAAATTTTTTATATCGGAATAACGGTGACGGAACTTTCACTGATATTGCTTGGATTGCAGGCGTTGAAAACGATGATCAAGGTAATCCACAAGGAAGCATGGGAATTGACTTTGCTGATTACAACAACGACGGGATGTTTGATTTAATTATCACTAATTTTCAGCGCCAGCTAAACATGCTGTATAGAAATGATGGAGATGGGCTCTTTAGCGACACGACCTTTACCGCAGGACTTGGTTATACGTTACCATATGTCAGCTGGGGTATTGGTTTCTTCGATTTCGATAATGATTCGTTTCGGGATCTCTTCATTGCTAACGGACACATTCAAGACCATATCGAACTCTACGATTCAAGCACAACCTATCTCCAACCCAACCATTTGCTGATTAATAACAAAGGTAGAAGTTTCATGAATGTGTCAGACCAACTCCATCTAGGAGGGCTGAAAGCAAGTCGTGGCGTTGCTTTTGGCGATTTCGACAACGATGGAGATATCGATATTTTAATCAACAATGCTCACGATCGACCGAATCTTCTGCGGAACGATCTTAGTCCTGGTTATCATTGGATATCTATCAAAACAATCGGAACAAAAAGTAACAGAGATGGAATTGGGTGCCGAATTAAGGTGTTCGGTGAAAAATTCTTTTCAACTGCGGACGTACGGTCCGGAGCGAGTTACATGTCTCAAAACGATTTTCGTGCACACTTTGGTCTTGGACAAGTAGAGAAGATTAATCAAATCGAAGTCCATTGGCCTAGTGGCATAGTTGATTTGATAGAAGATGTTACCGTCAACCAAATTCTTACAATTGTAGAGGGGTCCTCTCAACTGTGAACAAATTTTCTTTTCTCACATTTATTTCGATACTGATGTTTCCTTTTAGTGCTTTTTCCGGCTCCTTTGAAGATGCTGAAAAATTGATCGTTGAGGGTAAACTTGATAACGCGTTAAAAGTCTACCAATCCATCCTTGATAGAGATCCAACATCTGCCAGAGCATACCGAGGAATTGGCCTTGCCTTATGGACAGGAGGCAGATCTGACCAAGCAATTAGATTTTATGACAGAGCGCTGGAAATCGAACCTCAATTGGTTCAGGCTCATACGGATTTAAGCATCATATACTCAGCCTTGTATCAACATAAACTTGCAATCCAATACGCAGAACAAGCCTTGAAAATTAGCGTTGATATAACAAATCAATTAAACTACGCAAATGTTTTGTGGCGCGCCGAGCGATACGAAGATGCAACTCAGCAATACCAGAAAGTAATATCATATAACGATCAAAATATAGATGCCTACATAGGACTCGGAAGTACATATCTCGCCTTAGCAAAGCTAAATGATGCACTCGATGTTTTGAATTTGGCCATCAAGGTCGATCCAGACAACGTAGACGCACTTTTCAATCGCGGTGTTGCTCAATCAAAACAAGGAAACTATAACCACGCAATTTCTGACTTCCAAAAAGTATTAGAGCTTCAACCAAACTATCCAGAAGTGTATTTTCAGATTGGTTATGCCTACCAACTACTAAAAAGATACAAGCTAGCTATCAATACCTACCAAAAATCACTAAAAATCGATTCTTACAATGCTGTTGTCTATTATCACTTGGCTCGATGCCATGCACTTGATGGTGATATTGATATAGCAAAAAAGTTACGCCAAAAAGCAAAAAAGTTCCAAGAATATAACGATCATATCGAGGAAGCCAGAGCTTATATCAACAAATATCCAGATAAACCTGAAGGATATATGCGTTTAGCAAACCTGCATACTCAAAGGAAGAAATGGCAGGAAGCAATTTGGAATTATCAATTTGCGATTTCAGTTGACTCGAGATTCTTAGCAGCTTACCAAGAACTTGCGGATCTATATATTGGACTGCACGATCTAGACAATGCTAGTAAAGTGTATCAAAAATCTATTCATCAATTTCCACAAGACATTCAACTTCGTGTAATGCTAGCATTACTCTATAAAGAACAATCTCGGCTAGACCTAGCAATTGAACACTTAAACATTGCAGAAAAGATAGTCAAGAATCTAGTGAAAAAAAATCCAGTCCCAAAAAATCTTGAGCAACTTTCCTTTGTATATTACGCCAAGGGTTTATATAACCAATCAGAAGAATTATTATCAGAATTAATGAAGCAAGATCCCAACAACTTGGACTATATTCGGCAACTTAAGGTGGTTCAATCTGCTCGAGCCCAACGGGATTGGAAAAAATGACCACTAGAGGCAATTGGAATAGCAAACTTCGTTTTTGATGTGTTTTTAAAAATAGCATGTAAATTTAATCTCTGCTACAATAAAGTCGCGTATTATATCTATAACATTAAGGAAATTGTCATGATGAAATACCGTTTATGTTTTCTATCAAGCTCTATGTTTTTGCTCATGTTGTTGAGTTGCATCGCATTTTCTAGTGACGTCGTTACCATATTAGATGAGAATGTCGACGATGTTATTAAATACCTCACCAATGGTCAGGGTAAACCAGCTAAATCAACGAACGACAAGTTCAAAGGTAACGAAGCATTAAAAATTGGTGTAGAGGGCGGTGATTCTCAGAACTTCAACCCAAATGTTCCTGACTGGAAATTTGAGATTGTAGAGAAACCATCAACTTCGAACGAGTTCCGATACGTCACGTTTGCTTGGCGTAAAGATGGTGGGGAAGGTATCCAACTCCAATTGCATGGCAACCCTGATACTTGGGGACATCGCTATCATGGAGGTGCTAATGTCAGGAACTGGAACCCGTCAATCCAAGTTTCCAAAAAAATCCCAGCCAAATGGGAAGTACATACACGTGACCTCTTTAAAGATTGGAAAAAATTTCAGCTAACAGGTATTGCTTTTTCTGCATCGGATGGTAAAGCCGGTTATTGGGATCATGTCTACCTACATCAGGGCGAATCTCTTGTTTCAGTTGACTCCAAAGGCAAAATCACTGCAATTTGGGCTGATCTGAAGAGACACTAAATATATTCAAACATCTTGGCGAGGGAACTCTATGATTAGAGAAAGAGGAGATCTTAGGATGAAATTCTATAAGTTGATAGTATTGATGCTGATGAGTGTCATAGTTTATAACTACTCAGTTTGGTCCAAAGAAAACAGAGCATTTGTCATCATTGATGATAAGAAAAGTGTAAAGGACATTCTTCCTAAACTAATTAACGGAGCAGGAGAAGCTGAACTTGAAGAAAATGATGTATATGAAGAAGATAATGATGGAAAAGCTGCTCTATTGGTTGTAGGATCAGGAGGGGACGGTCAAAGATTCAATCCTAATATGCCAGACTGGGAAATAGATATCGTCAAAAACCCAAAGGGAAAAAACGAATTTCGGTATATCACTTTCGCTTGGAAAAAGAAAGGCGGTACAGGAATCCAACTTCAACTGCACTGGACAACAAATTCGTGGGGACACCGTTACCATTCAGGTGTAAACGAAAAAAATTGGAATCCATCTATCCAGCTTGATGAAAAACTACCTAAGGATTGGAAAGTATATACACGCGATTTAGTTGAAGATTGGGAAGTTGAAGATTTAGATGGGAAGAAAGGAGTGATGACAGGAATTGCTTTTTCCGCTTGGAGCCTTGAACATGGTATCTGGGACCACGTGGTGCTTCACCAACAAGAAGAGGATCCCCTAGCACCTCAAGCTGTTCAGCCAACAGAGAAACTACCACTAACATGGGGAAGATTAAAAAAGCCTGATCCACGCTATTGGTTATTGAATAGAGAACGAAACTAAAGAATTTGTACCAGCTTCTCGGATTTCCAACTTTCAATGATGTTCCAGAAAGGCCTGACATGCTAACATCACGTAGTAAGCTAACAATAAAATGGGCCAAGCTTAAAAGCTATTAAGAATCTCTGTGAAATTCCACACACATT
Organism: Candidatus Poribacteria bacterium; assembly: GCA_002709695.1. GTDB lineage: Bacteria > Poribacteria > WGA-4E > WGA-4E > UBA9662 > UBA9662. Next base: position 38,649 of record PAQF01000017.1, read on the forward strand.
GAAGTGAAAACCTGCTCAGGACCATTGTCCGTCAATCAACAAATGATTGGCCTAGCGATCAACGATATGCTCATTGGATTTCAAGCGATATCCTGTAAAAAAATAACAATTTACAGAGATGAGAATCCAAATGAGCATTCTTATTTGCAGCATTGGAGTTAAAAAAGCCACCTACCATTTTTCCTATAGTTTTTATCGGTTGAAAGGATCTACTATACAATAGCGACCGAAACCCTGATAGTCCGTTTGTAAAAATTTCGCAAACAACTGGGACCGAAGTTTGAGATCAACTAAGATAAAACTTACCATTAAAGCCCAATAAAATTCTGCACGATGATACCTATACTAACATGGTGAATATCATGACCAATCAGGATTATAAAAGACCATGGTGCCATCAATGCCAGGCACATAACTGCCCACGAGAGAAGTGGTTCTCTTTTACCTGCAGAAAATGTGGGACAAAAATGACTCGAGGCACAGTCATGTGGGCATTTTACATTGGTATCCTGGTTTGGATCGGGTTGCCAATACTAACAGAAAACGTACGCCAATCAGAATACTTTTTTCCGTGGTTGCTCATACCAGTATATATGCTAATTCGAATATGGATAACATCTAAAGGAAAATCCTGACCTGTTTTACACTTAACAACAAACAATTACAAAAACGAGGTCCTTTCCTAAGTGTACAATCAATTTGCTCTCAACTATGTGTGCAATGAACAGGTGCTCAGAAACTACTCCAATCTGGAAAATATTGACCGATGTCTAACTACCAATTCAAACTTGGAATGGACCTTCAAATGACAGGCTTGCCTCTCCAAAAAGCGCTGGCTTTGGCAGAAGAACTCGGTGCCAAATATGGCTGGTTTGGAGATTTACACTGGGCTGTCAATGAAGTCACTAACGCTACAATTGATGGGATAGGTGAACTGGCTTCTCGACATGGAGTTAAACTGTTCCTAATTGGTGCAGGAGGCGCCTTCAGCAAAATCCACTTGACTGACCTAGAAATAGAAAAAATAACAGAGCAACCAATATTTCAACAGGATTTTAACCGTCTTATTCAGACCATGCAAGCGGCTAAACGACTTGGAGTAGATTCGGTTTTGGTCTACTCATTCGCTTGGCCCGGCGAATACTCAGCAGGCAAGCCTACTTGGCCGATGCGTTGGCTAACCCGTGGCGGAGTCATTGCCAATATCGACATGGACAAATTACTTAAAGTCTTCTCGCTTGTCATAGAGGAAGCTGAGAAATACGATATCAACATAGTTCTGGGGAATTTGCCTTGGCATTACACAAACACAACCACCCATTGCCGACAATTGATTGAAAACCTAAACTCAAAAAGAATCAGAGTTATGTGGCACCCTTCCGACAACCTTACTTCTGGAGAGTTGGACTCGGCAACAGCAGGATTTATGAACATCCGTCCATTTCTTCATTCGCTTCACGCCAAGGACTTGCGTGTTATTGATGGCCTAAATCTCAATTTTGAGTACTGTCCTATTGGTGAAGGGGACGTCGACTACATAACTGTGCTACGTAACCTTCGTGAGCATCGAATCGACGCAGTTTTTGCAGTCGCAACTCATTTCACTCTACCTAATTCAGACGGAGCTGACACGATGCGAATCAACTTTGAGAACATCAAACCCCTCATGAAAAGAGTAGAAACTAACAGTGACACATAATCTGCCAAAAAAACACGAGAAACGTATTAAGAACCATCCGTCTTAGTATGTCCAATTCAACACATACGACCATCATATAAGAAACCTAGCTAAAATAATCCGTTTCCAAATTTAACGCACATACAAAACAACTAATCAAGGCCTGCCGCCATTACCCAAAACGGTTTCTGACCAACTTCATAGTCTTGCAATGCACTTAATTTACCTGTTGTCGCATTAATACCGTAGGAAGTCATCATATCGGCTCCTTCCCCAGCACAATACAAATATTTTCCTGTAGGGTCAATATTGAACGATCGAGGACTTGCTGGAACTGGAACATGACCAAATGGACTCAGTTCCCCAACAGGATCAATATTAAACCCTACAATACTGTCATGACCACGGTTAGTAGCATAAATCCACTTTCCATTCGGATGCACTTCCACATGAGCGGTGGCCCCACCTCCAGTATAATCTGAAGGTAAAGTCGAAATATTCTGAAAAATCTCAAGAGTACCACTGCTCGCCTCGTAATGATGGGCAGTTACCGTATTCCCCTGTTCATTGACAATATAGGCAACATCTCCCTGAGGACGAAAACAAATGTGGCGAGGTCCAGTTTCATCATCAGGAGGTTCAAGTTCAGCAGGATCATTAGGCGAAAGCAGGCCAGACTCACTATCGAAACGGAATTGACAAGTCTTATTAGTGGGACAAACATGTGGGACAAAGACGAAGCGATCCTCCTCTACAGCATGGATAGCATGAGCCTTTTCGCCAGTATCAATATACTGTATCAGTTCCTGAATCGTACCATCATCACCTAACTGATGTACAGTAACCCCACCATCACCATAATAAGCAGTAAGAAGGAAACGACCCGTTTGGTCTGTAATCAAATGAGCTGGAATGCCAATACCAGTATCCACTTGACTGATTAATGTCAACTGCCCCGTGTTTACATTGAGACTAAAACTAGCCAACGTTGTAGACTCAACATGAGCAGCTAGTATAACCTTTCTAGACGGATGTAGATAAAGCGCACCCGACGGCCCATGGGCATCACTAGTTGCTTGTAACTCCAGTGCTCCCGAGTTGAGATCCAAGTCGTAACATTTGATTTGCTGGTCTCCAGTTAAAGACACAAAGACAACATAACGACTATGATTTTTCATAATATTCCTATACTCCTCATTATTAGAATTTACTATTATTCAGATGTTGCACTCAGGATCCGTCGCTTACCATCTTGATCTTCTGCCTCATAATACATTCGACAATGACCATCATCGAGGTTAATAACACAAGGTTCTGAAACCATCCGACAATCGAGAAACCGATCAAGTTCTAAAATCGGCCTGCCATCTTTAATAAAGTTCAACCCATCTAGTGAGGAAGCGCTAAAAATACCACCACGAATCTCGTCGCTCCAACCCGAATAATACATACGATAGCTACCATCTGCCAAGCGGATTATCTCTGGAGCGTAAACTGCGTACGACTCACGCTCCTCACTCTCCTGTGCAATACGAATCCCCGGTTCCACCTCAAAATGCAACCCATCACTAGAAATAGCACTAATTATATGATTACGGGCAGTAAGACCTGTCCGCATCGGATAAGAGTAATGATGAAAGTACAATCTATACTCCAACTCCTCCGGTTTTTCAGACGATCCTACATAGATACACCTCGGTGAGCCAAACGACCATCCAAAATTGGCTACCCGAACCCCTTCTTCTGGTTCCCATTGTAATCCATCCATCGAAACAGCGCTAAGAATCACTGTCGGCTTATTACCCGATCTTGCCTGAAAATACATTCGCCAGCGTCCATCAGGTAATGGTATTACATCAGGACAAAGTACTTGATGCGTAGCGTGCGGTTCATGAACATCAATCCTGACACCAGGCTCTTTCGACCAATTTATCCCATCGTTCGAAATGGCACTGAGAATATAGCCAGATGATACACTTATTGGACGATCGGGACCAAGTCCCGTGTAGTACATGCGAAAGCCATCTGCCGGTAACCGCACAACATTAGGTGTTAGAATGCTCATCGAGTCGAGCGTTGTATCCGGACCGATGGAAACTTCGGGATCTTTTACCCATGCTAATCCTGGATCAGACTCAATGTAATGAACAGATCTGATCCCCATAAAATCAACGTCCATGATCAGTCACCCTACACTAAGCTTTGAATCGCGTTCATTTATATACCCATCCTCAATTACCAAAACAAGATCACTGTAAATCAAAAAAAGTCCGCGAGGTTCGGATTCTGTAGCCTTCAAGCTAATCAGATCAACATTCTAAGGAGGCTATCCATAAAATCCTGACCAAACTTACTTTATATCCTCGCAACCTCATCTAAATTAAGAAAAGTAATATCAGGTTATTCAACAATTATATGGACAGACCAAAAAGCCTGCAAGGGTAAATTTCTCTAACAACACCTGCATGTCTAAAAAGACATCCAATCTATCTCCACGGGGAAAAAACTAACTGACATTTTTTTAATTCTCCACATAAAGTCAAAATATTGATCAACTAATATCAGACTCCCTAAACCTACCAGCTACTTTGCCCAATACAAGGAAACCCAGCGAGGGATTTTCCAATTGAATTGACAAATATAAGAGGATATACTAGGATCGAGTTAGTGTTAAACGAACAACAAATTAAGATAAAATCAACCCTTTTGCTATCAGATCATAGCTAACATCAAAAAGAAAGCCATGAAAGAAAACACAATTCCCAGGATTTCCCCTGACGAAATTATCGACTTTATGAACATAGACCCAACAGACTTTGAATCATTCACCCTAGCGCAGCGAATTCGTCATTTCGAAGTAGAAGGCTATGTGATGCTACCCAATGTGCTAAACCCTAAGCACATCACAGAATTAAAGCAGGAACTTACCAACACCTGTATGTCTCCAAAACCATACAGTGAATACCAAACAACTTCTGACGAACAGCCCCAATGGATCAGCAATGCTGTTGCTGAGCTGATTGGACATCCTCCAGTAACCGATTTTCTGGCGGAACTTATGGGGCCAGACATTGTATTTACCCGAGGTTTTTTCCAAAGAACCCATCCCGGTTCACCTGGAATATCAATGCACACTGATGGCCAACCTCATGGTTCATCGATCTTCGACTATGAAGGTAGTTCTCCACGACTATTACGCGTGCTCTATTATCTAGACGATCTCACCCCAGAACGGGCACCGCTCAGACTGATTCCACGAAGTCACATCTCCTTCCACGCTCATGCTAGTCCATATGTACGCTACAAGTCCCACCCACAAGAAATCACTCTATGTGCCAAAGCAGGTTCAGCAATTATTATCCCTAGTACGTTGTTTCACGCCACACACCCAAATACCGATAGTTCTCCCAGAGAACTCATTCAGTTTGGTTATCGTCCCGCTTGGGCAGGTCCAATTAAACCTATGGAGGAATGGGACCCGAAATTAATTGCTAATGCACCTGAACAAGCCAAACCATTTTTGCAAAGCCTTAATACAACCGGTGGGGTTTGGGGACTAGAACATAAACCGAAAGGTATGAAGACCGAAGCGACAGGCATCGACCCAAGTCGATGGAACAATTAAACTAGATATCTAGCGCTCTATTTCAGAGCCCACCTCCAATTTGATCAAAAAGTCAAACTAAGACCATATCCTCTATCGTTTTCTAGACCATAGAAAGAACAGAGAATATCAAGAGACCAAAACTAAAAAAATACGTATAGTCACCCCAAAAAAAGATAGATAACAATTTTCCAAACTGGCTTTAATGAACAACTCTTCAAAGCAAAAGAATCTCAAATACCAGAAAGAAGTTTGAAGAATTATCCGAAAAGGGAAAAATTATTCTCGACAAAATAACATCGCTTTTGGCAGAATAAAATCAACTTAGAACCAAACTCAGATTCATTTAAAATAAAATCATCAACCACCCCAATGATATGCTTCAATTAAAGTTAACCATTTAAAAAGGGAAAAGCAGATTGAAAGTAGGCGTTATTGGTTGCGGTTTTTTCGCTCAAAATCACCTTGCTGCATGGCAAGCTATCGAAGAAATCAACTTGGTAGCTGTTTGCGATCAGCAGAAAAAACTAGCAGAAGCAGCAAAGACTCAATTCAAAGCCCAACAGGCTTATGATAAAGCAGAAGAAATGTTGGCAAACGAAGATCTCGACTTCGTCGACATTGTAACAACACCTGCTTCACACCGATGCCTAGTGGAATTGGCGGCTCGATATAAGAAACATGTCATTTGCCAGAAACCACTTGCGCCGACAATAGAAGACGCGAAAGCGATGGTTAATACCTGCCAACTAGCTGAGGTCAACCTGATGGTTCACGAAAACTTCCGTTGGCAAGGTATCATTCAAAAAGCCAAGCAAATTATTAATTCAGGCACGATTGGAGATCCATTCCTAGCACAAATCTCTTTCCGTACAGGATACAATGTTTACCCCAACCAGCCATACCTTGCCGGAGAGGAACGCCTAGTGCTTTACGACATGGGAACTCATATCTTTGACTTAGTTCGGTTTTACATGGGTGAAGTTTCAAGCTTATATGCTCAAACTCACCAAGTCAACCCCAACATTCAAGGCGAAGATGCTGCGACAGTATTACTTCACCACCCAAAAGGAACAAGTGTCGCGGCTATGAACTATGTATCAGAGGTAGAGCACGACGAATTCATACAAATACCCATACGAATTGAAGGAAGCCATGGTTCACTGGAAATCCGTAGAGATTATCAACTTAATGTTGTATCAAACAAAAAATTGTCATCTCACTACGTCCCTCCAACAAACTATTCATGGGGGAGTTCACTTGGAGGAGCAATCATGGAAAGCGTAGTAAACATACAAAGACACTGGGTTGAATGCCTGAATACTAACTCTGAACCTCATACGTCAGGCGCAGACAACCTAAAGACACTCGCACTGGTATTTGGAAGCTATGAGTCAGCCGAAAAGAATATAGTTTATCATATCCAATAAAGTTTCTTTGAGGTATGAATGCTTATCCAGAACAACTTAATGACATCTGATTCGACACGAAACTGGAGAAAATCCAGCTTATATCTAATCACCTGCGCCAGAAAACCCTACGAATAAAGCCAAAAAGCTGGCGAATCCAGACTGTCAAATACCCTAATTAAAGAACAATAGCCCTAAATGTCGTTCTCCACCTAGCCATCGAATAAACTTGTGAAAACCAGCTATATCCACGAGAAATTGTGAGACAAAAACATACCAATTGCAAATTCACATGGCGTATGATCACACATTTGAAGCCCTCAAAATGACATTCTCTGCTTCGAATTCCCAGACCTCATTGAAAACCAAAGGCTTTGGACGAGAAGGTGGATATTTAGGCGGAGGATTCTTAGGGTCATGTAGTTCGTACCGATCACGACCACGTACCGCATCTAACCAAATGCGTTCGTGAGCAGCAGCTTCCACTTCACGCCGAAGTATGAATTCTGTCCAGTCGAGACTTGAAATTGCAGCATCAGCAACAAAACCTTGTCCAAGTTGCTTACCATCCCAAGTCCGCAAATCAGGAAGGAAGATGGGCCCAGTACAAGTCTGGAATTCACTATCCTTTTGATTCAAATTTATAACACATACTGGGTACTCAATAGTAACCTCTAGATTATCTTTCTTATCCTTATATTTAGTGCAAACGTTAAGAAAGTCACCAGCCAATGTACTCTCGATAATTGAAGCAACATTCACCATTTCTATGGCACCAGTAAACTCTCTAATATCAACTCTGTATTCTAACTGGAGTTCCTTCAAGGGAGTAGCTTTTCCAGTAGGAACTTCAACACTGGGACGATTCGAAATATGTATTTGATGTTCGTGGCTAAAAGCCATTCGCCATTCCGAACTAGGGATCTGGAACAAATTTCTATCAGCTATAGTATATTCCGACCGACAAGGTGCACCTAAAAAGATTTCTAAACAATCACCTGATACGAGATTTTCAATCATACACCTTGATTCAAGACTAAACCGTACATAATAGACCTGATTAGGACTGCCAACGAAGCCTCCCACATACTTGTACTGTGGATGCTCTTTCCAAGGGTAGCTCTTCCAAGTAAATGTTGATGCGGAAAAATTAATCATCCGATTGTACCTTTCTACTGAGAATATCGACAAAATTTTCAACTTTCGTCTCAAAACACATAAACATTAAATTCACTATTTGTCCACAATGCTATAATTAGCTTTAAGGAACAACATATTTTCAGAAGAATCAATTTTTTTCTGTTTCACCCATTATTATGCTCACAAAAGTCACTCTAAATACAGACAAATCAACCCTAAAAGCAGGAGAAATAAGCCTAATCAGCTCATAACAAGAGATTTTAGAAAACTAATTCGGCAAAATCGAAGAAAGCATAGTATGAACATGTTACTTAGTAAAATGAAAGTATTCGCTTTCCAGATATTTCCTATATTCATCCTATCAACCCTTATCCTACTTTTTGGCTGTCAAGCACTCCAAAAAGCCCAAATGACAAGACAGGAGAAAATAAAAAAACAAATAACACAAAAAATCAACAAACCAAACAATATAATTCCAAATTACTTATGGGCAGAGGAAGAAACACACAAACTGGTCAACCAATATAGAGTGTCGCTGGGTTTAGCCCCATTAATTCTCAAAACGACAATATCAGAAGTTGCAAGAAAACACAGTGGAGATATGGCAACCGGAATTGTGCCAATTGGACATAAAAAATTCGAGGAGCGCATTCAGCAGATTCGAGCTACTTTTAGTGTAATAGCTTCAGCAGAAAACGTAGCCTGGAACTTTAGCGCTAGAGAACCTTGCTATACGGCACTTAGAGGTTGGATTAATAGTCCTGGGCACCAAAAGAACATGGTGGGTAACTTTAACTTCACCGGAATAGGAGTGGAATTGGCAAATAACGGCAGTTATTATTTCACCCAGATTTTTATCCAAATCCCGCAATAAACGGCTCGACTTAGTAAGTACAATGTACATCTATGTAGCTTAAAATTCTCTCACTTGATGAAGTAACCCCGAATCGATAGTCCCATGGACGCACCAACCTTCAGATTTCAAAGGAATAACAGTATCAGCCAACACGACCCTCAAATTTCGTTATCTGGCGAAAATTTTGTATAGGCAGACTAAAAACCGAACTTATGATCACCTTTTTAGCACAAATTCACTTTAGCATAAAGGAAGACAAAGACTCAATCAATCTGTAGGTGATTGACAAATGCTTCTTCATGATTCGACTCAATACTCAATTGAGGAAACGTAATAAGCGAAATATCAATAGTTTCATCAATCCATTCCTGAAACCAACGATCGAATTGATGTTCAGATTCTACCAGTTTCCGATAAGTGCTTCAGCACCAGGATTGGGGCAAGCCATGAGGCACGACGAATGATATCATACCGCTGTTAAAATCAACAATTTCTTCTGTTCGTCTAGACGATTCGATTCCCCACTGCTTATAAACATCTAACTTTCCTTCTTTATATCAGGAAGAAAAAAGTACAACTCCCATGTGTGCCTCCTTATATATATGCGACCTAAATACCAGAACAATCTTGATCAATTTTTACCAACTACATACGAACGACACCTACGAAACAAAAACGCTATAGTACGAACCAAGACGGTTTCCATACTCACCATAAAGCTTAATTAAAGTATCCCTCTGGCACCAAGTGTTTTTCGAACAAACTCCATGTATACTTTACCCTTTCAATCCGACGACAAAGCCTCTACACTCCCCCCCTAAAAATACTAGGAAACCATAGATTTTGACATCCAAGGACCAGTTATAGCCAGAGTTAAACCTGGTGATTGAATATTAACAAAAAGTATTGTCCCATCTGGTGAAAAAGTAGCGCCTGCCAATTCAGATTTCTGTGGCATAGCGTTTTTTGCAAACTGATACAATTCTCTATTCGAGGTAATCCCAATCAAATTCTGGTCTTCAGATCCATCCTCACAAACAACCCAATCTCCCCATGGAGACATGGTAATGTTATCCCCCATATCAAGAATTCGGCTTTGGTTCAGTTCGACAAAAAGTTCCAATTTGGCGGGATTCTTTTCCTCACCAGTAGTCCCTTCATACCTACTTGGAATATAACGCCAAACTTGCCCTTTCCGGTTTGGTCCACCAGCAGTACAAACAAAAAATATTGTTTGGCCATCAAAAAACACCCCTTCTCCTCTAGCAAAAACAGCGGCACCTTTATACAAACCCTGTTTTCTCAAATCGTCTTTTGGAGATTCGACTTCCTCGACATCAATCCAGCGTATATCGAACAACACCCCCAACACTATTCCTTCCAATCGAAATTTGAAAATACGATTATACCAAGACAATGTTTCAGCTTTAAACACGTTAAGGTCAAGTAACCGCCAATTGCAAGTGTTAGCACTCGGCATATCTCGAATTGCCAGAGCCTCAAGTCCCACCCTTGTAATTTACTCAGCTGATCGGGAATAATCCCAACGTGGACTTAATCTAGCCACAAGATAATACATTTATATCAAGAAATTCTTACTTATTTATAAACATGCGGATTAGAGCAGCAAATCACATTTCAGCAGCTGATAAGCTATAATTCGGCTTAGATATAACGATAAAACACAACACTTTGCGTTAAGACTTTAAGTTATCAACATAACTTTTAAAAAAACAGCATTATAGATATCGACACTGAACAAGCATAACCACAGATGAAGAAAAAAACGCAAATCCCCACAAAAAAAAATAAAATCTCAATAACCCTCAGGTCGGTTATTATTGGCTTGGTCTTAATTCCACTTAATAACTATTGGGTTCTGAATCTCAGTTACGTTTGGGATTCCAACCGTCCAACGAGTCTTGCACTTCTTTTCAATGTTATATTCAGCTTAATCATTCTCATTGCTGTTAACGAATTCTTATACCGATTTAGTCCTAAGTTAGTTTTTAGCCAGACAGAACTGATTACCATCTACATCATGCTTTGTCAAGCATCTGTGTTTGCTGGACGTGACATGATTCAAGTCCTAATTCCACTAATGAGCAACGGTTTTTGGTATGCTACCAGCGAGAACGAATGGAATCAGCTTTTCCACCATCATCTACCTCCTTGGTTAGTGGTAGAAGACAAGGAACTTTTACACGGATTTTATCAAGGACAATCAACCCTGTACTCGATTGCACATATATCCGCTTGGATCAAGCCAGGACTTATATGGCTAGGCTTCTGCTTGGTTCTAGGTATTACCATGCTCTGTCTAAATGTATTATTACGAAAACAATGGCAGGAACATGAAAAACTGACATACCCTATCGTCCAACTTCCTTATGAAATGACACAATCACGCGAAACAAATACCCAACACATTAATGCAAACCAGCGTTTCTTTTCTAGTCAACTTGTCTGGTTCGGAGCAGCGACAGCCGGAATTTTAAATCTCCTTTACAGTTTACACCAAATCGATCCATCTTTCCCCAATATACCACTGTATAAATCATTCCACCTACTTGAAAAACCTTGGAGTGCAATGAATAACCCTGGACTGAGGATCAGCTTTTTTCCGTTCGCAATTGGGGTTGGATTTCTGATCCCTCTTGATCTTGGTTTCTCCTGTTGGTTTTTTCACTTGTTCTGGCATTTCGAGAGAGTCATAGGTGATGTATTCGGTTGGCGTAGCGCAATCGGTTTTCCAAGAGAGATGGCACAAATCCGTGGTGCATGGATTGGGATCTTTGTCTTCACTATCTGGATGGGACGCGATCATTTTAAAACTTTACTCTCCAGAACACAAACAGACCTAAAAATAACAACACATGAAGCGTTAAGATACAGAACAGCAATCATAGGAACAACTGTGGGATTATCTCTAATAACACTATTTTGTTACCACGCAGGAATGTTAGCTTGGATTGCTTTGCTATTCTTTACTATTTACTTTGCCATGTCTATTACTATCACACGAATACGTGCCGAACTTGGACCACCAGCACATGATCTCTACAATGCAGGACCGGATTTACTTTTAATCGAGACTTTTGGAACCCATCGAATTAATGCTCGAAACCTGTCTATACTTTCCTTATTTTTCTGGCTTAACCACCTATCATATCGAGCCCATCCCATGCCACACCAACTGGAGGCCCTCAAACTTGCGCATCAAACTCGAATTAACCAGTCGCACATTTTTCTAATCATAATCCTAGCTATTATGATAGGTGCTTTTTCAGCCATGTGGGGGCACTTGCACATTTCCTACAAAATCGGTTTAGAACAGGCGCGATCATGGTATGCCAGAGCGGCCTTCACAAGATTAGCAGGATGGATTAATAATCCCAACAGTACACAAGCAAGTGGCTTGTTATTTACCACAGGTGGGTTTGTTTTCTCAATTGCACTATTGGTCTTACGCCTCAGGTTTGTCCAATGGCCATTACATCCCGTTGGATATGTAGTATCCAGCTGGTGGACATTCACAGGTCTTTGGTTTCCGATCCTGATAAGTTGGATTATCAAACACGTCCTCCTATCCTATGGAGGAGTTCGGAATTATCGACGTGCAACACCGTTTTTTTTGGGATTAATCGTCGGCGACGTTGTCGTAGCTTCAACCATAAGCATTTTAGGACTTTTATTCAATTTTAGTGTACGTTACTTGAGTTGGTAAAATTCTAACCTATCAACAAGTATAAAATTTGTCTCATCTGAATTATGGAAGGTACTAAATATCAAATTAAACATCCATCCTGCCAACGCAACTTACCCCTTTATAGTAGAAAAATAAGCGGTTCGGCTGAAATATCAAGAACATCAGATATTGTAACATTGTCTTCATGCGGAAGGCTAAAAAATGAGTCTAGCCTTTTCGTGAATTGGCTTATATCTATCCCCATAAAACTTTCACTTTCAATAGACACTTTTTGCAACTTCTCTCTCCCCGAAGTTGAAAGACTCCGCATCCCTCTAAATTGTTTAACATTCCATTTGATTAATGACGCTGATATTTGAATCATCCCCTGTAGAAACAATTTTTGAGTGCCAGTTGCACTCGCCCAATCCCCTTCCCAAGCTTCGTGAGCTTCCCACCAGTAGGCAAAATTAAATAGATCTACCCCATAAAGATAATCAGCGTTTTCAGACCAATCTGAAGCATTATAAACAGAACTCACGATATCTTCAGAAGTCGTTCGATAACTATGTCCATCTGGATCCTTTACTGGATGTGGGGTCAACCTCGGTACGTACCGGTAAGACGGAAAATCTCTATTTGGAAAGTAACGTCTAATCTCCGGATCGAAAGGGACTGGTTGTGTTATAGCACCATTTTTATTATCTACTCCAGACACAACCATCTCCTAGACTAATATATCTCATTCTTATCAAGAACCTTGGATAGAAACCTTCTCCTGAAACCACTAATAACTGCGGTCAAATCCATTTTCTTTTATCAGTTAAACCAAGCAAAACAGATTACACTAACACGACTTCGCCACCAATACAAATACCAATCTCATACTATCTTCTACACAAAGAAAGACTAAACACAACATTATCTATTGCACAAAGAAGAAATCAGCGGCGAATAATGATCCCCCTCAGATTTATACATCTACATTTACACTAAGAAACTCTAATTTACAACACCAAAATCACCTTATATTTTCTACCTCAAAATGACCATTTTCTTTACGGCATCGTAATCTAAAGTGGTTAATCGGTAAAAGTACACACCACTTGATACCGATTCGCCCAATTGATTTTTGCCATCCCAGTAAATCGCCCGGTTAGTATCAGTATAAAAGCCGATCTTTTTGTACCCTAGATCAATAGTCCGAATAACCTTACCTTCAAAATCGTACAGTCTCAACGTCACCGAAGTTGGCTCCGCCAGTTGAAACGGGATCCACGTCTCAGGATTAAATGGGTTCGGATAATTCGAAAGCAATTGCGTTTGGCGTGGTAATTCACCAAATCCATCCGTTTTAACCTTAACATGGGATGATATCTTCAAACCTGAATCAGGTTGAACAGAAAAAGGTTCCGGCTCGACTTCTAAACCAAAATCGACATAATCAAAAATGAATACAGCACCTGCATCTTTTCCCGCACTATCGTCCCCATGAATTCCAACAATAATCACCTCATCACTCATCCCTAACGTACCACCAAAACGATCGTACGGAGCCGACCCTTCCGAGATTTTGGCCGAGATGACCGGCGACCAAAACTCTCCTATACGAGTAAAGGAATAAACTGACCCAGTACTTGGTATGGGAGGCTCATCCTCATCCTCTACCGTATTATGATCGGGTGCACCAACGACAACTGCCAAATCATTTAAAGCAACAGCAAGGCCGAAATGGGATCCCACACCAGGTTCATCAGCAATAAACTTGGTTTGTTGCGACCAATTCCCTCTCTGATAGATAAAGGCGTAAGCTGAACCCGCATCTGGTGCAGAGCCGATCTCAGCTACAGTCACATCGTCTAACCAAGCACCAATAATAACAGTATCTTTATCAATAGCCACAGCAATACCAAATTGATCTCCCATGGCCGCATCAGCTGCAATTAATTTAGTCTGCTGTCCCCATTTGTCTCCTTGTTTAACAAAAACATAAGCAGCTCCAGCATCAATACCAGCAACACCATTCTTCGGTGCCCCAACAATAACAGTCTGCTGATATACAGCAACTGAATAACCAAACGTATCTCCCGGTGTTGAATCGTTAGCCTCCAATTTGGCTTGCTGACGCCAAGTTGCGTTGTCACGCACAAAAACAAAAGCTGAACCAGCTTTCTGGTTGGTTCCATGTGCACCAACAACGACTATATCTTCATCAATAGCCACAGAATAGCCAAACAAATCTCCTGTGCCTTGTCCACTAATCTTAGCTTGCTGCTTCCAAACACCCGATGTTCTGGCAAAAAGATACACTGCACCAGAATCAATTCCAGTATCATCCATACCATAAGCCCCAACGAGAATGGTGTCTTTATCAACTGCAACAGCATGCCCAAACTGTGCTCCCATAGCTGCGTCATCAGCCGTCAAAACTGATTGCTTATCCCATCGGATTTTCCCTTTATCATCAGTTAAACTAGCATATACATATACTGATCCGGTGTTGATCCCACGTCTATCATCCTGCCTAGAGCCCACAACTACAGTGTTTTCGGTGATTGCCACTGAATAACCAAATTCGTTCTCTGAAGAACTGACAGGATCGATCAATTTGGCCAATTTGAGCCATTTACCGCCCTGTTTGATATAAATGTAAGCAGCTCCTGAAAGCGCCCCACCCGCACTATGAGAAATTGAACCAACAACTACTGTATTATCATTAACGGCAACAGCGTAGCCAAAACTATCACCTTCCATCGCATCATTAGGCAATAATCTCGCATTCCGTATCCACTGTCCGTTACGTTCCCTAAAAATGTAAACAGCCCCTGTCCCTCCACGTTTAGTCTGTTTTTCCCATTCGTCATTATCATCCCGAGGTGATCCGACAATTATCATCTGATTCCCTAACGAAATAGACTGGCCAAAACTGGAGCCGGACTGGGCAATTAATGCAGCACCATGCTGTCGCCAAACACCATCTTGGAGACGAAATATATACACCGCACCATTTCCCGTGGATCCACCTTTTGGAACTCCTACGGCGAATATCTCTCCATTCGTTTTCACTGTATGACCAAAATTGTGCTTTTCACGTGTATCTCGGCCAATAACTTTAGCTTCCTGCACCCATGATTCGCCAATTTTCCGAAATACATATACAGCACCAGAATCGCTATTAATCCCCTTACCATCTTCTCTGATAGCACCCACAACAGCGACATCCCCACTAATCGCAACCGAAGCTCCAAACCAATCGAAAGAGTCGCCGTCATTTGCTATCAATTTGGCTTGTTGTATCCATGAATTCCCCTGTCGAGCAAATATGTAGGCAGCACCCGAGTCTCCCTGTGGTGCATTGGCAGAATAGGCACCAACAATCAGGTGTTTACCATCGAAATCTACCGCATTGCCAAAACGATCACTTTCCTCTGTATCATTTGCATTCACATTTGACTGACGAACCCATCGATCACCAATTCGCGTATAAACAAACACAGCACCATAATTCTTGCCAACCTCGCTGTACCTTGGCATACCTACAACCAAAGTATCACCTTTAAGTGCAATTACGTTTCCAAATTCATCATTTGGCTTGAGATCTTTCGGAGCAAGCCTAGCCTGCTCCATCCACCCAATTTCATCACGAACGAAAACAAAAATCGCACCCGTGTTTTTGCCAGTCCCTGGCACCCCAACCATTGCAACCCTACCATCTACAACCACACTCTTCCCCATATGATCATCAAGGACTGATTCAACCAAAATTTTTGTTGAATCAGCATAAACCCAATTAACAAGCGTAATAGCAATAAAAGTAAGGGCAACTTGTAACCGAAATCCCACTCGCGTTAACACCTATTTCACCTCAAAAATCCTTCACAAATTCATAATCTTAACTAAACACATAGCTTTACTTAGCTAACTGCCAATAGGAGCCTACATGACCATATTTGGGTGATAATCTCCAACTAAATCACCATTCATAATCATCTCTTAACTAAAAGGCTCCTTTCCAAAAAACAATCATACATCACCAGAACTAAGGCAACCAATAAAGAGGAAAGTCTAACATCCAGCACTACAATTCTCCAGTCATCTTTTCCTAAGCAGACCTCTCAATTTCTGGAAAAATGACGGAAAAACATAAAACGCAATTATAGTCATACTGGACAAACACCAAATCGAGACAATAACAACTAGAACCAAAAACTTAATCTCATCTAAAATCTGACGTCTCAGTTTCCAAACTTACACACAATGCACAAAAATATGCACTAATGCTAATATCAAACCACAGAAAACTATTTTTCCAACCTAACAAGATAACACAACCACACATAAAACAAACATATCAATAAATGCAAAAGAGCATCTACAAAAATCGAGGAGCCTTTACTTGTGAGTTACAATTACTTAGAATATAAATACTAAATTACATTATGCAAATAGCATCCCAAAACTTGGCAATTATAAAAAAAGGTAAATACTATGATCAAGAAATTCGTCATCGTCCCAACGGCGCTAATAATTTTCTCGGCAAGTATGGTGCTCTCTGAAGGAGCCAAATGGATTTCAGTTAAAAACGCCAAAAAGTTGAAAAGTATAAAGGCTAAAAATATTACCTGGAAAAAAGATAACGCCAAGATGGTTCGAATTTCTGAAGAACTCAATCAAAAAATTAAGGAGGCAACTCATAACCAACCAGACAACCCAGTCTCTCCCAAAAAGGAAACCCGGATTAAAGTGTCTGAACCTTTCTACATGGATGCTTATGAAACAACAATCGGACAGTTCAGGAAGTTTCTTCAATCTTCGAACTACAAGCCCATGAAGCCTATCAAGTGGGATGAGGTCTATATGTACTCACCGACAGACAAGCATCCGATGATCTACGTCAGTTGGCATGATGCGAGCGCATATGCTAAGTGGGCTGGCAAAAGATTACCTACAAATAAAGAATGGGAATTCGCAACTAGAGGTGGATTGATTGATAAAGAATTTCCTTGGGGCAATAACAAAAATCTAGCACGGGAGTATGCAAACTATGAAGGAACAGGTGGCAAAGACAATTGGGATAATTCGACCGCACCTGTGGGTAGCTTGAAACCAAACAACTATGGTTTGTTTGATATGTCAGGCAATGTTTCAGAGTGGTGTCACAACCAATCGAACAAAAACCATTCCACGTATGTACTACGCGGTGGATCATGGTGCAACTTTACGGACCCTCTACGTGTGGCATACCAACTATATCCTGACCCACACCATAGGTCATACATCGTTGGATTTCGCTGTGTGATAAGACTAGAATCTCCTTGAGCCATACAAAAGTCAGCAAATTACATGTAAGAAGCATATCCTGCCACTTCTTCCACCACTTCATTCCAAATAGGAAAAAACTAGCACTTCTGTTTATACGAATCATCATACAAAACAATTATGATTAGAAAAAGCTCTTAAGCACGAGCGACTACTGACACACTACTTCTCCATAAGCATTTAAAATATACATGGTATTCGGAGTCCGACGAACAACAGATCCTAGCAAAAACCTAAAGTCCATGTTAGAATGGAAGCGTATGGTTTAGATGATATTCGATAAAAAATACCGATTTCTCACGCGAGAGCCGTCTAAAGTTGTTAGTGTTCTAGATAACCTCCCGAAACGTTCTGAGGCATAATCCAAATCTTAGTTAAAACAAGAAAAACCAAATTTCAATAAGATAGCAATAATAAAATCCGTAACACCAAACAGGTCAAATCAAGATCATAGAATAGCACTGAACCTTGACTAACTATATTATGGGAAACACAATTGTTGCAGTTCTTCTTGATTGTGGAGACACACTTGTAGATGAGGGAACAGAGAAAAAAGATGCTACCGGAGCGACTTTAGAAGCAGATCTAATTCCTGGTGCAGCAGAAATGGTCCACAAAATTAAACGCCTTGGATACCATGTTGCTCTAGTAGCAGATGGCCCAGCAGCAACCTTCAAAAATGTTCTCACACAACACAACCTGCACCATTTATTTGACGCTTTTTCCATATCTGGCGAAGTTGGGGTAGACAAACCCAATCAGCGAATGTTCGTTGATGCCATGAACCAACTCGGCATTAACCGTACCAATTACAACCGCACATTAATGGTTGGTAATAACCTAGAACGTGACATTAGAGGTGCAAACGCTCTAGGAATTATCTCTGTCTGGCTCAATTGGTCACCCCGTCGATCCAAAATCCCAGCTGACAATTTGGAGATACCACAACACACAATTCAGTCCCCCCTAGCCTTAATCCCTCTTATTGAGTCCCTAGAAAGCCAACTTCAAACACAAGAACAAATTGAAATCGTCTGCCATCGTGGCGCAAATGAATATGCTCCAGAGAACACCTTTGCAGCAGCAGAAATTTGTGTTGGATGGGGTGTAGACTACCTTGAAGTTGATGTCAATACCAGCAAAGATGGGATATTATATAATTTCCATGGACCAGAACTTGCGTCAACCACAAATGGCAAAGGTAATATTCATCATCTATTATCCGAGGAAATTGACCAATTAGATGCCGGAAGTTGGTTCGATCCAAAATTCTCAAACCAGAAAATCCCACGACTCGAAACACTACTAAAATGGATAAAGGGAAAAGCAAAAGTCTTCTTCGATGTAAAAGTTGCTGAGCCAAAAAAACTAATTGACCTCGTTTATGATGTTGGACTTGAAAATGAATGTTTTTTCTGGTCGGCCAATGACCAATGGTTGAGGACAATACACCAACTTGACCCAAGCCTGCCAATAAAAATTAATGTCAAAACTGTCGACGAAGCGATCAATGCACACAAAATCTATGGTGCCAGCATTATTGAGGTCTCGCTCAACAATATGACCCAAGATTTAATTAAAACTTGTCAAGACAATAACATGAGAATCATGATCTACCACCAACAAAAGGACAAAAAGGCATTCCATGACATTCTGGAATGGGGTGTCGAGATGGTTAACCTCAATCACGCTGACACCTTCAAAAAAACTGCTGAGAGTTTTTACAGTGAAAGATATTAAAATTGGTTTAATCGGTGCGGGACGTATTGGTAAACTTCATGCTGAAAATCTAGCCAGCCAGATTCCAAACGCCAAACTAGTTGCGCTGGCTGATCCTGAACTCAAATTAGCAAAGACAGTGGCTGATAATTTCAATATCCCCTATCATTTTGATGACTATCACCACATTATTGATCATCCAGAGATAGATGCTGTCATCATTTGCTCACCAACAAACACACATACACAAATCATCCAAGAAGCAGCCAATGCGGGAAAACATATCTTCTGTGAAAAACCGATCGATTTCGACTTAGACCGAACGCTTAAATCCCTGGAAATCATCAAAAAAAATGGAATAAAATTTCAAGTTGGATTCAATAGACGCTTTGACCCCAACTTCCAATCCGTAGAAAACAAGATTTTACAAGGAGATATTGGTGATCTGCATATTTTGAGAATCACCAGTCGAGACCCAGCTCCGCCTCCAATATCGTATATCGAAGTCTCAGGAGGTATCTTTCTCGATATGATGATTCATGATTTTGATATGGCACGATATCTTGTCAAAAGTGAAGTGGTTGAGGTATATGCAGCTGGTGGAGTTATGGTCGACAACGCGATTGGGGAAGCTGGAGATATTGATACTGCGACCGTTACCCTAAAATTTGCTAATGGAGCACTTGGTACTATCGACAACAGCCGTCAAGCAGTCTATGGTTACGATCAACGCATCGAGGCCTTTGGGTCTAAGGGTATGATCCGGGCAGAAAACGTTGCAACTGACACCTGTATTGTAAGTAATGACAAAGGATCTCACCAACCACCACTACCACATTTTTTCCTAGATCGTTACAAATCATCATATCTCACAGAAATGATCAAGTTTTTACTCTGTATCGAAAATGACAGCATGCCGGAAGTAATCGGCAACGACGGACTAAAGGCAATGGAAATTGCATTAGCAGCAAAGGAATCCTATTTAATGAATAGGCCGATAAAAATCAAAAATACCACGTAAAAAAACAAAAAGGAAGTATTATGGATAATAATTTACAAATCCCCCAACGCATACTGATGGGCCCCGGTCCAAGTAATGTTCATCCACGAGTTCTTGAAGCAATGAGTCGTCCTATGATTGGACATTTAGACCCTGTATTCCTTGAAATCATGGATGAAAACATGAAATTGCTACGTCACATTTTCGGAACAAAAAACAGATTAACACTGCCGATTTCCGCAACTGGAAGTGCGGGCATGGAAGCAACCTTATGTAACCTTATTGAACCAGACGACGACATTCTTATTTGTGTCAATGGTGTTTTTGGAATGAGAATGTCCGATATTGTTGACAGATGCGGAGGTAAACTACACACTGTCGAAGCCCCTTGGGGACGAATCATTGACCCCCAAAGCGTAGCTGATAAGCTCAAGGATGTAAAACCCAAACTAATTGCCATCGTCCACGCGGAGACATCAACCGGCATATTGCAACCGCTTACAGAAATCGCAGAATTGGCAAAAGCACACGATACTTTGTTAGTCGTTGATTGTGTCACGTCCCTCTGTGGCACAGCAGTCAATCTTGACGAACTAGGTATTGATGCTGCTTATAGTGGGACACAAAAATGTATGAGTTGTCCACCCGGACTCTCACCAGTAAGTTTCAGTGATCGAGCTATCAACACAATTCATAATCGTAGAACGAAAGTTCCAAGCTGGTATCTAGATATGGGAATGATTTCCCAGTATTGGGGGGATGATCGAGCTTACCATCATACAGCACCTATTTCAATGAACTATGCGCTTAATGAATCCCTAAAAATAGTTTGCGAAGAGGGACTTGAAGCACGATACAACAGACATAGCCTTCACTCCCAAGCTTTGGCTGAAGGACTCAGCACACTCGGCATTGAACGGATCGCCCAAGAAGGTTTTCGCACACCCATGTTAACCTCTGTATCAGTTCCCAACGATGTTGATGAAGCAACAGTACGAAGCCAATTACTTCACAATTACAACATCGAAATTGGTGGAGGACTCGGCGCATTCAAGGGAAAAGCATGGCGTATCGGTTTGATGGGAGAAACTTGTCGGAAGGAAAATGTCATCAGTCTACTCACTGCACTGGGCGAAATCCTACCCAAAAAATCAACTAACGAAGCCATACAAACTGCTGAAAGTGTTTACAACACAAATTAAGTAACACACTCAATGGCGAATCTCCGGATTCACCGTTTTATCATTTCGCTCCAAATTTTCACGAAATGCTTTTTTATCGTTTGACTCGGAATCTTTGGACGAAACATGTCCACTGTCCTTCTCGGGGGCTCGAGCAAAACAATATCAGCACCTAAATCTTTTAAACGCTGGATAGCCAAACGGCCAGAATAAGAATCTGGAGCTATTTTCACGGCTTGTTGGTAATCTTCAATAGCATTTTCATTTCGGTCAACGGAATGATAACAATTTCCACGAAAATAATAGGCATTAGCATAATTAGGATTAATCCGAACGGCCTTTGAATAATCTTCAATAGCATAATCATAATTGCCAAGGTCTTGTTGGCATTTCCCACGTAATACATAGGCTTGCACGTCATCTGGCGCATAACTAATGGCAGAACTAGCATCAGCTATCGCCAACGGTAACTCGCTAATCTTTCGGTGGATGTTTCCACGAAGAATATATGCATCTGCATAATCCGTCTTAATTCGTATTGCAGCAGAAAAATCACGGCTTGCTTGAGGGTAATTTTTGAGATTACGGTACAGAGTACCCCGCAACAGATAAGCTTGAGGACTATTAGGTGACATTTGGATTACTCTTGTCAAATCGACAATGGCCGCGTTATAATCACCAACCTCTTTATATGCCTGAGCCCGGTTAAAATAATGATTCGGATTCTTCGGTTTAGCCTCGATTTGCTCAGTACACTCTTTGATAATTTGGTGCTGGTATAACATCCTTATCGCATTGTTTAGAACAAAATTATTACACTTTGTAGTAGAAAAAAAATCCGCTTAAGGGTAGCAGATTCGTTCCAAAAAGTCAATAATTTTCATACATTGTTTATGTTATCACATCTCCTACAGATAACAATTCTTGTCAACCCATCATTGCAACATCCAGAAGACTACTCTTGATCTATAAAATGCTGTTCCTAACTATAATCCATCTTTGGTCAATCCCTTCTGCTGAAATCAAACACAAGAAAGACAATTCTCTGATGGTGCTTGTGCCTAAAGGTGAATTCATGATGGGGTCAACAAAAAACACAGCTGAGCCCGATGAAACACCAGCTCACATTACGAAACTTGATGCATTCTATCTTGATAAATTTGAAGTAACCAACGCACAATATGACCTTTTTCTATCAGAGACAGGACATTCCAGACCTCGTTTCTGGAATGATCCTCATCTAAACCAACCCAATCACCCTGTTGTTGGAGTAAGTTTTGAAGACGCATCTCGGTATGCAAATTGGGCAGGTAAACGGCTACCAACCGAAGCAGAATGGGAATTTTCTGCTCGCGGAACCAACGAGAATGAATATCCATGGGGGGATGAATTCGAAGCTAAAATCAGTGGAGAGATTAACCACGCAAATGTTGCTGGTAACACTGACGGATTCGATAAAACCGCCCCTGTGGGTAGTTTTCCAACAGGCATAAGTCAATTTGGAATACATGACCTTGCTGGTAACGCCCTAGAATGGGTCTCCGATTGGTACGATGAGAACTACTATGCAAATAGTCCAATTAAAAACCCAGAAAATAAAAATCCCAGTAACTTCCTCGGACGGGTCTTGCGCGGAGGATCATGGAAGAAACCCCCATTGAAAGTTAGAAACACAATGAGGTACACTTTGCTCCCAAGTCTTAGTGATAACACCATAGGATTCCGTTGCGCAATGACGGTAGGCCAGAAAATGTCACATAATAATCTACCATGGGATCTAAATAAAGACGGTGTCGTTGATATCCTCGATTTGGTAATTGTCTCGAAGCACTTTGAAATGATTAATGCACCGAACGGTGATGTAAACAAAGATGGGATTGTCGATATTCTCGACCTAGTGGATGTTGCTAACCATTTTGGCGATCAAATCAATTAACTTACTGGTATTATGTAAACTGACTTCACGCTTAAAATTTGTTTTTTTCAATTTCATAATCAACATACTACAGAACACATCTCAGATAATTTATCTGCCCCATCTAATGTATAATAAAAATGTACATTCAACTCATATTTACACAGGTTTTAATATTTAAAACAGTAACTTTTTTTATTGTCCACCTCCCACCAAAATAGTATAATGGAAATAGTCATGGAATCTGCTCAAACTCCTATTTCAACTGACCAATCACTACGCAACCGCATGCGTAAATTCTATGAGACCTCCGAAGCATACAAGAACCTACTAAACCAACATAATCACGTTTATCTGAAATCTTATGTTGATCTCGTCGATTGGTACACACCATCGGACGAATATACGCTTGACCTAGGTTGTGGAAACGGAATTTCGTCCAAAATGCTACATGACCGAGGTAGAAACGTTGTTGGCGTAGATATTTCACCACTCTTTCTCGCAGAAACAAAAAAATGGGAGAACGACACTCTAAAGTATTTTGTAGGCGACGCCTTAAGCCTTGATTTTGAATCGGAGCAATTTGGTGTTGTATGCTCAAACGAGTTAATTGAACACACTCCTGATGTAGAAGCAACTCTTCTGGAAATGATCCGTGTTACCCGAAAAGGTGGTCGAATTGTCGTTGCTGGCCCCAACTTGTGTTCACCAATAATGCCACTTCTTGATTTTACACAGATGACTTTCGGAAGAGACGGCAGACCAATTTGGGCCGAGACAAAACAACAAGCTTTTAAAAACTTATTGAAAAACACAAAACTCTATTTCAAAAAGCGTTTTGGACAACAACCAAACTTTCTATATCGTGAGCCAGATCTTGAAAACCAAATTATCGGAGGAGATGCAGATAGTACATACATCGCTAGTCCCATTGATCTAGAGAAATTTTTTCGGCAACAAGGACTACGTATCAAAAAACTCTGTGTCGGTTTCGGATTCAAAGGAAAAATAATGGCGACCTTTTTTCCAAGAACCAGCTTGTATATCAGTATGGTCATTGAAAAATGAATATTCAACCTGCCGATTTTGTGTTGGAAATCGGTAGTGGACACAATCCAAAAGCAAGATCAGACGTTCTATGTGATAAGTTCATTGATGACGATCACCAACGCGGTGGAGGGATCGTCACAGACCGAAGTATGATTGAAGCCGATGGACAACATCTGCCTTTTGCCGACAATTCATTTGACTATGTAATCTGTTCACATGTACTTGAACACGTAGAAGACCCTAAATTAATGATTTCCGAACTAGAGCGTGTTGCCTCGCGCGGCTATATAGAAGTACCATCAGAAATCTCAGAGCGCCTTTACGGATGGCCCTACCATCTATGGATTTTTAACCTTATCGATGGTAAACTGTTAATTCAACAGAAAGTTGATCCAGATCAATTTGGCCAACTATTCCATACACTGGTAGCCAAAGATAAAGGTTTTTTACGTTTCCATAAGAAATATCACCCAATATTTTTAGTACATTATGAATGGGAAAAAAACATTGATTATGAATTTCGTGAATCAAACACACCAACATTGGACTTCAACTCGGCCGAAATTATTAACAACATATTAAAAGAGATCGAGGCCATGCCATGGCTAAAGAAATGGCAGCCCTTCATCAAGGACCTTATTCCGAAAACCGCAGTTTCCAATTTTAAAAAAATGATATCAAAACAGCGACATAAACCAACTAAGACGCTACGTGATATCATAGTTTGTCCGAGTTGCAAAGAAAAAGTTAAATGGGAAGATAAACTTATCCACTGCAATCATTGCGATGCTGATTATCCCATTCTTGGTGGTATCCCCAGATTAACTCCAAAAACTTAAGATGGAATTAGACCAATGTCTAGCGAGGAAAAAGCCAGAAAAATCGACACAACTACAAAACCATTTAGAGACGAACTACACCAAGAAATGATCTCGAGCCAAAGTAGCGTGGAGGCACATCAATACATAGTTGGGAAGATGCTGTACACCAAGCACTTATGACAACCACACAACACTTCCCCTCAATCAACAAAATTGAAATCGTTCGTCAAACAGCCAAAGTCGAAAACGGCGCAATCTAAAGAATACAAATCTATTGTTCAATTACATTATCAAATTAGACATGATCTGGCTTCACAAGCTACAACAGAACAACCATCAACAACAAATGCTGACGAACTCTCTAACCACCATGACACGACAGAAACACATATACAGCAAGATATCGCTAAACATTATCACGATGTTCAAAAACTTGACAGAAAAAGATAAATTCTTTAAAACACACCAGATCGAATCAAAAAGATACACACTAAAAAAACTGAAGGGAAGGAATAATGCCTCAGATCAAAGTTTATACAACTGACTTCTGTCCATATTGTGATGTTGCAAAACGGATTCTAGAAAATAAGGAAATTGAGTACGAAGAAATAAATATCCATGGCAATCCCGAGATGCGCGACCATATCGAGGAACTCACAGGAAGACGTGACGTGCCACAAATTTTCATCGATGATCAACATATAGGTGATGATGACAATTTGGCTGAATTAGCTAGATCAGGAGAGTTAGACAAATTGCTAGAAAAAGAGGAAGGTAACACATTAGGACATAATAACAACACAATCGAAGAACGGAACGTAATCATAATAGGTGGAGGCACAGCTGGATACGCCGCAGGGGTTTACACTTCTCGAGCCATGTTAGAACCGCTTCTGTTAGTAGGTGACACACTTGGTGGCCAACTTTCACTTACGCTTGATCTCGAAAACTACCCAGGATATTTTGGTGATCAAGCAGGTGAATTCGTAAATGGACTTAAGGAACAAGCAGAAAATTTTGGCACGGAAACTCGATTTGAATACGTTACGGAAGTCGACTTTAACAACCATCCATTTTCTGTTAAGACCTATGACAACCAATATGTAGCAAAATCCATCGTGATATGCACTGGAGCTTCACCACGTACTCTTGATATTCCTGGAGAGAAAGAATATGGTGGACGAGGTGTTTCTTATTGTGCTACTTGTGACGGTTTTTTCTTTCAGGACCAAAGATTGATAGTTGTTGGTGGTGGTGACGCTGCACTAGAAGAGGGGATTTTCCTAACCAAATATGCCTCGGAAGTTATCATCGTCCATCGTCGCGATCAGCTTCGAGCCAGCCAAATCATGCAAGAACGAGCTTTTAAAAATGATAAAATTAAATTCATCTGGGATACCGTTGTTGACGAAATCCAAGGTGAAGAACAAAAAGTAACTGCAGCACTATTAAGAAATATCAAGACCAATGACACAGAAATATTTCCAATTGATGGAGTATTCATTTTCGTCGGTCATATACCAAATACTGAATTATTCAAAGGAGTTATTAACCTAAACGACCAAGGATACATTATTGTTGATGAAAAGCAACAAACAAGCATTGAAGGAATCTTCGCCGCTGGCGATGTGCATGACCACGTATTTCGGCAAGCGATCACAGCAGCCGGCACAGGCGCAGCTGCAGGCATCATGGCAGAAAAATTCGTTGCTGAACTTGAAAACAGAGCCTACCCAGGGTAGGTATAAAACAATAGCGAGGTAAAATATGGGACTTGATTGGAAACCACGTCATCGTGATATCGTAATAGGTAATATTCCATGGTTGGCACGCATCACTGATAAAGCGCGTGCAAAAATCGAAGGTACACTTGGAGACTATGTCTACCCCTGACCAGCTGATCAAAAGTTCCTGGAGGAACTTAAGGTAAAGGCTGGGCAATTTACTGAAATTGTACAAGAAAATCCATCAGACGAGGACATGATCGCAGCAATTAGATCCCTCAGGGATTAAAAGACAGAATTTTCCCTCTATACATAATCCGGAGATAAAAGGTATTGGATTTAACAGATTGGCGGACCGAAATTGATGAGATCGATGAGCAAATACTGTCATTACTGTACAAACGTTCAAAATTAGCAATCAAAGTGGGAAAATTAAAGGAGGAAACTGGAAAAACCAGTATTTATGCACCACATCGTGAAAAACAAATTATAGATCGACTGAAATCGGTCAACGGCAACCAGTTTCCAGAAAAGCAACTGGAAAAGATCTTCACCGAGATTATATCCGCTTGCAGATCGCTGGAAAAAAGAATACAAGTTGCCTATCTTGGCCCCCTTGGTAGTCACGGGCACACAGTAAGTCTCGAACATTTTGGATCAGCAGTTGAATTCATTCCGATCGTGCCGCAAACGGATATTTTCGCCGAGGTAGAATCGAACCGGGCGGACTATGGCATTGTAGCCATCGAAAATTCCACCTATGGCACTGTTCGAGATGTCCTAGAAATGTTTTTGCATTCTCCACTCCAGATCTGCTCAGAAAGACTACTTCCAATCAGACACCATCTACTTGCATTATCAACCCCAAAAGATATTTCGAGGATCTACTCACACCCCCAATGTTTTGCACAGTGCAGGCGATGGTTACATCAGAACTTACCTAACATCGAACAAATCGAAGTAGCAAGCACATCCGTTGCCGCTGAGATTGCCAGCAAAGAACACACATCTGCTGCAATTGCCAGTAGCCTAGCTAGTGAAATTTATCAGGTTCCTATTGCCGCCGATTCTATAATGGACAACCCAAACAACATGACAAGATTCTTGGTTATTGGAAACCACTCTGCGCAAAAGTCTGGGAACGATCGCACATCGATTCTTTTCGGCATAAATGATGAGGTAGGCGCATTATGCCAAATCCTAAGTATTTTGGAATCGAACCAAATCAATATGAGTAAAATAGATTCATTTCCATCACAAAATAAACCGTGGGAATATGTTTTTTTTGCTGACCTTGATGTATATGCTGAAGATTCAAACGTACAATTCGCTCTTAAGGAAATAACTGACCATTGCCTATTTCTCAAAGTGTTGGGCACATATCCACGTGGAACTTAAACCGGCAAAAATCTCACAAAAACTAACGACCTACCCCCCTCCACACATGCGACCTAACTTAAGGCAATTTTTCCTTCTACAGTAGAGGGGAAACCCAAAAAATCGAACATTTTGTGAAGACACTAACTAACCATTCAACGCAGCCTTACCAACCAAGGGCCTCAATATATCACACAGTCTATATGCCAAGCTATATCAGAATTTCCCAACAGGAAGCCCCGAAGTTGTGCTTGTATACCCAAACACCTTCATAGAATTCCCTGCTTTCAGCTCCAAAATCAGGTTCTACTTCAATGCTAGTTGCTAACTTTGAAAACAGGACTTTAGAACTAATTCCAAAAGTCCATTCTCTTGCACCATGCCTCTAGAAATATAGACACTATTAATTCTTATCACATAAGACTACAATTTGCTTTACAAGAATATTTTGTACAATTGGAAAAGAAACAAATGTCTAAACAACACACATCAAAAACCTAACAAACTGGAAGCAAACCAACATCTGTTGAAGCTAAAAACAAATTGTCAACCACCTGAGGCAACCTCAAGTAATAAAATGCCCCCTGAAAAATCACTGGTTGAACATTTCGACCGGTGCTTTTTATTGACTCCAAAAGGTGATCCAACAGGGAAATCAGAAAAGGGTTAGAACGCATATTTTTAACACAATAAGTCCCTAACTAAAAAACTGTAAAACCATCAAGAGCATAAGGGAAAGTAAATTCAGGGCCTCTTTGACGTTTCCCATATGTTCATGGTATTATTTTCAGCCATCATCAATTCAAAATTAAACAGGAAACAGATATGCCTGCAAGAATTTCCAAGCAAAATTTCTATACCATGGCGATGTATGCCATAGTTCCTGTTCT
This sequence comes from Candidatus Poribacteria bacterium, assembly GCA_002709695.1. Taxonomy (GTDB): domain Bacteria; phylum Poribacteria; class WGA-4E; order WGA-4E; family UBA9662; genus UBA9662. The sequence continues at coordinate 68,020 of PAQF01000017.1, forward strand.
AGTAATGCCGTCAATCGCTTTCTCCACTGCAGAAGTTTCAATTCAACCAGCAACAATAAAATCACAAACAATTGGGGAACAGTTGACAGTTGAGATTAAAATCGCCAAAGGCAAAGGAATTGCAGGATTTCAGTTCATTCTCGCTTACGACACAGCTGTACTAGAGCACATTAGTATGAAAATTGGCAATCATTTGCCATTCGATGATGTGTTTGTAGTTCCACCCAAAGTATCCGACGGAACCATCCGCTATGCGGTCGCTGCACCACGCGGTAAACTTTCCGAAAAAGAAGAAGGAATCCTAGCGACTGCAACTTTCAAAGTGCTAGACAAAAAGAAATCAACAATTAAACTAGCTGAGGTCAAACTTGCTGACAGCAATGCAGAAGAATTCCCTTCCAAAATTAAAGAGGTGAGTGAATCAGAAGATACTGCTCCCAAAGATACGTCTACTATCCCTTCGGAAGACCCAAAAACTTCAGATCCAGCGAAAACACCTACAGGACCAAAACCAAAAGAAGACCCTCTAGCCTTGGCGAAAAAATGGCAATTCGATTCCTACGATGTTTACGAATCCTTTACTGGTATCAAAGTAAAGATTGATGCCGATATTGGCGAATGGGCTAACGTCCCTACTTTTATAGGGGTCCAAAATGAAACTGGGATGAATGGCTCCGGTCCAAAGCGATCATTTGAAGAATACGCTGGTGGCAAATGGATAGGACCTTCTGACCATACAGTAGCTTTTAAGATGACGTGGGATCCAACTGCTATTTATCTGTGTTTGATTGTAATTGATGACCAACACCAAAACGACGATAGCGGTTGGAATGGTGACGCTGCCCAACTGGCTTTTGAACCAACAGGGAAACGTACCAAGGGACTCCCACTATTTCTTTATAATGCAGCTTTAAGTAGCAATGATGGCAGGATTATTATCGACAACCAACAACCTGCAGGCGGTACCGCGGGCCTTCAAAAAGCAGACGTTGCCATCGCCCGCGATGAAACCCAAAAAAAAACATACTATGAATTTAAATTCACCGCTAAAGAGATGTCTCCCGTTGGCATGAAAAAATTCAAGAACGGCATGGAATTCGGTATGGGAATTTGTGTTGGTGACGGTGATAATAATCCAATCAGCCAAAAAGGATTCAAAGGTTGGGGAGGCTGGTTCCCCCATTCCATAGTTTTTGCCAAACAAGCAGAGAAAACTGGTTTAGTCAAGCTGGTTCCCACTAAGGCAGTTGGAGTCCAAGCCAAAGACAAACTAGTTACAACGTGGGCGAGCTTGAAGAAATAATTCTAATCCCAGTACNCACCAAGCANCAACGTCAANAATTGAAATCGGAAACCAAACTTCTAACCTTANNGATACTCCTAAATGANTTCNAATTGATCTCGNNCTGGAAGTTCTGGAAATGGAGCACTTGGCAAAGTTTGGTACCAATATGCAACCGAAGAAATATCATCCTGCAAAGGCAAATAACGCCCGCCACTTCGCCAACCAAGTGCTTGAATCGTAATGCGAAGATTTTGCTCAAACCGAATGGGATCCATAATATGCCAACGGTACATGCCAAACCTCTGTTGAGATTGGTAAACCCCATCGGAACGAATGACTTGAGGTAATCCAGCATATGGTGTTGTAAACTCACGATACCCATCAACATCAAAATTGTAGGATCCGCAAAAATAGTCTTCAGTACCAGTTCCGCAAATAGTCGGGAATTCAGTATCTCCGTCCATATAAAACTTAATTTCGCCTTCCCCCCACCAGCCAGTATTGTTCACTCCTCATGCCATATAGGTCCCAACACACTGCCCCCAACCTTCTACACCATCTACGATTGTGTAGACATCTTTGTACGGAAGAGGATTTATTCGTCGAAACTGGGCACGAAAACAGCCCACATCGTCAGGCACATCTGTAAGCAATTAATCTGGTAGTAAAGTTTCATCGCCTCAGACCCAATATTAGTCATAGTGATATGACACCTCTTTTGAAATGGCATCTCCCAATAACAATTAAAAGCACTACCTGGATTCACACAAACTGGCAATGAACTAACCTGAGCATACTTATTCCAACCACAAGCAAAAAAATCACCAACAGGACATTCAATAGAAGGAAAATCCAAATCATCCCAATAAACCCTTAAAATACTAAATCGCCAATGTCCAGTTGGTGTCATCCAAATCTGCTGAATTGCACCGGATCCATCAATATTTTCCAATTGACACGTTTCTCCTGGTTCAATTGGGATTGAAGGAGAAATCTTCCAACCTTGGCCAAGATCTTTAGCACAATCTTGGCCCGTACCTTGAACGGCCATACCTCCCCTACCCTTCTCACCAGTGAAATTTTCTGGGCTTATCGACCGCGTTCTAGCATTTGATAAACATGATATATTCCCAAGATGTAGCCCAAGGCCATTAAACCCTTTCATACCAATGTTCGTCTGCCCTTTTATGTTTATAATGTGTCTGGAATTTCGTATTCCGTTTTCTCAATAAAACAACCAAAAAGTTAGCCATACTTGATATCTCTTTTTCCCACTCAATATGCAACATTGCATATTGAAATTGGCAGATTATACTCCACCCAAATCAAATAATCAATAACTTTCAAATACAACATTTTTATCAGTTAACTAACAGATCTACTACGAGTCTTGACAAAGACTACTTATGGTAGGTAGAATAGCGTGTTAGTCCACAGGCGATTAGGTCTATCGTACCTAACATATAATGCGGATTGCTCTATACATTCTGAAATATTGGTTGCCCCCCTCTTTGTGTATGGGGTTAATCTTTGTCCTATCTTCCCTTTCACATCCCCCATCACCGGATGTTAATTGGGAAGGAATAGATAAGCTCTTTCATTTCCTTGCTTATGCAGGATTAAGTTTTTGGGTAATGCGCGCATTCTTAAGTATCAATCAGAATATTTCGCGACATCTGCCTTGGGTAGCCACAATCTTGATAGTAATACTCTATGCAGCAAGCGATGAATGGCACCAATTATACGTCGAATCACGTATACCAGACATTATAGACTGGATTGCTGATTGTTTAGGAGGGTTGTTTGGCACCTTCACAATGTATATTTGGCATAAATTGTCAAAACGTTTCAAAATTAACAGATCAATAATATAATTAAAGCAATTATGAATCAAAATTCCAACAAATCACATTATCGAAGCTGGCTCCAAATTTCAGTATGTTGTGTACTATTCTGTTTTTTTTGCCAAACCAAAATTGTTCACGCCCTTGACAGAAAAAAACACGTAATGCCGATTATGTTTATTGGAGGATTCGGATTACAGTTTGCAAGCGCGTTGGTAGGAACATCTGCACAGAATAACTATGACCAATACCTTAACTCTGTCGGCTCTAAAATGGCATCTCATAGAGAAAAATATAAGAGTCATCGCAACCTCAGCTTAATTATTAAACGAACAGGAATAGGGATAATTGGCCTAGCAACACTCATATCAATACTTGATCAAGCTGAGATCATTTCCACCAATTCCAACCCGAAAAAAATTAACACTATTCGCGTTCTCCCGCTACACGACCCAAACCAACACAAATTAGCATTCATTTTGCAGAAATCATTTTAAAAACAGGTGTCTATGGTGAAAACTTATTCGGCCTTATGCTCTTCAGTTATCACTATCTTTATAGGACTCGTTTTATATGGTTGCACTAATGACGAGGATTACACAAACCCACTGGATCCAAAGAACCTTCGAACTGCCGGGTCCCCACCTGGTTTAAATCTGACCCCAGGTGATCAACAAGTAACAGTTTCTTGGAGAGAACTTAATTCGAGAATTGCTAAAGACATTAAAGGTTATCGAATCTACCGCCGCTTTACCGAAGATGAAAATGAAAATTTTGAACCTGTCCCTTTATTTGATAAAAACAATAATTCACTAGATTTAATTCCAGCCAATCAAAGCACCTATATTGATAAACACGAACTCAAAAACGACCAAATCAGTGCAACAACAGGAGATCAACTTTATTATGAATACCGAATTTCATACATTGATGATCGTGGTATCGAAATACCAAATCCAACTGATCCACCTAGACAAAACGAGGAGCCACCACGTGTGTGGACCACTCGAAAAACAACCCCAAGTAACCCACCCCCAGCACCAAACATAATTCTAGGTAAAAAGGAAAATTTGATAGTCACAATCATTTGGCCAGACTACAATCCTCCTCCAGACTTCAAGGAATTTCGAATATTTTATACGACACCAACCCGAAATATCTTTATTGAAATCCCAGAACTTGATTCTGATACCCGTTTCTACAGAGACACTTCTTTTAAGCGGGACGGTGAAGAAAAAACCTATCGTGTCATTGCATACGACAAATTTGGTGTTGCAAGCGTTGCCACTATTAAAGTCAAAGCTCCAGATGTTTCACCTGAATCTCCAAGAAACGTGAAAGCTCAATATCAAATGCGTAGTCTATTCAGCAACCGATACAATGTAGCGTTGACTTGGACTCGAAATCAGGAACCAGATCTAGCAGGATATTGGGTTTATTCTACAAAACAAGGAGGAGGGAACCCAACACGACGTCGAAAAGTGGATGGAAAATTCAATTCTGTAGTACTAGAAGGAGAGGATTTCATCCTTGATCTAGAAACACAAGATCTCGTACCAAGACAGTACTTTTTGACAGCGTTTGATGACAGCCCCAATTCAAATGGAAAAATAGACGAAAGCGAAAAAGTCTCCGCGCCATTACCAGACGCTGGAGAATAATTTAGGCCGAAAGAAAACACGATGAAAAAACCCTTGTTTACTATCATCTTGATCGCAACAATTGTCATACAAATTGTCAATGCACAACCGTTCCCCACCCAAATCGGTGCCATGCAAACAGCCCATACATTGGGAAAAGGAGGATACACAACATCTATCGAAGTAAATCAATATAAGAAAGAAAATATCTCAGAAACAATGCAAGAAGTCATCATTGGAAACTTCGAGGAACTACACATTTTAGAACTCAAAGCTAATGTTAAACTAGTTCCAATTCGATTGACCTATGGTGTAGGAGATCACCTAGACTTGATCCTAGGAGGAACACTAGCCAGTGGGAAAGCCCAAAAAATAGTAAAAGATTTTTACAATACCGGTGATAAGCACCGCGACCAGCGTGCTTACAATCAACCCGTCTTCGAGACAATAATCGGGATGAAATATAACATCAAACCTGATGCTGGAGATGGACTACCAATCATCTCTGTTGGCACCGAATTTCAGACAGGTTATACCATTGATCATACAATCGACAAAAAGTTTTCAGACACTTCCCCAGCAAACGGAACTTCTTTTCTCGGAATTATACCCTATATGGCAATAACACAAAAAGTGATGTCAGATTTCCACATGCATGCGATTATTGGATCCCATTTCTTCAGTAGTCTAAATTCGTTTTGGCAAATTGGCGGAGAGTTTCAACTGAACGAGGAAATTTGGGCTCTTGGTAACTATTCAAACAGAATTATAACAAACGGGATCGAGATTAAAAGACCAACGGGGTTTGGTTTAAGATATAACCTTTCAGATCAGGCGGCGCTTTCAGTCAACTTCACAACTGCCCCTGGCATTCAGTTTAACTTGATGTTTGGAGGTCTCAGTAAACGAACTCCTACCCCCAAAGTACCTGAGGAAGATGACTTTGATTTACCCTTCTAGCCATTTCTCTCAACCTGCCCCCCATCTGTAACCAAATAAACTAGGTACAATTCACATCAACTTTGACAAAATATCAAAAATCTCAACTGGCAATAATATCAATTAAAACTTAGTAATATAGAGACCAGTCCGCGTAAAAATATTAAAATCTACATCTACAGAAAATATTATTAATAAAACCTCATCTATAAAACAACAATATACCACATCACAACATCTTCATCTAATTCAACACCCAACCCAAGTTTTTCTGTCACCACAGCATATCCATCCTGTACTAAAGGCTCAACCAACAAGCTATGTTCATGAACGAAATTACCGCATAAATCACTACCTAAGTCAACATTAGAAACCTGACACACGGAAATACTGCCAGATGCTGCAATCCGAGCCATATCTAAAAACCCAATCTGAGGTCATCCCCAAAGCTGGCATCAGTTTCTCAACAAAGTCGACCATACTTAAACCTTGACTTTTGCAACAAAAAAATATCTACCTAAAACAGAAGTGATCACTAACAATATATTGATTCTGATCTAGTAAACATCGGCTTTGAATCCAACCTATTTCTCACACACTTGATCTAACCAATTCAAGTTACAGATTCAGATCAAAACCAGAAGCTTGACATCAAAATCACTTGGTCTACACCATTCAGCTGCAGATTCTTGTTATTATGCCCATTGTTATTTTCAATATTCCCCCAATAATAAATTTCAAATGATGCATTATTAGCAAACCTATACCGAGCAAAGATTGTGATTCGCTGTGCCAAGTCTCCATTGACCTGCCAATCCGGATCAAACGTTTCATAACGCCCTGAAACTGAAAGCCTAGGTGTCAAACGATATTTAGCTCCTACGTAATAGCCTGCGGACACAAAATCTTCAATTCCATTTTGGGTTTTCAAATCATATTCGATTTCAACTGAGAATTTGTCAATATTGGCTATGAGAAAAGCAGCTGACACTGCTTCATTCTGCATTTCAAGCTTATCGATCAAATGAGAGATACCAACTCGGATAAAAGCAAATTTCCCACCAATGGTTGTCAAAAAACCTTTGTGCTGATTTTGATCAGCCAATGTATTACGACCTCCATTAAAAACAGCTGAATTAAAAAACAGATTCTTATAATTCCCCACGACCTCAAAACCAAGATCGCGCTTATTGGATCCTAAATTATAAGCATTCCTAACTAAAATATTGTGATCATCCTGACGAAGAGCAAACGGTAGTTGGAACTGTCCAATTCTTACCCAAAGACAATCAGAAACAACCTCCACCCGTCCGAAAGCATCAAACGGGGTTCCAAAATTGCTAGACAAGGTCGCCTGAACCTTATCCGATATTTGAGAATGAATAGCAACTTCTGATTTCATCAACACGAAACTATCAACTGAAGAATGGCAAGAAACACAACTAGCCATTTCCTGATCATGGTGGTTGACTTGAGATGTCTTAATATAGGCAACGCGTATATCTCCTGAAAAGGAGTTGTCTCGAACCTGAAGACTATTTGGCTTAGCCAAAAAGGTTTCAGGTTCGAAATCTTCAGGGAATTCAAAGTCGTTTTCACCAAAAAACTGTCCAACGACATTCCTAGCCCCTCCACCATTTGGATCTAGATGACAAAAAGAACAATCCTGACCAACTAGCTGAGCAAACTCAGGAAAAGCCTCAACAGAAGAAGGCCCCAATAATCCAGATAACAAAAAAATTAATGATACAATAGAAGCATAAACGATATTCATATTCACCAGCATCTCTTTTACGATCAATTCTGCTTAGCCTGCACAAACTAAGCAACAAATTAGCTTCTGCTATTTGTCATCCACAATTTTTTATCGCTAAATTAGTAAGTACCATTGAAAAAAACCCTATCTTCTTCAAGAAAAGGTATCTTCCTTAAATAGTAGAATATCGACATTAGGAAACAAAGAGCATCAACTTATAGTAAGACAAGCTCATACTATGTACGAAATTCAACGTATTTTAGCCTACAAATTCAAGGAAAAAATCGGAAGGTCTTTGATACTCCTTTCTGTACTACTTATCGGGAACCTACTGACAACCGGATGCAATCTATCCTATCTTATGAATCAACAAAGGTGGAGCAAAAACTATGCATTACTCGAAGGAACTCTAGCCACCGATCCCTCTATGATTGACGGCAACATAAACACAGGTGGGAAAGCAGAAATCAGATCAAGTTCAAGTTACTCAACAATGCACCGTACATCCGAGGTCTATGTTTTGCTTCCACAGGCGAAACTACTGAGTAAAATCATTTTACTCAGTAGAGACCTACAAGAAGGAGGATTGAAAGGGAAACGCTGTGAACTACACACCTACCAAGGAGCACAATGGAAACTAATCGATTTCTTTACCATCAATGGGATGAAAACAATAATCAAGTTTCCCGCAGTTAAAACAGAGGAAGTTCGGCTTCGACTCCCGACATGGACTAAATTCGATTCACTTGACAAAGTAATAAATAAATATAATGAAGAAATCATCACCAGAAAAAACTATGATTCAATCCCTCCAAAGATTTTGGAGATAGAGGTATATGGCCCTGTTGCAACTCAAGGAGCATACCAATAGAATTTTTTATAAGAGCTTTTACCACTACTTGATTTAGAAATTTCTTAGCCGCTAGCAGCCCAAGTAACTCCTTGAGTAATAAATTGTTGCATAGGAGACCACTCAAATGTATTGGAACTATGCCCCAAAGTCGTATGGAAAAAACACGCCCTCTTCCACAATCTTTTGTCCATGCCATACGGAACACTATCTTACTTAAGAACAATAGCAAGTCCATGCACAAAACACTTACAAGACCACTAAGTCATCAGAATCGTCCAATTCCACCTAACCAACCAAATAAGACAAGAGCGATATATCAAAAAAAGAACTTGGTTCCCTATCCATCTTGACCATAAAAAAACACCAAGATTAAATTTATATGAATGGGAGAATTGACCAAACAAAAAATCGACAATAAAAACAATAGTACCAATTTAAGGCAATCAAGCAGTGAGAAACGAATAAGCTGATTTCTTTTGGGAATAATAGACAGTTGTAAAAACGCTACAAAGGATAAACATCTAATGCCTCTAACCATTTTTTAAAATCTTCAACAGATTGTACCGTATCTACAGACATCCCTAAGGGACGGCCACGAGTATCAATGACAAGCCCAACTACACCGCCTCGAACCTCTGTCTCAACAACTTGCCCATTCCCTGCACCTACATCAAAATGACGGTTGGGCTGGATTTTAACACACACAATTTCGTCCATTTCCAGTTGATACAATTTTAGTTCGCCAGCTGGAATTGTGTCTTCTACCGTCCCAGAGGGCATATCTAACGATATTTCCAGGCAGGAACCACCTTTTTTAGCCTGTCCCGTTGGAGCAATACACGTGCCGAGGTGAACCAAACAATCGCGATTGAATACTTGGGTTGCGGCTTCCTTATTAACCTGTGATAAAACACCAAGTTGAGGCATCATAAAAATGCTATCAACGGCAAGTTGAGTGACTCCTTCGGGTAAAAACGCATCAATCATCATCAACATTGATTGTTGACGACGTGGCGCATGTGACAAGACACCACCACTGCCAACAATCAGACTGAGATCAAACATGTTAACAAGTGTATTCCCTGTTTCTGTCTGATCAAAGGCCTCAGAAATCGTGCGTTGTTGCTGTACCCCTTTAAGCTCAACAGCCAGTTTTTTATGTTGTTCAAACGCCAAACGCAATGCTTCACGCGCAATCGCATGTTCAATAATTAATTCTTCCAGCAGTTGCGGTATAGTCGTCGGTCGGATCATTTTGTTCTTGATCCGATTTTGCAGGTCGACTAAATCAATATCGAAAGGTAACCATCGTAAAATATTCTCCATTCCAGTTTCAGTTAACACATTTGAGATACTATAACTCATCCCCAAATTCGCACTCACTGTTCGATTAAATACGGATTCCCCTACCTGATTTTGAAAAACAGAAAAGACATCCGTTGTTGCACCACCGATATCAACGCCAACCACTTGGATCTGGTTCTGTTCAGCGATGGTTTGTATAATCGCCCCCACTGCGCCAGGCGTCGGCATAATCTCGGTGTCGGTCCATTCGATTAATTTCTTATACCCTGGTGCATGCATCATCACATGTTCAAGAAACTGATCTTGAATTTTCAAACGAGTCGGCATTAAATTTTCACGCTCCATGGTTGGCCGCAAATTATCAACTACCTCAAGCGACATTCGACTCTCAAGTTTTTCACGAACAATCTCAGCAGCATCCTTATTGCCTGCAAAAATTACCGGCATCTGGTAAGAGACACCCAAGCGAGGTTTAGGGTTTGCAGCAGCAACAATCTCAGCTAACTCAGCAACATGTGTAACAGTTCCACCATCAACCCCCCCAGACAATAAAAGCATATCGGGTCGCAGTTGACGTATCTGATCAATTTTTTCATGAGGCAACCGCTTGTCATTAGAAGCAATAACATCCATCACTATTGCCCCGGCACCTAGGGCTGCGCGTTCTGCACTTTCAGCCGTTAAATTACGAACAGCCCCCGCAACCATCATTTGCAGCCCGCCACCGGCACTACTGGTTGATATATACAAATCGACGCCCTCATCATTTGTCCTCGGCTTGATAATTTGGTTGTTGTCCAGTAATTTTCGCCCAGCGAGTTCTTGCACCTCGGTAATGGCATTTATCACACCCACTGTTACGTCTTCAACAGGGGTTTCAACTGTCGTAGGAGCTTCGCCCCGATGAGTCTGATGGAATTCACCTTCAATTTTCTCGATTAGAATGGCTTTTGTAGTGGTACTACCACAATCTGTAGCCAAAATAAACCTAACTTGATTATCCACCAACTCTTCCTATTTATCCGCATCAAGCTTTTCAATACACTGAATCAACAACTCAAGATTCTCATCCTTTTCTATAATCAAAGCAAATTTCTGGTACTCGACAGTATTAAATATTGCTTGTACAAAAGGATTTAAAGCCAACAGAAATTGGCTACCAACGAAATTAATGGGTTTACAAACCTCAAGCATTAAGATGGCGGGGGCAGTTAGCTGACGATTAACGATAAACCTAGCAACTTTCTCGATAAGGTCAACTTTTTCGACTTCAGAAACTTCATCCAAGATCAGAGGAGGCTTCATCACTTGACAACAATCATTTTCTTAACCGACGAAAAACGACCTGCGTCTAGGCGATAAAAATATATGCCAGATCCTACAGCTTCACCAAACTGATTCTGACCGTTCCAATATGCTGCACGTGTTTTAGATAAGTATGTACCACCAAATAAGAAGCCAAGATCAAGACGACGTACAAGAGTCCCTGAAACATCATAGATCGCTATTTCCACACTCGTATCCTCTGTAAGATCAAACGGAATCCAAGTTTCAGGATTAAAAGGATTAGGATAATTTTGAAAAAGTTGAGTCTGATCGGGCAATTTAGGTGGATTAAAATTCACCACATGAACAGCACGTAACAAATCAGACCTTGTGACAGTCAAGTTTATAGGTTCAAAAAGGGAATAACCATTTGTATCAGTTACGCGAACCTGAATGGGATCACCCAAATCAACTACCGCACGATAATCCATATCAATAAAGGAAAGAAGTTGTACCGAATCGTGCTGATTACTAACACGAATTCTAGATTTATTTGTCCGACGATTTACAACCTCAATAAGGCTATTATTTGGAAGAGTTATTGCTTTTTCTAAACCGATTACAAACGCCCAAGTTGATGACTGTAAAGAGTCAATGGCAAACGGAGGCGCAGCACTTACATCTTCCCAAATAGTACCTTCAAAAGAAACCGATTTCGATTCCAGCACATTGACAATATACCCTTCCCCTCCAATAACAGGAAAATTAACATCACGTGAAATGCCAGGCACATACGACACAAAATCTTGCAATTCGGCATCGAAGCGTATAACCAAGGTAGCTTTAAGCTTCTGAGCAAGTGAGATTGCATCCATTGGGACTATAGGACGAACCGGAATTGACATAAAATTCAATCCCTTCTTGAGACCAACAGTAAAACGGCCAACCGCCTTCGTAGTAAAAAAAGATTCGGCTGAATATTCCGACCATTTACCACTTGAGTCTTGATACCGTACACGCCAATAGTAAATCCGATCCACATCAAGCGCCGTGAAAAGACTAAGACTTGTTAAATTCATACTATCGGCCCCACTATCGTAAACGGCACTGTCATAATTTCCTGCCGCACTTCGCACCTGCCACTGTGAATGCGTATGACCATCCTCTACATTAGGATCAGAAAACGCGGAAGACCTAAAGATAATACCCTGTCTTTGATCCAACTGTTTCCGTAAAAGCGTCAAATCAGGAAACTCAATGTTTGCCGGAGTATTTGGCTGGAACAACACCTCTGGCTCACGTGGCGTTTTAAACAAATTTCGTCGTTTGACAGATACAGTAGAAAAAGGATTTTCAGCAGTAAGACGCAAAGTATAAGGTCCATCTGGTAATAACATCATGTCCCATAATGCCAATTGATCAGCAAAAATCCCCTTTTGGCCCGATGCGATCCTAATCCAACCTTCCTCCGCGTCACTACCAGGAGCATACTCTAACTTCCACCTTAATAAATTTGCAGCAGCAACTGTCCCAGTAACTGATACGGAACCTCCCAAATACCCCCTATCAACAGGTTCAGAAATATTTACACTTGGCAAATTCGACATATAGTTGACCAATTTTGGATCACTAATTTGTATGTTGCCTGCTTTGTCGGTCACACGAACGCGAAACGAAAGTAAAACATCATCAATCGGTGGGGCATATTCATAAGACCACCTCGTAGCACTTGGCCGAAAGCTAGGGTACGAAGTATCGGCAACCAACACCCAACCAAATCCTCCATCTACTTCAATCCGACGCACTCCCGAAAATTCATCCGAAACCTTTCCATGCAGTAAAACTTTACCACTACTAAAATTTGCGCCAACAGCTGGCGAAGTAATTTCAACAACTGGAGGTTTGTTATCAATAATAAGATAATTGGAACCTGAGGTGACTCGGTTACCAGCTACATCAGCAATTGTCACGGTAAGTCGAATAGTGAAAATATCAGCTAGCTCAAAACCCAGAATCCTACCAAAAATGCGACCATCTTGCTCCACTTGGATAAAATCAGTAACATCAGCTTGATTCCCACTATCACCAAGAACAAGTGCTGCATCAACAATACTCGTCTTAGACTCTGAAGTCCCACTAACAACTATAGCAGTATTAGTTCGGATGTACTCATCCTCCAATCCAGCCCCCAATATACTGCATGTAAATATAGGCGGTGTATTGTCCACCTCAACAGTAATCTGGTCAACAACGGTCACAGCTCGATTGTCAGTTATCCGTAAACGAACAATATACTCCCCATCCGGAAAATCATGAACATCCCATTCACCTAAGCTCCCAGAATCTACAAGTTGATTAGAAAAACTAATCGGGATGAAACCTTTATCCAAATCACCTTTCTTCCGATAATCAAGTGTCCAACTCTGGAAACTCCTACCATTGGTAGTACCTCGAACAAAAACAGTGCCGGCATGTTTTGTATATGAAGAGGGTGAGGTAATCGCTGCTATCATGTGATTAGCAACACCAAAGGTACTAGAAATAGCGACATCGGACGTTCGCGGGATTGTGAATTCCTCGACCGTCGCCAGCGCACCACCTTCATTCGCACCACCAATAGCATAAATTTTCTCTCCGATACTAATAGCCGCTAAATCCCGGCGTGGTGTAAGCATAGGAGCCGAAGTGCTCCATGTATTAGTTTTGGGATCGTAAATCTCCACAGTTGCTATTGCTTTACCACTACTACTACCTCCAATAGCATATATCTGACCATTAACAACAGTTGCAGTAAGACCAAACCGCGTTGTTGGCATAGACGCAACATGCTGCCATTTATCCATCCTAGGGTCATAAGCTTCAACAGCCGAAAGAAATTCATTACCATGACCGCCAATAGCATATATGCGATTATTCAACGTAGCAGTTGCAAAGGACTGACGAAAATTTATCATCGGAGCGGCGGTTTCCCATAAGTCAGTTGTTGGATCATATGCTTCATTGGTATCCAATATGCTTTCCGAACGTCCTCCAAGTGCGTAAAGTTTCCCATCAGCAATAGCAGCAGAGAGCCCTTGCCTTGCTGTAGGCATCGGATTAACAATCCTCCATGTATCATTCGCAACAGTATATAATTCTAGAGTTGAAAGACGTCGCCCATCATATCCACCCACAAGATAAATTCTCTGGCTAGAAAAAGCCGCACCAAGGTCTATCCTTGCGTCAACCGGCATAGACATTTGGTCAGTCCATTCTTGAGTCACTAGATTATATGATTCTGTTGGTGCCAATTTCCCTTTATCCTGACCACCGATAACTACAATATCATCATTAACAACAGCAGCAGTCAAGAAGGCTCGAGGAAAACTCATATCCTCAAGTTTTCGCCATTCTCCTGCAGCCCCCACATCAATATCAAATGCTTCCATACGGAAGAGAACAATTGGATAATATTTCCCAGAAAGGTTATTCAAACCCTCATTTGTATTCCAAAGAATAAAGTGCTGCCCCGACAGCTTAGGCTCATTGTTCTGAATAGCAGACTGATTAATTATGATCCAAGTCGCGCCACCGTTGGTACTATATTTCCAGTTTGCCGTAGATAACAACCTCCCCATCGGATCACTAGTCGTATAAAGTATTTTTATAATCCCGTTGTTTCCCTCAATTCGATCAATAGTTAGTCGCGGAAGACTTGAGCATACACCAACTACGCCCGGAATCAGCAATAGAACAGCACAAAATAATAGGAAACAGGCGACGCATTTCTGCATTCAAAACTCCTCTTCATAACTGCATTCTCGATACGGCTAAAATAGCACAAACAGGTGTGTTTTTCAAGAAAAATCACGATTACATCCCTGCCAAAGGCTGCACATATTCTCACTTGCAACCACCTCAATTCCACGACAGAAGGACACCAAGCGACTTATCTCGTTCATTCCGAAGTAATCGATAGGCTTCCGCAATTTGATGGTATGGAATCCGGTGTGTGGTTAAAATATCGACATCCAACTGATTATACGAGATCATTTTGAGAATTTGCCGTCTATTGTACTGTTGAGTCCACGGAAAATGGTGAGTTGATGTTATCGGGCACTTGGGCTGATGACAACCGACCAATGTCAATTCCTTTTCATGTAAATCCATGAAATCAACCTCGATTTTTCGATGCCATATTGACCCGAGCAACATAATTCGGCCACCAATTCGTGCCAATTGAAACGCAACCGGTAACAACTCCGGATAACCGGAAGCCTCAATCACAAGATCTATCCCCCTACCTTCAGTAATACGATTAATCTCACTGTAGACATCCACATATTGTGGATTCAGAATGTGTGTTGCACCAGCCTCCTTTGCGACCTCAAGACGCCGATTACTTAAATCTAATGCAATTAAGCTTTCACATCCAGTTTGAGCAACCAGTTGCAATGCAAGTTGTCCCACGAGCCCCATTCCAGTGATAACCACAAATTCACCTAGCTCAACCTTAGCGCGTCGGACACCATGAAGCGACACACTCCCCAAGACCCCATATGCTCCCTGAGCGAACGTAACACCATTGGGTATGACTGCTAAAGACTGCGCAGTCGCACTGACTGTAACATGTGTAGCATGTCGACCAAGCGAAAGGACACGGTCACCAACAACATAGTTACTAACATCTGACCCGAGAGCAATGATTGTGCCTGCATTAGAATAACCAGGGACAAAACTCTCTGTTCTTTTTTGTTCTTGTGTACCAAGTTCTGTCCCTGCACTAATCAAAGTACTAACCGTCTCAATTAACACCTCGCCACAACCTGGTTTCTCTATCTCAAAATCCTCCATAATAATAGTATTATCTGGCCTGACGATAATCTGTGTGCCTACGCTTCCATTTCCCAGATACATTCATTTACACCTTGTTGTTTAAAATCGTTGCTAGAAGTGAAATCCCTTCCTATGCTACGGCGATTTGCTAGTTAATAAATCGTCCAAAAGAATTCGGATAAGAAAACAACACCTAAATATTACCCAGAAAACGGAATATTCCATAAACACTAAAAATTGAGAAATGGAAAATGCAATGCTCAAATCAGGAAAAAGTCCAGAAAGTTCCCAACACATATAAACAGTAAGAAAACATCCCCAAAACATAAACAAAGCAAATAAAATCAGAACAAAAGTTTAGGTTAAGATGATAAACAAAGACCATACAAAACAATAATAAAACCGGAAATCAACAAGACACTAATTTACAACTAAACAAATTATAACGATAGGCTGACGTAATCAACCAATCCACAAACCTGAATACTAGGCAAGCACTGGACACAACGGTTACAAACAATAACAATTTCACTGCAAGCTACAACACAAATAAAAAACTAAGCCCTCTTCTATCCCTACCATAAAAATCCGTCAAAAAATAGTCTTTGCATCACAAACACAACGAAATCCACAATCCTGATAATAAGATTCCGGAGAATTAAAGTTTCGGGTAGCAACCCTAAGATAGTACTTCTTGCTATTCCAAGATCCACCACGCATTACTCGATATACACCACGAACCGGCCCTTCCGGGTTTTTTTCTGCTGACAAACTATAATAGTCAGAAGCATACCAATCCCAACACCATTCAGACACATTACCTGCCATATCATACAATCCATAACGATTAGGTGGGAAATTACCTACAGACGCAGGATTCCACACCCATTGATCACGACCATTGCTTCCATTGTAATTGGCATCATTATGCGTAATATAATTCCCCCATGGATATCTTTTTCCTATGAGGTTACCTCGTGCTGCTTTCTCCCATTCTGCCTCGGTTGGCAATCTCTTGCCAACCCACTTTGCATACTCAACTGCATCAAACCAATCAACACCTACAACAGGTTGATCAGGCAAATTAAACTTGGGATCTGCCCACTGCTTAGGAGGCTGAGAACCTGTCGCATCAACGAATTTTTGGTATTGTCGATTTGTAACCTCATAAGCATCCATATAAAATGAATCAACATATACATCATGTATTGGCTTTTCGTCATGTAATCCATCATTGAAATAATCACCCATATTAAATTTCCCGCCAGAAATCAGAACCATTTTAGCTCCATCCTTAGGAAAAATAATCTCTTGTGATACAAACTGATTTTGCATATCTGATAAAGTCACAGAACCAGAATAGTCAGGATCTCGCTCGGCTTTGTCATCGCTACACCCAACGACTATCACACTAACTACGAATACCAATATCATATTTCGGAAAACCATTCTTACCGCATCCATACTATACTCTTCTTTAAACTTTGATTTGTAAATCAGTCCATTAACAACACATTGTAATTTCGTAGGATCACATTAAAACTGTTTTAAATCTTCACTACCCTCAACAATATCAAATGAAACCTGCAAAAGTTCCGAAATTTCATTTTATCATAATTCCTAACCCAACAAAATTAATAGATTGCTTCCTACTAATAGATAATGATATAAAATTCATATATCACCAACTTCTACAAATGGGAATAAAGATAAAATGAATCAATTTGCAGACAAAAGAATCGTAGTTACAGGTGCAGGTACAGGGATTGGTCAAGCAGTAGCGGAAACCTTCGTTGGCGCAGGAGCACATGTTGCTCTTTTGGGGCGTAGACTAGAAAAACTAAATGAAACAGCAAATAAATTAACAGCCTCCCAGGTGCTGTGTTTCTCCTGCGACGTGTCAGATCGAAACACAGTAAACTCTACGATTCACAAAATCACAGAAGAATTTGGACCAATCAACATTCTAGTCAATAACGCAGGAACCAATACAAACCCAAGATCCGTTGCCGAGGTCAATCCATCCGACTGGGATCGAACAATCGACATTAACCTGACAGGAGCCTTTAATACCATACGCGCGGTGTTGCCTGAAATGCGGAAACAACAAGATGGAATTATCATCAATATTTCTTCGATTGCTGGAGTTCGTGCTAGTAAGCTTGCTGGTGCCGCTTACTCCGCTTCCAAATTCGGGATGGTCGCCTTAACACATTCCATTAACGAAGAAGAAATGGACTATTGTATTCGTGCCTCTGTTATCTGCCCAGGAGAAGTCGAAACTCCAATTCTAGATCACAGACCCGAAGTCGTCAGCGCTGAACATCGAGCCAGAATTCTTCAACCTGATGACGTTGCGGCAGCAGTATTATTCATCGCAGGTCTTCCTCCAAGAGCATGTGTTCCAGAACTTATCATTAAACCAACATCACAGATTTATCGTTAAAGGCCAATTTAGGGTAGACCATCTTCTCCTAATCCTAAATACACCCCAAGATCTTAAATATTGATTGATCTTCGTCTCACAGCTCATTCTTAAGTTTGTCAATTTTGCCGATATATAGTTAATCCTGCTGAAATAATCTTTTAACAAAACAAAAAAACAGCAAATCTATTATCCTGTCACCAGCAAAATTGCGATGAGAACATCACAGTCCAAACGTCATTCAATCTCCACATTGAACTACAACACACTCATACCCCACATGTCTTCTGTGGTTGCAGAAAACCAGAACAATTCCCCAATAATAACGATTACGAAAAGCCCGAAAACCAACATTCTTGGGAGCCACTTATCTTAATAAAAACATACAATTGTGAAATATGATTTTGAGCTACCCAGCAAAATATCATCCAACAACAACAAAGTTCTAGAAGAAATAGCATAGAGTCTCAATTCATTGAATTTTAAACGAGCTAAAGGTCTCCATCCAAGAACTAAGAATACTGCACTAGACCAAATCCTCAAACAATCCAGTACAACAGTCCTTACCCAAACCAAAGGTTTATCCCAAAACCTTGTTGAGTTTCTCGGCTAACTAGCTAACGAACCGGACCTATAACCAAAACGACTCAATTTCAGTATACCTTAGACTGGAAGAAGGGAAATCTTGTATATCGATCTACTTAAGCAAGTATAGGGCAACATTGAGATGAGAACCAAAGTCAAGGTTCAACAGAAAAGCCAATAGTGTGCTACTGGCCCAGAGCAAGCAATCCGAAATACAGAATCAGAACTTGTAGGACCAAAGCAGAAGCACAAGACATTGACATGATTAGTGTCAAAGGTGTAAGCGAATATCATAGCTTCTATTGAGGGAGACCAGTTACCCTAGAGCAAAAAGCTCTCACCCATAACTTAACAACTGGCGTTTTGCCAAAAGAGAAACAGACCATCCCTCAGAACTGGGAAACCCTACAAGCAAAGATAAATTAGGACAAAAGCAGTGTTAAGAGGTAGTATGATGTTTTAAATCATCAAGAAGGTGTTTCCTGATTCTAAAAAGGAACAAATCCATCATCAAAGCACGATGGTTTGTTTCACTATGATCTGCACAAATCCTGCTTTGAACTATCAACCAACGCATATTGCTTGCCATTTCCCACTCTGGTTGCAAGCGTATCGTTAGAAATCCAATATCGGCCAGTTCTTTCAGAAACACTTAATACTCTACTAGCATCTTCAACTGTTATCCATTTCCTCATAGCCACTGACTCTCCTTTTCATCCATACTCTCTATCAATTACGACGAAAGAAAAGCTAGTATTTCAAGAGTTACCTCAGCGCTGGCGAGAAGTTGAGATAACTCTATCAGATTACAACGTTTCAAACAAAGCTAAAGATTAATTTAGAACTACCAACCCCCACAAATCTCACACAGAATCTATGAGCAATTTTCTTCGCTACTGGAGCGAGTTGCAACCTTGAGAACCATTCAACCCCAAAACACAAGAAAAGATATCAATCAAGCAGATACTTCTGAACAATATCTTCCCGTACCGTAACCCCAAGTCCTGGGTTCGACCGGACAGCTACATATCCATCCTCCTGAACCCAAGGATCACTAACTAGCTCATGCTGCATCGGTGACTCATGCGGTTTAAAATCCATGCAATCAGCATGAGTCGAACTAGCCAGCATATGCAAGCTAGCAGCAGTGTTTAAGGCGCTACTCCAAGTATGAGCACTAAACCGAAGGTTTTCAGCCTCTATCAACTTTATTACATGATGACTACCAGTCAACCCATGACAACGACCTGGATCAATTTGCACAATATCCACACCTCCAGACTGAATTAAACGCTTGTAGCTTTCAACATTCCATTCATCTTCTCCCGTTCCGATGGGTGTGGAAACGGATGCCCGCAACCGAGCATGAGACTCTAGATCGTGAGGAGGCAACGGCCCTTCAATCCATTTCAGGTTATATGGTTCCAAATCCTGAAAACGTTGGATTGCCGTCGGAAGATCCCAAATGGCACGATGCCCAGGCGTATCAACAACCAATTCTAAATCATCGCCTATCAGCTCACGTATTTGGCGGATCATTGCTTCATCACGCCTTCGATCTTGACCAAATACAGCTTCTGGATGCATACCCCACCCTCCCTTTACAACACGATACCCTTGCTCACATAACCAACGGAATTCATTTAGCGTCCATTCAAAATCTTCCATATCGAAGATAATCGATGCCATAGCAGCAATTTTGTCGTGCAATTGGCCACCAAGAAGTTGACAAACGGGTAACCCCAACGCTTTGCCTTTTAGATCCCATAAGGCTGTATCAACTGCACTCACCGCGAAAGCTGCAATTCCCTCGGAACCATACCACCAAATATGAGAAATCATTTTCTGCCAGAGGCGTTCAACATCTAAACCATTTTCACCAATAATTAATGGTGAAAATCCCTGTTCGATAATGATCTTGGTTGCTAAGGTAGCTTCCCGAAACTGTGAAATACATTCGCCCCAACCAACGAGGCCATTATCGGCTTCTACACGAGCCAAAGTAATATAACGTTCAATACCTTTGTAATGTGGTTCAGGATACGCCAAAGTAAAGGCTTGAAGACGCCTAATATTCATAACACACTCCCACTATAAGAAGACACTATGGTGAAACTAAATTGCACTGCTTTATTTAAACCTAATAATGCCACACAGAGTCGTTAATATATCATAAACAATGTTGAAAGCAAACAACAGAGGATAATAGTTGATTTATTTTTCCAAATTTAATACCATCTATTAATCAGTTTTGAAAAAGGAACATAGCAACTCAAAAATCACGAGTTAGAAAAATCATCCTCTCATCGAGATCACTCACAAGTCAAAATTCGTGACGTCGAGAACAGAATAATTTCGTTTTACATTTTGCACAAGCTTTGGGTGAATCTTAAGGAAGACCTAAAGTGCATTTACGCCAACCCCGCTGAAAAACGCTCACTGCTTTAAAAACCCAACAGAATTTTAAAAAACACATGTAAAAAAAACACACACTAGCCCTACATCAGAAATCCCAATTTACACACAATAGACATTACGACAACAAAAACAGCAAATAAACACTACACTAATTAGAAGAAAATTATCAAAAAACCTAAAGTATGATATTATTTAACAATATCGATTACAAACCAACATGCGAACTAAACTTAAACCTTGATTTAGGAGATTTTAAATTACCAAGAAAAAAATTTGCACTTATTCTCCTGTGTCTGTCAGCTATAACAGCCTACGCGGAGGATGGACTCTATCTCCATTTGCCGCTTAACGAAGGAAGTGGAACCTCTAAAGATGTGTCTAATAACAAGTTTAAGACTGAGATGAGTAAGGCCGTCCCAAAATGGGCTGATGGAGGTCATGCCAAGGTAAAAAAAGCTCTCGAGTTTGATGGTAAGACCAGTTCGGTGAAAATTGACATGGAGGGACAGGGCAAAGATATCAATTCACACTATGATCCAGCCAAAGGTTTGTCGATCTGTGCCTGGGTCAAAGTGATTGAAACTGCCACCGATAAGCATAGTCAGACTAGACAGCCAATTGTAATGAAAGGTGCTGGCGGTCAATGGGAATCCGCCCTCCTGGTTTATGATGACCTGAAAGTCGGCATGTCAGTATGGACTTGTCCAGGTAGTGGGGCTTCAGAACCTAACGGGGGGAAAACTTGGAGCTGGGTGGCACTTTCAATGCGGCACATTCAAGATCAAGGAAGGTGTCAAAGTTTATCTTGACGCTAAAAAAACGCCTGTAGCTCAGGCAGGTAAGATGGACAGTTTCGCAATGCTTCCATAGCACAGGTTATGATGTGGGACCGTGTTATCTCCTCTGAAGAAATAGCCTCTGCCATGACCGGTATGAGGCCGTAGATTCCAGAGACAAACTGGCAACAACTTGGAGCAGGATTAAAGTTTTAGATTGAGATTTTTACAATTTTAAACCGAGCTGTTTGTTATTGTCTTTGACAGGATGCTGAGGACAATAATAAGCAATTTGGCTTCTAATTCATTCTTACCTTAATGAGTTATATCATCTTTATTCCAGAAAAATCAGGAGCGCATATGGCACACCGAAAAGCCGGAATTTATTTATTAATTATTAGTTTATCTGCCTTGAATTTGGTTGTCAATTCGGCAGACATTGAAAAGGGACTTTTCCTGTACTTACCTATTGACGAAGGTACTGGGGGTACAGTCAAAGACTGGGGTCCCAACAATTTCAAAACAGAAATGAGTAAAAAGAGGCCTAAGTGGGTGCAAGGCAATCAGCCAGATTTTGGTAAAGCGCTTGAGTTCAATGGCAAGGACAACTATGTCAAAATTGATGCAGCCACTCAAGGCAAAGATTTTGATGCCCATATTGACAAGAACAGCGGGATGACCATCTGCGCTTGGGTCAAAGTGATAAAAACAGCAACAGACACACATGGTCAGACTAGACAGCCAATCGTCATGAAAGGTGCTGGCGGTGCATGGGAATTTGCACTGTACGTTTATGATAGTATGGCTCCAGGCATGTCAGTATGGACTTGTCCAGGTAGCGGAGTTTCAGAGCCGAGTGGAGGGACTTTAGGCACCAATTGGCGTTACCAATGCGGCACCTATAACGTAAAAGAAGGTGTCAAGGTCTACCTCGACGGTAAGAAGGATATTATTGCTCAAGGAGGTAATAATGGCGAACCTTGCAAGACAGGCACTCGCCCAATTTTTATTGCCCATCGTGAAGATGGTCAGTTTCTCAATGCAATCATAGCACAAGTACGAATGTGGGAGCGCATCCTTTCTGTCAACGAAATGAACATGGCAATGAAAACAACCTCGATGGCGGTTCGCCACCTAAATAAACTTTCAATGACATGGGCCAAGATAAAATCCCCAACGTAAATCCCACGTTTTCTGGCCTTCGTCTGGAAGCACCTAGTCTGCCACCCAAAACATATACATATGTTTTGGGTGGCATTTTTATCGAGTGATGGTACAAAATGGTTAATTCTTAAACATGGAAGGATACGACTTTATACACAACTAATACCATTTTTCATAGGGCTGGTACTCAGAAACTTCATAACTGGCAGTTTCTGGAACATCTTGTCGATAATACTGGATACACGCACTTACACTTTCTACTATTAACTCGAAACAATTACCTAACTCACAAACAAAAAGCGATAAACTTACAAAACGGCCTCATAACTTGCAGACGATCCAACTCTTAAGTACCAAAAATACTATAGTTGGGCGCTTCTTCCGTAACAACAACATCGTGTGGATGGCCTTCTTGATACCCACTACCTGTGATTCGAATAAATCGACTATTAAGACGCAACGACTCAATATCAGGTGTACCACAATAACCCATTGCAGTTCGAAGCCCCCCAACAAATTGATAAACAGACTCGCTTAGAGTTCCCTTATATGGGACACGACCTTCAATCCCTTCAGGCACCAGCTTAGAAACATCCTTTTCGCTACCCTGCGAATAACGTTCTTTCCCGCCCCGCTTTCGCATTGCTGCAAGTGACCCCATCCCACGATAGACCTTAAATTTTCTGCCTTGGAAGATGATTGTTTCTCCGGGACTTTCTTCTGTCCCTGCGAACAAACTGCCAATCATAACAGAACTTGCCCCAGCACCAATTGCCTTAGCAATATCACCAGAATATCGAATCCCCCCATCGGCAATAATCGGTATATCCTGCTTATCTGCTTCCACTGCACAATCATAAATGGCTGTAACTTGGGGGACACCAATCCCTGTGATCACCCTAGTAGTGCAAATCGAACCTGGTCCAATCCCAACTTTTATAGCATCTGCACCAGCATCAATGAGCCTTCGTGTTGCATCGCCTGTCACCACATTACCAACAATAAGATCTACAGTTGGAAATTCGGTTTTCACCATCTGTATAGCTCGTACAACGGCCTTCGAATGACCATGTGCAGTATCAATAACCAACACGTCAGCTCTAGCCTCTACAAGCATTCCAATCTCATCAAGACTTGAAGAAGGGCTAACTGCAGCACCAACACGAAGCCGCCCCGATTCATCCTTACACGAAGTAGGGTATTGCCTAATCTTGTCAATATCCTTAATAGTAATCAAACCTTGAAGACGATAGTCACCATCAACAATAGGAAGTTTCTCTTTTCGAATTCGATGGAGAATTTTTTTTGCATCTTCCAAATTAATCCCAGGTGGAGCAGTTACAAGTTTTTCAAATGGTGTCATTAGCTGTGTAACTGGTGTATCATAGTTATCTTCGTACTTAAGATCCCGATTGGTAATCATACCAATCAAAATCCCATCTTCAGAAACGATAGGAACTCCACCAATTTTGTAAAAGGCTGTCACCTCTAACGCGTCAGCAACCGTTTTATCAGATGTTAGTGTAATCGGATGCTCAATCATACCGCTTTCGGAGCGCTTAACCTTATCGACTTCTTCAACCTGTCGCTCAATCGGAAGATTACGATGGATAATTCCAATACCACCTTCTCTTGCCAGAGCAATAGCCAATTCAGCCTCTGTTACCGTATCCATCGCAGAACTAGAAATTGGAATATTAAGTTGAATATTCGATGTTAAATACGTTTTGGTATCAGCTTCACTTGGAGAAAACTCTGATTCAGCGGGCAAAAGCAAAACATCGTCAAATGTTAATCCTTCTTTGGCAAATTTCGCATCCATAGGCTGAAAGCTACTTTCATTCATATTGATCTGTCCATTACCAGAAAACAGCTAATTCGACACTAATATTCAGGATTCTATTATAGCAACCAAAAATTGTCAAGAAATTACAAATAAAAACCTAAGAAACAATAAGGACCAAAATTGCTGTTTCGTCAAAACAAAAAAACGGGAACGAAAACACCTCAAGTTAAAGTCTGGGCTTATAAATATGCAATTCAGTTTAGTATCCTACCAGAGATAACCTATCTTAACGACCAACATTTAAAAACATACTTTCTCGACCATCTACAAGACATTCCACGTGACGTGTGGTTATCATACCTAAACTGTGAAGAAGGTATTGATTTTTGTACACTTAGCTTTTGGGTCTTTGCAACACATTCAGACAAAATCAAAGAATTTTCAATCTGGTTCTACAGCTTTTTTCGAAACGCAAATATTTCAGAGCAACTCGAGGCCTTTGTCCTCTCCCAACTTGATAACCCTGAGGACCTAACAGTAATATTAATAGATTGGTCAAAAATCCAAGTACCAGAAGACGATACAAAGAAAATAATCAAACAAGAAATCAAACAAAAACCTGAAATTCTCAAACAAATATAAAGATTGACAAATGACAATGAGAATGCTACTAATTATAAGGAGGAGGAATTGTCATGAAACGTTGCCACAATTTTGTCTTGGTAGTATCATTTTTTTTAAATGGTTGGGTAATAGCTCAAACCGCCGACCAAGTATTAGAAAATTTCAAGGCAGGATATAAAAAATCAAAAAATTTCACCGCAGATTTCGTGGAAACAACTATTCACGGCACAAACAAAGGAACCTCCACTGGACATCTCTCATTTAGTAAACCAAACTTATTACGGCAGAATTACTTCGATCAGGAAAATCCAAATAAAATTGTGCAAACGATTGTTCTCGACGGTGATTTTTCGTGGTCTTATACACCACTCTTAAACCAAGTTAACAAAATGACATGGTCAAACCCAAACCGGAAGGAACTGCTTCCAGGAATAGGATTTTCTCTCGAAAACCTAGAAGCGAATTACAATCACCGATTGAAAGGCGATAAACTAGCCAAAGCAAGGGGGTTTTATCGTTTGGAATTAACACCGAAACCCCACCTCCTTGTACAACATGGAAACCAAGCAACTATACACGAAAAAATCGAACTCCTCATTGACTCCAAAAATTGGTTACCAGTCCAATTCGGTTATTATTCCACGAATACAAACAAAAACAATATAAGTGCCACTATTACATTGAAGAACATACAACGTAATCTCCCACTATCAGCAGACCTTTTTAAATTCACCATACCCAAGGGAGCAGAGGTCATCGACATCTCCCCTGAATAACTAAGTACCACTTAATATGAAACATCCATGGTACAAAACGCAAATTGCAAATTGCCTAACAATTTTGCGTTTAATCCTAATTCCTATCTTCATTCTTGCTTTCTCTTACCATAAGTATCTTCTTGCTTTCATCCTTTTCGCCACGGCATCTTTGACTGATTTTTTTGATGGGGTATTGGCTCGAAAATACAACGTTACTAATTTCGGAAAATTCACTGATGCCTTTGCCGATAAACTGCTAATCGCAGCAGCATTAATTGTTCTAGCAACGAAGAATGACGGTTTCATCCCAATTTGGATGGTTGTGATTATAATCATACGTGAAGTAATTGTTACAACCTTGCGATCCATTTTTGTTGCCAAGCATGGCAAAGTAGTTTCAGCAAACATTTGGGGAAAAGCAAAAGCTCTATCACAAATGGTCGTTATATCGGTCGCCTTGGCGTTACTAGCTATCGACCTTTATATTACAATTGACGCTTATATCGGGATTATTCCACTTCATAACAGCTACGGTGTAATTTTCATTATGATGTGTATTCCACTAACATTAACTGTTGTTTCAGGCTTTCAATTCTTACACTCAAATAGAAAAGCATTGTTAGGTCTTCTCAACCCAAAATATCAAACAGAAAAATAAAATGATCCGGAGTTTTATTGCTATTGACGTTCCAAAAGAAATTAAAAATAAAATAGCAAAAATCCAGATGGAATTACAGCCGATATTACCAAAAGTATCGTGGGTCAACCCTCCCAACATACATTTGACGCTAAAATTCTTAGGTGATATTGCCTCTAATCAAATTCCAAGCATCACAGGTACTATTCGCCATACAGTACAAAATCAAGTTCCTTTCAACATGAAACTTAGCAGTATCAGCGCATTTAAGAATTTCTCCTATCCTACAATTTTATGGATCGGTATTTCAACAGACCCAACACCAATCGTCAAGCTCGCTAAAAATTTAAATTTATCCTTAAATTGCTTTGGCTTTCCACAAGAAAGCAGGAAATTCATCCCACACCTTACAATCGCGCGAATTAGGAATAACATAAGTTTAACCAAGTTTTCCTCACACTTTGACGCATATAAAAATATAAATCACACCCCTATTTCTGTAAAACAGATCTCGCTGATTAAGAGCAAAACCACTTCAAAGGGAGCAATTTACAAGAAACTTCAAACAATCCAATTTGGTATTAGATAATACCAGTTACCACGGAAATCGAAGAAACTCAGATGCGTATAAATGATATTTCCCACAAAATAAAGGAGGTTTTAAATTATGAATGAAGAAGGTGAAAAGGAAAAAGCGATAGACCTAGCAATGTTGCAAATTGAACGGCAACATGGCAAAGGTGCTATAATGCGTTTTAATAGCGAAGAAGTCATCCCTGTGAAAACAATCCCAACGGGTTCAATGGCATTGGACATCGCGCTTGGCGTTGGAGGCATCCCACGTGGAAGAATTATTGAAATGTTCGGCATGGAATCTAGTGGCAAGACAACTCTGGCACTACATGTCATTGCTGAAGCCCAGAAATTGGGTGGTGTAGCAGCCTTTATTGATGTAGAGCACGCCCTAGATCCAGTTTATACTAAAAACATCGGTGTCGACATGGATAGCTTACTCATTTCACAACCTGACACTGGTGAACAAGCATTGGACATCGTTGAAACATTAATTCGTAGTGGTGCAATTGACGTTATTGTAGTCGATTCTGTAGCAGCACTCACACCAGAAGCCGAAATCGAAGGAGACATGGGAGACACACATGTTGGACTATTACCACGTCTAATGTCCAAAGCACTTCGAAAAATTAGCGGTGCAACGAATAAATCGAAAGCATGCGTTATTTTTATCAATCAGGTTCGTCAAAAAATTGGTGTCATGTTTGGCAACCCAAACACGACACCTGGTGGGCTAGCACTAAAGTTTCATGCATCTGTCCGATTAGAAATCAAAAGATCTGAAACCCTAAAAGACGGTAGCGATGCGATTGGAAGTCGAACGAAAGTAAAAGTTGTGAAGAATAAAGTCGCCCCACCATTCATCGAGACGGAATTTGATATTGTATTCGGTGAAGGAATATCAAAGGAAAGTGACCTGATTGACGTTGGTATTGACCGCGAAATAGTTCGTAAAAGTGGAGCCTGGTTCTATTATGGCGATGAAAGACTCGGACAAGGAAAAGGGAATGCAGTAGGATTCCTGAGAGAAAACCTAGAGATCGCAAGCGAAATTGACACCAAAATACGACAGACACTCAACTTAACCGGCGAACCAGCTGATATCCCAGACGAAGCAGATATTACAGAAACCGAGGAGAAGGTTTAACAGTCTAAACGGACAGACACAACGTCATCCTTAATCTTCCTTCATCAGATAACCTTAAAATAGAACTATCAAACGAAGTTACAATTTTCTTTTCAATAACATTTAGTAAAACTGTAATTAAAAAAACAGACACCTAGTGAACATTAGCAGAAAAATTCACACCACAAGATAACATCTAGAAAATCTTTTTTTGACAGCTTAATATAACACCTAGTCAAATAAAAATATTATTTGACTAGGTTCTTCCCTAACCGTATACTGACATTCGAAACCCAAAAATTCATTAAAATTTAAATGACCAGATATTTTAATTTTAGAACAAACTAGAAGGCAAAAAACCTAATTCCCCATGGAGAGGCACATGACAAAGATTGATATAGCTACAGCTCCTGTTTCTTGGGGAGTTATAATGAAAGACACACCTGATGTACCTCACTACTCTCGAGTACTTGACGAAATTAAAGAGGCAGGATACAACGGAACTGAACTTGGCCCATACGGCTATTTACCTTTTGACATTCCCAAATTACGTGACGAACTGTCACAACGCCAATTAAAATTAATTTCAGCATTTACAATCGTCAACTTCATCGACCCAAAAAGGTTTCCAGATGTATACCAAGAAGCAATTATTACAACAAAGGTTCTATCCGCTTTAAACGCTGATTGGATAGTATTGTCTGACACACTTTTTGCAGTTGAACATCGATCGAAAAGAGCTGGGCGTATACGTCCAGAAGATAGTCTAGATGCAAGTGGGTGGGATACTTTTGCCAGTAATGTGAACGCTTTTGCCAAAATGGCTTGGGAGGAATTTGGACTAAAATCCGTCGTTCATCCACATGTCGGCGGTTACCTAGAAACACCAACTGAGATTGATGCGATATTAGAACGCACGAACCCAGAATTGGTCGGCCTTTGCTTCGACATGGCGCATATTACCTATGGAGGAGGCGACCCAATTACCATCCTTAATAATTGGCGCGATCGTGTCTGGTACTTACACATAAAAGACTGCAACCACAACATTGTACAAAACGTAGTAAAAGAAGAAGGCGACTATTTCGATGGGGTTGCGGCAGGTGTATTTCCCGAACTAGGCACAGGAACGGTTGACTTCATAGCAATTCGTAATATCCTAGATGAAATGAACTATCAAGGGTGGGGAACAGTCGAACAAGATATCCTTCCCAACTCAAATATAAACCCATTACACAGTGCCAAACGCAATAGGGCTTATTTATCAGAAAAACTAGGTTGGTAAAACACACAATAGCCCTGTAGTAAACTAAGACACCTAAATAATTAGCGCCTATTTTCTAGAGGTTGGTTCTCTTGTCTTACCCAAACTCCTTTGAAGGTAAATATGCCATTATCACAGGAAGTACTCAAGGACTGGGTGAAGCAACTGCCCGATTGTTTTCCAACCGCGGTGCAGCAGGAATTATCATCACAGGGCGAAACTCAGAACGTGGTGAAGCAGTTGCTAGCGATTTGATATCAACTGGTTGCCAAGCTCATTTTGTAAAAGCCCACCTAGAAAATGTCGATGAATGCAAACATATTGTAGCTGTTGCTAATGAGATTTTCGGGAAAATCCACATATTGGTAAATTCAGCTGCTATTACAGTTCGGGGCACCATCTGGGATTCATCAGTCGAGTTATGGGATCGCATTATGGCAGTTAACGTTCGTGCTCCTTTCCTTTTGATACAAGATGTACTTCAACACATGAAACGCGATAATATTGAAGGAACGATAGTAAACGTCACTAGCATTGCAGCCTATGGCAGCCAGCCTTATCTCACACCTTATGCAACCTCAAAAGGGGCATTGGTAACACTAACCAAGAACGTTGCTTATGCAGTTATGAGACATCGCATTCGAATAAACGCCCTAAACCTTGGTTGGATGGACACTCCAGGCGAAGACTTAATTCAACGAAAATATCATAGTAACGGGCTAGATTGGCTGGCTGAAGCGGAAGCGAAACAACCATTTGGTCGACTAATCAAGGTGGAAGAAGCAGCCCGTGCAATT
Source organism: Candidatus Poribacteria bacterium (assembly GCA_002709695.1). Classification (GTDB taxonomy): domain Bacteria; phylum Poribacteria; class WGA-4E; order WGA-4E; family UBA9662; genus UBA9662. The sequence continues at coordinate 98,656 of PAQF01000017.1, forward strand.
GGCTACTTAGCTTCTGAAGAATCCGGATTAATGACAGGTACTGTAATGGACTTCGATCAATCAGTTCTAGGAGGGGGAGAGATGCCTAAGCCTCCACCCATCCAACCAGTTTGATTTAAAAGAAGACCAAAAAATGGAACCAGATCGATTTGAGACAGGGTAAAGGGAAAAACACTTACATCTTAAGTATGAATCGTAGCAGTTTCAAACGAATCAATAACCTCAAATCAGAAATATCTAGCCTGAGATAGACAAATGGTTTACGCAACGCACTTCACCAGAGCTAATTTCACCTCTTCACCTTGTTACGAGTCACAGAAACATAGAGATGAGATATCTAATGAACTAAGGAATGACCTTCATTGCAAAAGAGAATCAATTTGCTCAAATAAGTCTGTAAATTGTTCTTTCTTTTGCTTATCTTCGAAAGGTAAAGAAGATAGTTCTTCGAGAATCGATTCTCTTCCATGTTTCTTGAATAATTTCTCACAATTTTTAGTTGTTTCGGCTTGATTCCCTGTTTTGAAATAGGTTGCAGTCAGAAGAAACATGCCCATTAAGTCGGGGTTTGAGATCCTAGACAGTAATAAGATTGCCTCATCAAAATTCTCTTCCAAAAACCCTACTAGTCCTTCCAAATAGAATTGTTGATCTGAACCGTAAGGGTTCAATACTTTAATTTCTTCAATCAGGTCTTTAGCTTCAGTCATATTTCCCGAGAAGATGCAAAATGAGACTAAATTCAAAGCTAGATGAACATCACTTGGACTCATTTGATGAGCTTTCCGATAATGGGCCTCTGCACTGATGAAATCGTTATCAAAAAACAGCTTCATATAACCCATTATTCTGTTAGCCTCAGCGTCATCTGGATCAATTCTTATAGCTTCATTGATATGGTAAATGGCTTTGTCAAACCAATCATCAGCCACAAATTCCGACGCTGGCCAGTCTTGCAAATTGGCTAGGCTACAAGTACTCCAAGCATGGGCTCGAGCATACTGAGGATCAATCCCAACTGCCTTTTGGAACAATGTAAAAGCTTGTTCTGCATTTTCTTGAGAGGAACCACTCATTCGATGAAAATGCATTCCTCTCAAAACACAATCATGCGCAGAAAAATCTACTGGATTCTTATGTTTCAATTTTTCAGTTTCGTCTGCTTTGACTGAACCCACTATTGCATTTGAAGTAGATTTTACAATTGCTTCTTCAATATCGAAAACCTCTTCTAGAGTACATGTATGCTTATCACTCCAAATACTCACATTATCCTGAGTATTTGACAATTCAATATTGATTCTCATGCGTGGCCCAAGCTTTCGCACACTACCAGATAAGACATAGCCTGCTCCAAGTATTTGAGCATATTTATCTGGAGATTCATCCGAATTGCTATAGGCAAAACTGGCATTTCTCGATAATACCTTAATATGCTTAAAGAGGGATAGTTCACCAATTATTTCCTCACAAAGCCCCTCACACAAGTAATCTAGCTCCTCATCACTACTCGAATTTTTGAACGGTAAAACCAAAACGCTGTTCTTAACAACATTTTGTTTGGGAAGAGATTCCACCCCTTCATTGCGAACAGTAAATCGGTCGTTTCCTCTATACTCTGAAATAACAAAAACAGGTATTTCTTTAGAAATATTTTTGGCGGATATACTACCTTTCTCCTCAAACCCATATCGTAATTTACGATGGACCATATCAAAAACCTGTCTAGAAATCAAAATCGAACCTGGCTCACAGGCTTGCTCGATTCTAGCTGCTAAATTGACAGTATCGCCCAAAAGGTTATTTTCCTCCACAATCACCTCACCAACATTTAATCCAATACGAAAAACCAAGTTAAATGAAGCATCATTTTCATTTTCATCTTCTATCAATTTTTGCCAATCGACGGCACATTCAACGGCCTGAGCAGGACTAACAAAATCTACTAGGATACTATCCCCCGCGGTATGAAAGACTTGGCCATCATGATGTTCAACCAACTGATCAATTTTTGTCCTCAAGCCTCTTATTTTATGGATGGTCCCCTCTTCATCTGACTCCATCATAGATGAAAAACCAACAATATCAGAGGCCAAAATAGCACTTATTTTCTTTTGCAAGTTCATCAAAATCTCCTTAGACTACCTATCCTTAAGTTTGAAAACTGAATGACTTAATATAATGCAAAACAACACAAGTTCTTGGCAATAGCCTAGCTCAGCTCACCTTTCTTAATAGAAAGTATTTCCCAAATACAGTCCATAATTGAATTATTTTTCACCCTGAATCTACTACCGACTTGGCAAGAAGAAGAAATATCAGCACAATTATTCCCGTTGCACATGTAATCAAACCCCATGATGGAAACCCGAATGCTGCCGGCAAATACCCACAAGCAATTGCAAGCCCTGCCACCGTTAAACTATATGGTAATTGAGTTCGAACATGGTGTATATGATCACAGGAACTAGAAATAGAACTCATAATAGTAGTATCGGAAATCGGGGAACAGTGATCACCAAAGATAGATCCGTCAAGAACAGCACCGAGACAAATAACCGTTGTAAGACCATAAGTATCCCCGTCTAGACTAAAAGCAACTGGTACAGCAGTTGGAATCAAAATTGCCATTGTCCCCCAGCTGGTACCAGTTGCAAATGATGTTAACGCAGCAACAACAAAGATAATTGCCGGAAACCAGACTAGTGACATGACATTGCTAACCATAGCACCCAAAAAATCTCCAGTACGCAGAATATCACAGACTTCTTTTAATCCCCAAGCAAAAACTAAAATCAACGACGGCAACAGACTCCCGTTCAGCCCAAGCAGGATAGCTTGGAATGTTTGACCGAAACTAATCCTTGAAACAGAAATCGCCAAAATGATCGCTGTAAACAACCCAACCCCCGAGCCAATCGCCAAAACTCGAACATTATTCTCTTCTTCAGCAACTCTGGATAGAATCTCTCGCCAAACCGACCATGACCAAAAAGAACCCGAGCTACTCCCATAAAACCAAAATGCTGTTACCATTGTAATAAATAACGCTACAATCGGAATTGTTGCAGAAAAAGGGGAAATTCTCGCAGCCGAACTATAAGTTAGTGTTGAAAAAACTCCAGACGTCATTGGTGTTGCATCTACCGCTAGAACAGCACCAGTCGAATGTGACCGCCTTTCCGCTTTTAACATTTCACCAAAATCACGCCCACTAATTACATTAACAAAAACAAAAATGACCATCATGAGGCAATAGAATCGATAACCTAGCGCATCGAAAAACATTGAATACCCATCTTTATCAATCCCAATTGATTCAGCTACTGAAGAAAAAAGGAATATCTCATAGCCAATCCATGTGCTTACAATTGCCAATCCTGCAATTGGCGCAGTTGTAGCATCAACTAGAAACGCCAATTTCTCGCGAGAAATTTTTTTCCCATCCGTCATCGGCCGCATCGCAGAACCAACAATCATTGTATTAGCATAATCATCAATAAAAATGACCATCCCCATCAAGACTGTTACCAACTGCGTTGATCTAGCCCCTCTAGCAAACTGCGATAGCCAATTAATGACACCTTGCATTCCCCCTGATACAATCATCACCGAAACCATGGCCAAAATAAGTACAATAAAAATGATTACCGAAAGATTGAAAGATCCAATTACAGATTTGGAAATTGACCAACTTGTGCTCCCCAATACTAGGAACCATGACACCTCGGAATCAATACTTTGCTGCACTGACGATAAAATTATACCGACGGCAATAGCCACCCCTAAGCTCATCAATAAACGACCGGTTGCAATTGACATTGTGATTGCCAAAAGAGGTGGAACAATACTATACCAAAAAAAGCCAACTCGACTAAATTGCGACGCTCTCACAATAGCAAAGAGACAAACCAACACAAAAATGGCTATGGCAATTAAAACCTTCAGTCTAGAATTTAAATCATCACCAGTACCTTTCATTTCCACTTACAGTTTTCTCTCAAGACAAAAAAAAGACCGACAAATTATACAAACTATTGCCGATCTTCGCCTAAATTAATTGATCTACTTACCCATTGCCTTCAAATTCTTCAGACAAATATCCACACATTCTAAAGGAGAAAAAGCATAGCTCTCTTGTTCAACAATATACCATTCAGTTGACCCAATTGATTCACACAGTTTAAATATCTCCTGCCAATTGACATCACCTTCACCAATTAAAGCTTTATCATTCGTAGATGAATGCTCTTTCAAATGCACGGTCTGCGCACGTCCAGGGTAACGTTCAATAAATGGAGCGACATCAACCTCCGCATGCAACGCATTACCAGTATCAAGCTGCATTACTACCTCTTTGTGTGTGTTACCAAAAAACGTATCCCACGGATATTCACCATCCATTTTTTTGAATTCCGCACTATGATTATGATAGCCAGTCTGCATTCCATGCTCAGCAACCCGTTCAGCAATATCATTAAAGATCTTGGCAGTCTCCAACCAAGCAGAGGTCGTAGATGTCCTTTCTCCCGGTAGCCCCGGCACTATCAAGTACTTATTGCCAAGGGTTTGATTATAGTCTATGGTTGCTTGCAATTGATCACCTAAAAGTGTATCCAAACCTGTATGAGTACCAATAATTTGCAAACCGAGATCGTCACATATCTTTCTAAGATCTTCTGCACTATGTCCATAATATCCAGCGAATTCAACTCCTTCATACCCCATTTTTGCTACGGCTTCCAAGGTTCCTGCCGTATCCTCAGCAGCATCTTCACGGACCGAATAAAGTTCTAATGCAATTGGGATTCTGCTCATTTCAAAAACTCCTTAATACAAACAAGTAAATTAACTGATAACTCTCATTTTACTTTGGAAACTACAATTTGGTCAAGAAACGATTTCTTCAACAACTATTCGTCCGAAACAAGACAACACAACTATTTAAATTTAGGAAGAGCAAAGTTCAATAACAGCAAATAGGAAAACATAGAAAAGGCTAAAGACCTCGATAAAGCCGGAAGAGACAGAAATAACCTATTTTATTGTGTGCCATCTAAGGGCAGATTTTCACTTTACTTTTTTTGATGTGGACCGATAATAGATTCGCAGTGGAGTTCCTTCGAAACCGAAAGCATCCCGTAGTTCATTGACAACATAAGCTTCGTAATGAGCTTTGATCTTATGCGGATAACTAGCAAATATTAGGAAAGTTGGAGGTTTAACATCAATTTGCGTAATATACTTTAAATTTGGACGCACCTTGCCTGCTCTAGGAGGAGGATAAACTGATTTGATCCTTGTCAGCACACTATTTAGTTCTGTGGTTGGAATCCTAGTGCAATACTCACGGTGAATCTCCAAGCTTAAATCAAGTGCGTTTGTCACACGTTGCCCCGTTAAAGCAGAAACGAACAAAATTGGCACATAATCCAGCTGTGGAAAAAGTCCATGAATACGATCTACAAACCGATTGAAAGTATCATTCTCCTTTTCAATCAGATCCCACTTATTAACCAAGATAATCGATGCTTTCCCCTGAGTGGCAATATAATTGGCAATCATCTTTTCTTGCTTAGCAATATCATCCGATGCATCAAGAACCAACCAAGCAATATCACTTTGTCGAATGCTTTTGGTGGCTCGCTGAACGCTAAACTGTTCCAAATCATCCTTTACCGAGGATTTCCGCCGCATGCCAGCTGTATCAATTAACTCAAATTCAATATGCTGATACACAAAATGAATATTGACTGCATCGCGGGTGGTACCAGGTTTATCGCTAACAATCATACGATTCTCTCCTAGAATCGCATTCATAATCGAAGATTTCCCAACATTTGGACGTCCAACAATTGCAATTTTTATTGATGATGATAAACCCACGCTCTCAACATCTAGTTCAGGAAGGATAAATACAATCTGCTCAAGTAAGCCCCCAACTCCCCAGTTCTGGGCACACGAAATCGGAATTGGTTCACCCAGCCCTAATCGGTAAAAATCATAGACATCATTATCAAATTTCTGTCCTTCTACCTTATTCACAACTAAGAAAACCGGCTTATCAAACTGTCGCAGTTTCTCTGCCACTAACAAATCATGTGGCATAACACCAGTTCGAACATCAACAAGGAAAATAATCACCTTTGCTTCTTCTACGGCAGTCTCAACCTGATGTTGTACCTGATCGATCAATTCTTCTTCTGGTTTAGCATCTAAACCACCAGTGTCAGCGATTGTAAAACAGCGGTCGTCCCATTCAATATCGGCATAGATTCTATCCCGAGTAACACCCGGATAATCGTGAACCACAGAGATCTGTTTTTTGGCAATTAAATTGAACAATGATGATTTGCCGACATTTGGCCGTCCAATAATCGCTACAACCGGTAAACTCATAAGTATAATTCTTTTGAAACCGTTACAATTGACTTTAAAACAACAATCATAGGAATAGCCAGAATAACCCCCCAAAAACCAAAAACTGAGGCTCCAACAATTACCCCAAACATAATTAACAATGGATCTACATCAACAGCGTTGCTCAGAATTCTTGGTGAAATAAGTGAATTATCTATTGCTTGGATACCCAAGATAGCGCATATTATAGCAACCATACGAACTAAGAAACCAATAAGCAAGAAATTCCCTGCAGCAAATCCCATCAATAAAGCAAGCATCGCAAAAAAACCACCAATAAAAGGACCAAAGGTTGGAATGGCATTTGAAATACCTGCTACCAAACCAACAACAAGCGCAAATGGCACACCAATAACAGAATAAACCACTATCGAAATCAGACTAATCACTAGAATAACAACCACTTGCCCACGCAAAAAAGCCTCCATGTTCTTATTAATTTCACGGAGGTACTGCCACACGAAATCCCGTTTCTCCAGTGGGAATAAATCAACAAAGTTTCCAACATAAATTTCCAGTGAATGTCCAGCATAGATCAACACCATCAACGTCAGAAACGCCGTCGTCAAAAAGCCTCCAACACCTATGGCCATTGAAGAAAAACGCCGAAAAACACGCCCAAAAAAATCGGTTCCCGTCTCGGCTAGAGTTCCCAAGTTAGCTGTAAGGTAATTCTGAACCTGATCGACAATTTTCTGCCCTTCATACTTAGCAAATTGGGTTGCTTTGCGAACCAAACTTGACTCTGAATTATTTCCGAAATCCTCGATCTTATCGAGGATTCCTTTTTCTTCGTTGGTACCAACAACAAAAGGTACAACCGTATCTCGATAGAATTTGACTAAGCCCTCGCTCATACCTAACGTCTGTTCAACAATTTGGGGAATCACAATCCAAAACAGCAAACTAATAATACCAAGTGTCAAACTAAAGAGAATGAGACTTGCTACAATCTTTGGAACACGCAATCGCCTTCCAAAGGGCAACGGAATCTCTTGGATTTCCCCAACGATAAACCGGAAGAAATAAGCAAGTCCAAATCCGAAAAAGAAGGGCGTCAGAATACTTGACAGATTGATAAAAAGCCAAAGACTAATCATAACAATCAAAATATAAACGACACTAGGCACTTCTACCAGTTTTCGAACTCGGACGAGAAGCAAAATCAATAAAACAGCAACAATTGGATGTAGAAGAAAAACAGATTGACTATCATCTGTTCCCAAATTTTGATTATATGCAAACGCAATCCAGCATCCAGTAAAAACAATTACAACAATCGCTATCATTGAACTACTAGTAAGCTTTTCACTGGGTGCAGTATTCTGTCTCTCCATATTAGGTCGTTTCAGATTCAGAATCACGACTTTCTAATGTTTCAATAACCCCAGCCCCAACACTATCACCCCACACATTGACAGTCGTTCGGAAACGATCCAAAAGCCAATCAACGGTCAAAATTAAACTAACACCTTCGATGGGCAAATCAACAGCCCTGAGTACAATGACCATAGTAACTAATCCAGCTTGTGGAATCCCAGCAGCACCGATGGCCGCGAGCGTCGCCGTAAGCACAATTACCAGTTGCTTGGCAAAACCAAGCTCCTCACCATAAACCTGAGCAATAAAAATCGCCGCCACAGCCTCGTAAAGCGCTGTACCATCCATATTAATAGTTGCCCCCAACGGCAAAACAAAACTTGAGGTCCGATTCGAAATTTTGTTACTGCTCTCAACTCCTTCCATAGTAAGAGGAAGTGTCGCCGAACTAGAAGCAGTGGAAAAGGCATTAAGCAAAGCAGTCGCAACACCAGAAACATACGCAACGGGATTCCTTCTACCTATCAACCAAAGAATAAGTGGTAAAACCACAACTCCGTGAATACCTAAGCCAAGTAACACAGTTAAACTATACTTGCCAACCGCAACCAATTCAGGTAAAAAACCAGCAAAACCACCTTCCTCACCAATCCTACCAGCCATCAAGCCAAAAATCCCTATGGGTGAAACAAGCATAATCCAATGCACAATTTTCATTACACCATCATTCAAAGCCGAAATAGTGCTAATAGCAGTTTTGGCATGTCCACCTACAACTGTCAACGCAGCCCCAAGCAACAATGAAAAAAAGATCAGAGGCAAAATATCCATCTGTACCATGGCCCTAAAGATGTTGACGGGAATCAATCCTTGCTTGCCAGTGGTTGCATTTCCAAGGACAACTTCCTGCATCGTCTCCACAATCCCCTTATCCTTCTTGCTCGCCACCTTATCAGCAACTGGCAATCTGATTTCAACCCCCGTTCCTCTTGCTGCCAAATCCGGATCGGCGGATATAACTTGGCCATTTACTGTACGTAGAGCCTTCTCAGTATCACCTGTTTGAACATAGTAAACATCGTCAGCCTCAACGTATTTCCAAGTTTTGACCGTAGCCGAATTTTGAGTGACCGATTCAATAATACCCTGAACATTCTGGTCAGAAAGAACAAGTAGATATTTCTTATCCCCCTTCTGTTCATAATTCTTAAAGGCCTTTTTGTCCCAACTTTCATTTCCTATATTAACTGTACGACCATCTAAGGTATAAAAGTACTCTATATGCTCTTCCCCCGTTGAAATACCAACGCCAGGGCGAACAATATTAACCATTATAATTCCAATAATCACAGAAACTGCAGTTGTCACCATATAATAAAGTACAGTACGACCACCAATCGTTCCAATATTTCTAATATCACCCAACCCTGTAATGCCAACAATCATCGAAAGTACAACTAACGGAACTACAATCATCTTCAAAGAATTGAGAAAAATCTTGCCCAACACATCAAAATTTTTAGCAAATTCCGGTGCATACCCTCCAATTAAAATACCGAGAATAATTGCAACGACAATACCGATGAGAATAGAGGTACTTTCCCCATTTTCTCCACCATAATCAGTCACATTTTCGTTCTGATCCATTCACAAAATACCTCCCCACATTTTTCAACTTAAGAAAATATATGATAACAAAAATTAACGCGCACTAGACGAGATTATAGCACAGGTGTTATAACGGGACAAGGCAATCCTTAAGCAGACTATTACTGTACTTTCAGTTCTCACAACTCACTAACATTACTAATAAATGGGACACGAAAGTTGAACGCTTGACAAGAGCCAAAGAACATTGCGATAATGTAAACATAACTTCCCCAACAAACAAAATCAGATACAAAACCAAGAAAAATTTGAGAATATCTCTCTACCGTGTCCCTTGTTAATACTTACTCTTCACATTATAAAAACAAATAGGAACCAAAGATTTCTTGATCATATTGTCCCATTCTGAACAAAATCAGGGTGCTCTGCGTCACGGTCAATCTAATACACGAAGAAGATTAGACCTGTCCTAACTTGAACACAAAGAAACAAGCACTATACAACATTCTATGGTTATCATAATAGACAAGTTAACCTCGTTTCATCAAATGTTCACTGTTTCCATTGGGAACCAACCAAATCAAAAGCCAAGTAAGAGAATTACACTTTAAGTTCAATGCTCCAGGAGACATTACACACCACAACGGATCGAGAACGAAACAAAATTCACGGCAGATAATCCGAAGCTAAAACAAATTACAATTAAGCTAGAGGAACTTCTCACGCAGATTTCTGCCCACAAATTAAAAGAAGAGGATAACAAAGATGATCGAGGAATCAGCATACACTACAGATTGTGACCACTTTCACCGTAGAGATTTTATCAAAGTTGGCGTGCTTGGAACACTAGGATTCAGCATGACAGATTTGTTTCGAATCGAAACCATGGCAAAATCAGAGCAATTTCTAGGAAAGACCAAGTCAGTCATATTAATATGGCTTGGTGGTGGCCCTAGCCACATTGATATCTGGGATTTGAAACCCAATGTTCCGGAAGAAATTCGTGGTATTTTCAAACCGATTAAAACAAACATTCCCGGCATCAAAATTTGCGAACATCTACCCAACATAGCACAACAGATGGATAAAATATGTCTGATCCGGTCGATGACATCACCTGAAACAACACACAAGCGCGGAACACACTGTATGATGGCGGGTCTTCTCCCTCTAACTGCCCTTACGAAACTAAGTGATGGCTCGATTGTCACAGATCTAAAGGAACAACCCAACGCCGGCTCACCACCTTACATCGCTATTCCCTCACCTATCGTTTACGGTGGCGATAACCTTCTCGGCTCTGCACTAGCCCCAGCACCGTTAAATGAAAACCTCACCAGCGAAAGCTTTAAATTTCGCACCTTAGTCACACCTAACCAAATCATGCAGCAGCGTTTCGATCGGCGTAAAACGTTACGCGAACTAATTGACGCTACCTTCAAAAAATATGAATCTCAAAACAGCGGAGCAATCGCTACTGACGAATTCTACAATACAGCCTACAACATGATTAGTTCCACTGAAGCACGTGCGGCATTTGACCTCAGCAAGGAAAGCGAGAAATTGCGTAATGAATACCGCAGAGATCAGTTTGGGCAACGTTGCCTGCTCGCACGTCGACTTGTCCAAGCAGGAGTCCGATTCATTACCATTAAGCTAGGTGGGTGGGACAACCATAACAACATTTTTCCATCATTGAAAAGGCAACTCAAGAGCTTCGATCAAACAATAGCAACACTGATACGTGACCTAGCCAACCAAGGATTGCTAGACAGTACACTTACTCTAATAATGGGAGAGTTTGGGCGAACACCAATTATTAACCGTCGTGGAGGGCGTGACCACCATTCAAAGGTATTCTCAATCATGCTAGCTGGTGGAGGAATTAAAGGAGGGCAAACCATCGGATCCTCCGATGCCTACGGTGAAGTTCCAGTAGATCTGCCAGTACGTCCCGAAGATCTATCGGCAACAATCTATCATTGTCTTGGAATTAACTACAAACAGCCTATTGAATCACCAGAAGGAGCTCGAATTACACTCTCACACAACGGAAAACATATCCAGCAAGCATTAATATAAACATCTTCCTAAGATTATAAAAACCTTTCCAAATAATCGAGTGATCGCTGAGAAGCACCAAGGTTCTCAATAATCACGGCTTTGGCTGTCTCTCCAATTTGCTGGCGAAGTTGAGCTGAAAATATCAACTCGCTGAAAACGTCAGCCAATTCGGCCGCGTTTTTGACTTGTCGCGCTGCGCTCCGTTCTTTTAAAAGACCCGCTTCATATGAGTTTTCGATCCTTGGCCCAAACACAATTGGCTTCGCCATAGCGGCCGGCTCCATAACATTGTGCACCCTTCCATGAAAACTACCACCAACAAAAGCCACATCACAGATTTTATATAACCCTGCTAATAATCCGATAGTGTCAATAACGATAACCTCCATCACGCTTAGATCCATTTCGCTATTCAGCTCCGAAAACAAAGCATACGAAAAACCCAAAAAATCAAGTTTTGAACAGAGTTTTTTTACATGCTCAACTGTCGGTTCGTGAGGAACAACAATCAAGTGTAGTAATCCACTCGTCCTTCCACGACGCATCAGGTCATACGCGTGCAGGAGAACTTCTTCCTCCTCAACATAAGTACTTCCAGCTATAATAATTGGATACTTGAAAGAAGATTGAGCAGGAAAGAATTGATCCGTTTTGATTTTAACCGCTCGGTTATAAACGGTATCGAAACGCGTATCACCTGTTACTTCAACTTGCGAACCATCACCACAAAGTTGCATAAATCTCTCTGCATCTAATTCAGAAATCACACAATGGAGCGTAATCTTATTATGAACCTGTTTGAAGAAAGACCTTGCAATAGGGTACAACCTCTTCGATTCCTGATGCAGAGTCCCAGCGATCAAGATAGTTGGGACACCTTGATCAAAAGCGCGCCAAACCAAGTTTGGCCAGATGTCAAACTTGGAAAAAACCAACGCGGCTGGCTTAATTAAATTAAATAACCGTTTCGCATTTACGGCTGTATCAAGTGGCAGATAAGTATGTGCATCACAATGGGGATATTTCAGAACGTTCGGATGAACAGACGGCGAGAAATATGTCAAAATGATCTGGGTATTTTCTTTAATCGACTCGATTAAAGGCTTAGCTTGTTCAAACTCACCAACTGAAGTAAAATGGAACCAAACTCTTTTTGTAAAGTCTGGCACCAACTCTAATTGTTCTTCAAGTTGCCTAAGAGAATTTTTACGTGACGAAATTCCCCGTCGAATTTTCGAATTGAACAACGAGGCCACTTGAAAGCCAACGAAAATCGCAGCTATGCCAATCGTGTTGTAAATTAATCTCCAGATCATTTTGATCTGAGTTTCTTATTTTTTAAATCAGGACGACAGTGAAATTTATTATAGAGCGGCAGTAATCTTAGAATGGATCTGGGCTTTAGGCAATGCACCAACAATCGTCTCAACAACCTGACCATCTTTAAAAACCAACATTGTAGGGATACTGCGTATTCCATATTGCATAGCATTTTCCCTGCTTTCATCAACATTCAGTTTACCGATTTTATAGGTATCTGCATATTCAGTAGCAAGTTCCTCAAGAACTGGGGCAATCTGTTTGCATGGACCACACCATTCCGCCCAGAAATCAACAACAATCGGTGTATCTGAATTCAGAACCGCTTCTTCAAAGTTACCATCTGTAATTTCGACGGTATTTCCAGCCATAACTACTCCTTAATTTGAATATTGGAATTAGATGAATTTGGCTCAATACCCTTGATATTGAATCCAAAAATTATAATACCTCAAGAGGCGCCAAGAGTCAATATCTTACCCATATGAAAATTGAACTAAAAAACATCAGCTTAAAATTCAAAGAAAAATCGCCATTATTTCAGAACATCAATTTGACAATAGAACATGGCGATTTCATTTTAATCCAAGGAAAATCAGGTATTGGGAAGTCGAGTTTTTTACGGTTACTTAACCGCCTCCATGAACCAACTACAGGACAAATCTGGATTGATGACAAACCGATTACCGATCACCAAATTACAAACTTACGTCGTCGAATAGGATACCTTCAACAGATCCCAATTATGGTTAAAGGATCAATTGAAGACAATCTTAAACTACCTTTCCATTTCAAATCGAGCCGCAAACTAAAACAACCATCAAAAAGACAATTGGAACAAACGCTACGAAACTTTTTGCTTACAAACATAAATCTTCAAAGCAACGCACAAAATCTCTCTTTAGGTGAGAAACAACGAATTGCTTTAATCCGAACACTTCTTTCCGAACCGGAAATTATACTCTGCGACGAACCAACCTCTGCACTAGATTCCGACTCACAAAAAATCGTGGGAAACGCACTTGAACAAACAAATGTAGAGAAAGAAACAACTGTCCTTTTGGTTACACATCTCAATTTCATACCCAAAAGAACAACAGTAAAAAAAATCACGTTAAATCAAGACAATACAATTGAGGAAGAAATATGATTGAAATGATCGAAATCACACCAGTCAAACTTGCCTTATGCCTTATTTTCATTATCATTTCGGGGTTGGCATCGCTGTGCCTAAGGCTAAAGCTGGAAAAGGATTTAGCTTGGGGAACCATTAGGACTTTCGCACAACTCTTTTTAGTTGGCTACGTGCTGCAATACATTTTCAAAATCGAGAGTTTTGCGCTAACTTTAGCCTTATACACATCGATGGTTTTTTGGGCTACTCACGAAATCCAATCCCGTAACAAAGAAAATTCTATCAGCATTTTCCCGCCCATATTCATTTCTATGATCATCAGTTATACAATAATCACAATACTAGTTACTACTGTTATTATCCAAGTCAAACCATGGTACAAACCACAATACTTTATTCCCATAAGTGGCATGATTATTGGCAACTCAATGACAGCAATCGCAATTTCGCTAGACCGACTCTTTTCAGACATTAAAACCCAACGAGATCAAATTGAGCTTTTCTTCAGTTTGGGTGCAACATACCAAGAAGCAACTACCAAAATTTTCCGGGATGCAATCCAGGCAGGAATGATCCCTTCAATCAATGCCATGATGACAGTAGGATTGGTTAAACTCCCCGGGATGATGACAGGCCAAATTCTCGGGGGAGTGGACCCATTAATGGCTATTAAGTATCAGATTATAGTGATGCTAATGCTAGTCGCATCAACGGCCATTGGCAATATAATTGTGGTCTGTATCGTGCGTAAATTATGTTTCACTCAAGCACACCAAATTGCCATCTAAATCAATGGAAACAAAATTTTGTATACGATCATCATAATACCAACATCCACAATCAGATGGCTCAACCAAATTGCCCAAAAACTTGAGAATCTTTGATAAAGACCAGCCCAAATCAACCCTCCAGTAAAAACACCCAAATTAAATAAAGCAACCATCGCCAAATCTGGGATATACACAAAAAGAACGACAATATGGTGAAGTGTAAAACTGACCGAAGAAAGAACAGCTGCGAGAGGAATTGACACCAACTGACGGAATTTCCCGAATATAAACCACCGCCAATAGTATTCTTCCATCCCTGAATTCACAACACATAAAAAAACAGCAAACAAAAAGAAATGATTTCTTAATCCATATACAGACGCCTTTTCATATAATCCATCAATTTTAACGTACTCTGCCAGAACAAATTCATAGAGAAAAACTAACGAACCAGCTATCAAGATTCCAGACAGCAAACCTGGGAAACAGGCCGATAGTCGAAACGAAGGGAATCTGAGTTTACGACGATCAAAACAAAAGAACCAGATTAACGGAACGGTATTTACAAACAACTTCAGCCCAAAGTAAGCAAAACGTGCAATAAGTGGATTATCAATAATAACAGCATAAAACAGGGCCGAAATTGCATGACCACAGAATGCAAAAGCTAGTATTCCATATTGTATTCGAGAAAACCCAGATGGATTCCTATATGACTTCAATTAGAACTTACCCTACACGACTTAAACCTTTTGTTTACTAACTTCTAATAGGGTTAACGTTAACAATAACAGAGGTAAAATTACGAGTGCCGATTTCCAAAAAGTAAGTTCAATTCCAATTAAACAAGGAAAAAACACAATCGCACCAACCATGGACCCTTTGAGTGCCAAATATCCATTTTTTTCGTTAGGATCAAGATACAATGGTATTCTTGCAAAAACGGTAGCAATTGATGCCAATATTACCCAAGATATATAATGCCAGCTTACACTTTCCGTCCAATGAGGTAAAACAGCAACACCAAAGGAAAAAAATGTTGCAACAGCTGATAGAACAAGTGCAGGCCAAACACCCAATTGCAAAGGAGTTGAAAGCACACCAACCCGACGATCTAATTCAATATCTTTGAAAGTTGTAATGATGTGAGTTCCAAAATCATAAAGCGTCGTTGCGACAAAAGCATACCAAACCAACCGTGGTACCCGCCCACTCACAGCAATAGCCCCAAACACACTCAATGTTCCAATTCCTATAGGAAGACTAATACTACCCCAAACACCATATTGACTTAAAATCGCATTATAAAGATGTGAAATCATCACTAAAAAAACCACTAATAATCCAGCTTTGTAATTAAGGAAAAATCCGAAACACACACAAAATATATATATCGTACTAGCAGACACAAGCACCTGACGAGCAGAAAGATCCTTTGAAGGAATAGGTCGGTGTGGATTTACAATCAAATCTCGATCACGATGAAAATAGTCATTTTTCATCATGCCAGCGAAATAACCAAATGATGCAATAAGAAGAGCCAATCCAACACGCCACGATAATTGACCTGAGGACGCAATCAAAGCACCAGGCAACGTGGCTACAATCGGAATCGCAAAAAGTGGATAACGAATTACTCTAAGATAAGATCTAATTACACCCATCTGTCCAAAACCAACAGTTTTAACCAAAATTCAAAACGATATTTTTAACCAAATCAACCCAATCTGCTTAGTTTGACCAATTTCAGACCAAACCAAACAACTATTTATAACCGAAATTGAGACAATATTCAAGATTGCTCTACCCTCATTCTTTCTGGATCGAACATCAGCTTTGAATTTCTTAACATATTCAACTATAATTACAATTAAGTAGAATAGGAATCAGGCAAATTAGCCTCGATTTCATGTATGGTCGAAAAGCAAGTATGAAGACACAAATTCTACAAAAAATATTGTGTGGTATTTTGTTAATAACCACTGACGTTCTGGCCTTAGATGAATATACTCAGTTAATTGACATGCGATTTCACTACCATTACGAAGAACAAAAAACTCGTCTTGTACTTGAATTCAGTAAAAAAGTCAACTACATAGAGAAAAAAGGTTCCGCTCAAGTCACTGTACAAATTTTTGACTTAGTGATTCCCTCTCAAATTAAACCAAACATTCAAATTGACATCTCCAATCCAATTCTGGGAAAAAACATGACTTTCCTCGAATTACCTAATAATCGCGTTATATTCACATTTCCTTTGCGTATTCCAACCGAGCCAAAAATTTTTGTACTTACCAATCCAGATAGAATCGTAATCGACTTTTTTCAAAAGCAAGATTCAAAATTCAAAACCCAGAAAAAGAAAAGTTCAAAGAAATTCAAAACAAATCCAGTAAAGGGAAAAAACGTTCAGACATTAAATGAATCCAGTTCTCCAGAAGAGGAAATTAAAAACCAATTTACGGCCCTGAATACGATTAACACACCGACACAAGAAAAATTTCAGCACGTTGCCTTAACTATTAATAACAAGAAAAACATCATACCTCAAAAACAACCGGTCCGACTTGCAAAAAAAAACAATTTGGATGAACAAAACTCAAAATACAACTTGGGTTCCAGAAAAAACACAGTCACTACAAAGAACAGGTTTGAAACTATTGCTTTATCCATAAACAAAGTTGTCAAAATCCCTGCGGGGAAACTCCAGATTAAAAGCCCAAACAGCCCCCAGACATACAACACAATCCACATCAAATCATTTTACATGGACAAACATGAAGTAACTGTTGGCCAATACAAGGAATTTATCCAAGCTACTCAATACCCTGCCCCACATTGGGATAAAATAAAAAAAAATGCTCCTACTGATCTCCATTCCATAGTTTATATCAATTGGTATGACGCAACAGCATACGCGAACTGGGCAGGGAAACGTTTACCGACAGAAGATGAATGGGAATACGCCGCACGCGGTGGTTTTTTAAAAAAAGAAAAAGATCTTAGAAATACAGACAACATCAGAAAGTTCCCCACAAAACAATTGGGGAAGACACCTTACCCTAACGGCTACGGACTATATGATATGTTAGGGAACGTCAGGGAATGGTGTTTCGACGCTTATGATGAAAATCACAACAAAAGAACTTTCCAGATACCATCTAAAACACCAGAGGGTCAAACCTTCAGAGTTGCACGTAAAAACCTATCAGGAATTGCTCAAGCACACGGACCACAATCATATCGCCACTTTTATTCACCAAATCACTATGAAGACAATATAGGCTTTCGTTGCGCAGTAGATAGACAACCATCCGTAAGGTGAACCTGAAATTGAAGCTCACTCACTAATCTTAGGCATTCAATCTTTATAGAAAAACGAATCAATTTAGTTTTCACTTAATCTCTATTGTATTGGAAGAAGAAATGATTAAACCAAACACGCATTTTAAAGTAGATGTTACAATTAACCAAGTGGATTTCTTCAATAATAACGGTTACCTGAGTATTGATCGTATTACAACAGATGAAGAAATCGAATGGCTGAAACAAATATACAATAAACTTTTCCAAGAACGAGCAGGTGAAGAACAAGGCCAATACTTTGATCTAGGAGGACCAAGAGCACATACAGGCCAAGAGGTACTCCCACAAGTACTAGGCCCCGAAAATCAGTTTCCAGAATTGCGGGAAACTACATTTTTCAAAAACGCTCACACTTTAGCAGCAAAGCTACTTAAAGTTAATCAAGATAACGTCAACGGTGGCGGACATATGATCTTGAAACCAGCCAAGTTTGGCGCTGAAACCCCTTGGCACCAAGACGAAGCATACTGGAATCCATCGGAACTTCCACACAGGCTTAGTATCTGGATGCCACTTGACCCTGCCACTACAAACAGTGGATGTATGCAATTTATTCCTAAATCCCATAAAGGGGAAATACGTTTTCATCGTCACATAAACAATGACCCTCTAATTCATGGTTTGGTAACAGATGACCTAGATCCTTCTCAAGCAGTCGCTTGTCCTATCCCCGCAGCAGGAGCCACATTCCATCATTGCCGTACCCTCCATTATGCCGGTCCCAACACCACAACCGAGGTTCGACGTGCCTACATCCTTGTGCTTGGATCACCAGGGAAACGTCTAAAGAAACCTCTACCACGCCCTTGGATCGACGAAGAACAGGAAGCACTAGCAAAACTGAAATCACTTGCCAAACCAAGCAACATATAACATGAAACGTATTCTAGAACCAGAAGTCATGGATACAATAAAGGAAGCCAAAGCATACGATGACATGGATTTCCTTGAAGTAAATACAGCATTTGTCAACCGACTCATAGACCTTGGTATTTCGGACGGACACTTTCTCGACCTAGGAACCGGTACAGCGAGAATCCCAATTATGTTAGCAAAACGCGTCCCCAGCATCCAAATTACAGCTATAGACTTATCGTCTAACATGCTCAATATTGGGCAAAAACATGTTAACCAAGCAGAACTAACCAATCGAATTTCACTGAAAAAAGCAGACGCCAAGAACTTACCATATGCAAATCAATCATTTGATGGCGTTTTCTCAAACAGCATCATCCACCATATCCCAGACCCATCTTCCGTCATTTTAGAAATCAAGCGTGTACTCAAACCACAAGGTCTACTATA
The DNA here is from genome assembly GCA_002709695.1 of Candidatus Poribacteria bacterium. GTDB lineage: Bacteria > Poribacteria > WGA-4E > WGA-4E > UBA9662 > UBA9662. The sequence goes on from PAQF01000017.1 coordinate 117,964, forward strand.
TATCCAAGACTTACTTCGATTAGAGAGTACCATGGCAATAGAAAAAATCGTTGACACATACGCCAGAGACGACACACAATATCAGCGCAAATTGTTCCGAGACTCCCTGTTCGCAGCACTTACTATTGACGAAGTCGAAACAATAATCAGAAAAGCAGAAGTGACTAATACAAAAACCGCTCAGATTTCCGATCGACATTGGTCAATTGAACGAGGATTTCAAAATCTATAATCTTACAGTACTAGAAAGGAATATCCATGTATAAACTTGTACTCCTGAGACACGGTGAAAGCCTTTGGAATAAAACAAACCGTTTCACTGGTTGGGTTGATGTAGAATTATCCGAAAAAGGAGTGAAAGAAGCAATAGCCGCAGGCAATGCCCTGAAAGAAGCAGGCTATAATTTCGATATTGCCTATACATCCTTACTAAAACGTGCAATTAAAACATTATGGCTCACACTTGAACAAATGGATCTCATGTGGATCCCAGTAGTTAATTCATGGTATTTGAACGAACGACATTATGGTGCACTACAGGGATTAAACAAAGCAGAAACTGCCGATACACATGGTGAAGATCAAGTACTAATTTGGAGACGAAGTTACAACATATCACCTCCTGCTCTAACAGAGGATAACAAATACTATCCTGGTAACGATCCACGCTACCTTAATCTAGAAAAATCTGAACTGCCTCTAACAGAATGCCTCGAAGACACATGTAATCGCTTCTTACCATATTGGAATGAAAAGATTGTGCCTACAATCACCTCCGGCAGGAACGTACTCATCACAGCACACGGAAACAGTTTGCGTGCGCTAGTGAAAGACCTAGAGTCCTTATCTGAGGACCAGATACTTCAAGTTAATATTCCAACTGGACTTCCTCTCGTTTACCATCTAGATGCGAACCTAAAACCAATCGATAAATTTTATCTAGGAAACGAAGAAGAAGTTAAAAAAGCTATGGAAGCAGTTGCCAACCAAGGGAAATCAAAAAAATGAGGTCAGCAATCCCACTGTATTTAAGCAATAGTAAACCATAAGTCTCAAAGGAATTGTGATAATGAAAATGCTATCGACCAACCTATCAATTATACTAATGCTAATCGCAAATTTAGGTTTAACTTGGTGGCCAAATGGACACGCTATTCTATCAAAAGCGTCAGTCTATTCGCTCCTTGGATCAGACATACCCGAGTTCTTTCAGAATGGAGAGGCAACAATTGCCCACTGCTCAGTTGATCCAGATGTATTTAAAAGTGGCCCCATACAGCTCCGTAGCACTGAGCGTCCGGAACACTACTGTGACTATGAACTCCTGCAAGGAAATGAGCTGCCAGAAACGCGTTACGAATACATCCAGCTATGTCACCAACTCAACGTAAAACCAGAGAAAGCAGGCTTTCTGATCTACAGTGTAGCAGAATGGACAGAACGACTTGCAGTTGCTTTTACAGAACACCGACGTTATCCGAAAAACCCCCATATCCAACAGAAATGCCTAGTGTACGCAGGAATTCTGTCTCACTATGCACAGGACATGGCACAACCACTACACCTAACAATTCATTACAATGGCCGTGTCGACGAAAACGGGTCTGTCATATCCAATAAGGGAATTCACTACAAAGTTGATGCCATCATAGGAAACTTGGACTTAGCACCAAAAAAGCTGGCAACAGACCTAGAAATCCAACCCTTCGCAAATTTAATGTCCAGCATTATAACCATGTCACATGCTAGACATAAGGAGGTAGACAGAGTATACCAATTGGCAGATCAATTACCATCCGAAAACGAAAAACATCCCTCCCTAGAACCAGAAGTCGCTAATTTTGTACACCATCTTTCTAAGCTAGCCACAAAATTCACCGCTCAACTCTATGTAACCGCATGGAAGGCATCGCAAAAACTAGAATTTCCCGAATGGTATGGCACCGATTTCTCCCGTAATGAATCAGGAAAATCAGAATGAGCAGCCGAAGATACACAGTAGATCAAACTAACGTTGATGGATTCAAGGTATTTACATTACGAGACATAAAAAGGCAAGCATTGGCAAAGGTCATACCAGAATTAGGCAATAATTGTTATCACTTCACGCAAACCGTTGGCACAGAACCAATCAACATCATCCTCCCCCCACCAAACCTAAAGACATTAGCACAGCGCCCTTCTGGCTACGGGAATCCCATATTATTCCCATTTCCAAATCGAATACGCGAAGGGTGTTTTTTGTTTGAAGGCAAACAATACACTTTTGATAAAGCACTAAACTCTCCCAATTCGATTCATGGATTGGTCATTGATCAACCATTTTATGTTGACTCGATAAGCACAGATGATGGTGCCACCATCACCTGTCGTCTTAATTCAGAAAATCACCCAAACATTGAAAGACAATTCCCATTTAAATTCGAACTCAAAATAACCTATACCCTTAAGTCAGCCCACCTAACTATGGTAACTGAAATAGCCAATCTGAGTGATCACAATATGCCAATGGGATATGGTATCCATCCCTATTTTGCTATACCACTTTCCAGAAACTCATTAGTAGAAAATTGCCACATTTTTGTACCTGCCCAAAAATATTGGGAACTTGACGATTCTTTACCGACTGGTCATATCTATGACGTTAATGATAGCTTTGATCTTCGTACAGGTAAACCCTTTGCTGGCATGAAATTTGACGATGTATTCACCGCTTTAAAACTAGTAAACGGTGTTAGCCAATGCATAATCGATGATAGAGATGCCGGTATCAAAATGGTCTTAGAAGCAGACGAAAATTTCCGGGAATTAGTCATTTACACACCACCAAATCGTGCATCCATTTGCTTCGAGCCCTACACATGCCCAACCGACGCCGCCAACCTCCAAGAAAAAGGAATAGATGCAGGACTCATTACCCTTAAACCCAATCAAATTTTCAGCAGTCGAATCCGTATCTACACACTGGATCAACATAATTCAAAATGAGCTTCACAAAGCCCATATTAACTAAGTAATTAACCAAATAACTAGTCCAATTGCTATAATATAAACAAATTATCTCCAAGGCGTTTTCGCAATCTCAGAGCAAAGTTACGTTCCACATATGTATATCATCTAAAACACCATTTCAACTTGTCTCCCAACCGTACTCTTGTTAACAAAATAGACTATAAAGTAGAAACTAATGTACAGAAAGCCTCTTTATTTTTACATACTATTTTTATTATGTTGCTCAAATCAATTCTCTTGGACAGAAATGAAAAAGCCAGATGATCTCACAATCATTAGTCCTCATTGGGAAGGTATCACCAAATCATTTGATCTAGCATTTAAAAACTGGTACAAACAACAAACTAACAAAAACGTAACAATAAATTGGCTATCACAGGGCTCCCGTTTTATTGAGTTAGAATTCCAAAGAGTACAGAAAGGCATTGAAGCAGATATCTACTTTGGCGGCGGTGTAGACACTTACATGATGTTCGCAGAAAAAGGATATTTCACTAGCTATAAGATCCCCCAAGACCAATTAAGGCAATTGCCCAACCACATATACGGAATTCCAATACACGACACAACATACCAGTGGTATGCAGCAACCATTTCCAGTTTCGGCATCATGAAAAACGAAGAGTTGCGACAAAAACTCGATTTGCCTTATGTAACCACATGGAAAGACTTAACTCGCTACGAATTACGGGGAAGAATAGGAGCCGCTGACCCAAGATTAAGCGGAAGCGCACTAATGATTTATGAAATCATATTACAAAAATATGGGTGGAAAAACGGATTGGAGGTCATTACCAAAATAGGAGCTAATGTCAAAGGATTTCTGAGCGGTTCAAACCTCATCCCAAAACAAATAGTCAGAGGACAAGTTATATACGGAATGACCATAGACTTCTACGCATATGCAGAAATGGCAAAACTAGGGGAAAGAATCAAATATATTCTACCTTCTGATGCAACAGTCATCGCTCCCGATTCAATAGGCATACTAAAAGGGGCCCCAAACATTGAAGTGGCTAAAAAATTTGTCAACTTCGTACTCTCTAAATCAGGACAGAAATTGTGGATCCTGAGTAATAAAGACCCCGAAGGTCCTAAATGGACAAGCCCCCTATATCGCCCAACCATTATTCCCGAGCTATACGAAATTTTAGGACAACGCTGCACAGGCCCTAATCCCTTCACTCAAAAGGTTGTGCCAATCCAGTACGACCCGCTGAAAGGTGGTGCCCGCTGGAAACTGGTCCGTGACTTAGTCGGCGTACTAGTCGTTGATTTCCACAAGCAACTAGTGTCTACATGGGAATTAATCAACGCATGTCCAATTCCAGCAAAAAAGAAAGCAGCTTTGGACATTTTGGTTCGGATACCAATAACCGAAGATGAAGCGATCCAAATCAGTTTAAACCAATGGGACAACCAAAGTTTCAGGAACCAGAAACTGAAAGAATGGAGTGATTTTACCAGAAAAAAAATTAGACTCGCAAAAGCAGCTATCAACTAACAAAATTCCACATTTTACTAATTATCATATGCTGAGAAAAAATGTTTGAACGAAGACACTAATGCAAGCTTACAAAGAACTTAATATTTATTATGGCGATTTGCATAACCACTGTGGCATATCTTACGGACACGGAAGCATAGAGGAGGCTCTTCTAAATGCAAAAGAGCAGCTTGATTTTTGTTCCGTCACAGGGCATGCCCTATGGCCTGACATGCCAGAACCAGACAATGAGATACAATACATCATTGATTTCCATAACACAGGATTCTCACGACTAAGAAGCCTCTGGCCAAAAGTACAACAAATCATCGAAAATCACAACGAGGACGGAAAGTTCGTAACCTTCCTCAGTTTTGAAATGCATTCCTCCACTGACGGGGATCGTACTATAATTTATAAAGAACCCAAGGGAAAAATCCTAGAAGTGGAAAATCTCGCAGAACTTCATCAAAAGCTTGGTGAACTGAAGGCCCAAAACATCCCTGCCATTTCTTTACCACATCATATCGGTTATAAACAAGGCCAGCGCGGGATAAATTGGCAAACCTTCGACGAAGAATTTTCACCAGTAGTAGAAATCATTTCCATGCATGGTTGTAGCGAAGCTAATGAAAACACCAGACCTTTCCTACACGTAATGGGCCCCTCCGACCATGAAAGCACTATGCAATATGGACTTAACCAAAATCACTTTTTCGGAGTAGTTGGTTCCACTGATCATCATAGCGCACACCCCGGTAGTTATGGACACGGCCGCACAGGACTTTGGGCTAGAGAAAAAACTCGAAACGCCATATGGGACGCCATCTGTAACCGGAGGACTTATGCACTAACTGGCGATCGAATTCAATTAAAGTATTCCATCAATGGTCAACCAATGGGGTCAAGAATCGAAACTACAGCTCATAGAATGATCGAAGTACACGCCATAGGCGGTGGACCAATTGATTGTATAGATATCATCAAAAATGGCGACCTTATCCAGCGTTTCTCTGAATATGACATAACCAGAGAACACCAACCTGAAATCATTCGCACCAAATTATACTTAGAGGTGGGTTGGGGGGAACGAAAGATTAAAACCGATTGGGATGTTCAATTCGGCATTTCAGAAGGGAGAATACTTGAAGTAGAACCTCGCTTCCGAGGACCGGAAGTGGTCTCACCACTAGAGGAAGAACTCAGCCCTTCATCAAGCTACTATAACTCGCATTGGCAACTAGATGGAGATCTTGGAATCCGTTTTACAACAACCACTTTTGGAAACCCAAATAATTCAACAAATGCTTCTCAAGGAGTTTGCCTTAACGTCGAGATGCCATCTAAAGCAATAGTAAAATCAACCATCAACGGTCAAAAAATTAACATTCCGTTAAACAAATTAATTCAGGGAGCACGAACTGGTAGACTGAGAAAAATAGGCAGTGCGGGATATCGCTTCAACCGATCTCCACAACAATGGGAATTCGACTGGAAATGCCAATTTACTGATATCACTAAAAAGCACAAAGAAAAAGATATTTATTACGTACGCGTTCGCCAAAAAAACGACCAATGGGCATGGAGTTCCCCTATTCAACTCTTGTAAGAAAAATAACATTCACGAGGAACCCAGAATAGATTATGAGATTAAGATTTTGTATATGTCGTTTAGTGTGGGATCAGTCTTTTTTGGAATACCATTGAACTCTTTGGTTTAGTCACTCAAAATCTTTAAAAGGTTTTTCTCCTGTGTAAATGTATTATTCGTTTTTTTGATGCGAGTTTTATTGAAATATTGCAATTCTATATGCAAATAAACATAATGGATTACGCAGAAATTTTGGAAGAGCATCCGCTTTAGCCCACCTCTACATTGTCGCCATTATAATAAACCTCTCCTAGAAAAAGTCAATAATATTAAAATTTCTCGTTAAAAAGGAAAAAACTATGCCTACTATACACCACACAGTCCTCAGAAAATTTATTTACAATTTGTATATCGGTGCAGGTGGAGTTGCAGAAGATGCCAAAATAGTAAATGATCATCTGGTAGACGCTAATTTGGCAAGACACGACTCACATGGCGTCATTAACGCCACAGTTTATGCTAATGCCATGAAAAGAAAAATGGACCACCCGCCGACAAGCTAAAAATTATACGTGAAACACCTGTAAATGCAGTAATTGATACCCATGGAGCGCTGGGTACAGTAGCTTCGTTGAAATCTATGGAGATAGCCATCGACAAAGCCAAAACTAACACAGTCGGCATTGTTGGCCCCACCATTGTGGCCATACCGGACGAATGGATGATTATCCGACTCGCACCGCTACAGAAGGAATGATTGGCATCGTACTGCTCAATGGTGGTGGCCGTTTGATGCATCCATTTGGTGGGTCAGTCCGCCGAATTCCACCAAACCCAATTGCTATCCCTGTACCAAGAAAAAATGGGGAACCGCTGTTGCTTGATATGACTTTGACTGTAGTTACAGGCGGAAAGGTGAATCTGAAGGCCACTCTCGAGGAAGAAATGCCAGAAGGTTGGATGATAGACCCCAATGGCAAACCAATCCTCGATCCAACAGAGTTACGAAATAATCCGCAGGCCTCAGCAATTATGCCGCTCGGTGGGTTCCAATTTGGGCACAAAGGCTTTGGTTTAGGATTTATGATCGATACCATTGCTGGTGGACTATCTTGGGCAGGTTGTAGCCGAGCCCAACCAACACGTGGAGCCAGCGGAATTGTAATGATGGCGATCCAGATCGAAGCCTTTATTGACCTTGAATCCTACCAACAAGAGATTGAACATCTTATTGAATGGGTAAAATCATCACCTATGCTACCAGGTGTAGATGAAATTCATGTTCCAAGTGAAATCAAAACCCAAAACCAGAAGCAACGTCTCGAACATGGAATTTACATTAAAAAAACACACATGGACCCAATTAATCGAACTATCCAACTCTCTAGGAGTCCAAGCCCCAAATCAATGAATAATGTTCATCTCACAGACACAACACCAGAAAATTGATAGAATTTTAATGATTGTTCTTCCCCGCAAAAACAAATGAAGACACAGGTCAAACACAAGCTAAACAGAATTTCAATATAAATGAGAATAATTAATCACACAAGAACCGTATTGCTTAGCTAAAATGTGCTATTCCTTCCTCAAGATTATCCAAAATTTCAAGTCCTTCTACATATTCTAGAATATTCATTGCATCAATAATTACCAAGCACGGTTCTGACACGTTACACAAACAAAATTCTTGCTCTTTCTCTTCACCTTCAATAATTATACTCAACAACGTTGCCATACCACGACTTGTTGTAATAGTTACTTGGCCAAGATCAATAACGATTTTTTTCCCCACTTCAATCTGATTATATGCTTCACGCAAATCATCAGCGGTTTCATAACCAAGATTGTTACTAATACCAATAATTGAAATCTCATCTTGCTTAGCAACCGTGATGTTCTCACCAAATTCTTGCATGCGTACTAACTCCTAATTTTGAAAAATAGTCACTGTCGTTGTCGTGCCTTCACCACTCTCAGCATCAATCTTGATGTCATCAACAAGTGACCGCATCAAATGCAATCCCCATTGGCCAATTTTTTTTTGCTTAATTTGTTCCCTTAGATCAATCATCTCGAACGAGGGATCGACCTCACCATCTCCCGAATCCTTTACACTAACATCTATCGCATCATCACTATAAACAATTGTCACTGTAACATCTTTATTAGGATCCTTTTGATTCCCATGCTCAATAGCATTAATACAAGCCTCCGCGACAGCTACTTTGAGTTTACTTACTTTTTCAAAAGGGAACTTTCGAACCCTAGCAATCGTACCAACAGCTTCGACAACCACCTCTTCATAGCCAAAAATGCTGGGTACTGTAACCGTAACTTTTTCAGTTTTCATTAATCCGGCCCCACCATCTTAAATATATAACGGTAAAAACAGATACGCAACTTAATCACCCTACGTTTCATTAAATCTCACAGATTAAGCAAACGATACCCCGAATTCACTGACAACGAATCCCAATTAGCCCTACCCTAAAAAAACAAGGTGGGAACCAATAAAAATAAAGTACCAATCTCTATCACAAAAAAGCTAACAAGAGATATTTACTCTTTGAAATCAACGACTCCCAACATCCGAATGATCAACAGTATTTACAGTTACTCGTATGGCTTTTAAACCGTGAACTGACTGCAAATCATCCAATTCTAACATTTCTATCTCATCAGCCAAATAGCCTGTAGCATGCAGATATTCCGCACACTGACGATATTCGTCTTCCTCACGCTGATTAGAATATACGATGGCAATTTTCCCAATTTGCGTTAGCCTTTCATTAGTACCCCTAACATAAGATTTATCCATCCGTGACTTCAAAACTTCGTATCGAGTATCATAACTGCCTGATACGACAAGTTGCTTTTCATCAATGTTAAACTTAACTGAAATCGGTTCCTGTTGCACAACAATAAGATGACATGTGTGCAAAGGTAATTTTAGCTGCGACTGAAGTTGATAAGACAAACGTGCACAACCACAGACCATCATAAACTGCCACAACCTAAGATTTTTTAAATATAGACTATCAAATACCGCATCCTCTATCATCGACTTACCAACATAAATCCCGTGATCAACACCATCTGTTACTTTTTTCTCAAAATAATGAGGAAATATCTGTTGAGCCTTTTTCTGTTCCCGATCAATGTACGCCGAAATAGTTTCATTAATCAAAGCCACACTTTCTTCATAATCTCTTCGGGCCCGATGGATTGTATCACGTTTGGGATCTAACAACCTATGATAAGACTCAATCTTTCTTTCCAACCCCGAATCAAAGTTCTGCATATGAGGGAAGAAAATTTCCACTTCATCTCGAATGAATTCCAAAGTTTCAGATTCTACTCCAGCCCCTAAATCTGTATCACGAACCGTTGACAACTTTTGATCAATTCTATGAACCAACTCGAGTAAAAATGGCATCGGCTTCAAATCATAAGCTAAAGTAACAATTTCTTTAGCAAGGCTCAGTTGTTCAGACAAATCAGTTTGCACAGCTTTATTTTGTGCGGAGGATGATCCACGTATATCAGATTGACCATACAACGGATAAACCTCGCGAAACTCAATTTCTTCCATTTCAGTGACAGTTTCGCCACTTCGCTGCCTATCGAGAAGATTAAGTGCCGCATCTCGGAAACGCCACTCAATAGAGGGATGAATAGCCGTACATTTCTCTTTAATTATTGTTTGCACACTGTTAGTAAAATCATCAATTCGCCTCTTAACTGCAGATGAAAACAATGAGACAATATCCCACAACTTCATCGCATTCATAGAATTGAGATCTCCCACGTTAACAGCCCGTAACTCTAAAATACCAACCGGTTCATCTTGGTCATAAAGAGGTTCAACAACTATACTTTTCACCCCCTCTTCGATAAGCCGATCCTCGATTCCAGTACGTTTTCTCAGCTTACTCAAGTCTTCAATTACCAGATGGCCACCCTGATTAATCGCACGCTCGTAAATTGAGCCATCAAGCTCTGATCGGTGTCGTCTTGTACTACTCCAATCGAATGAATCCTGTTCAATAGCCTCACCGGAGTTAATCGTCCACACCTGCTCACCTTGAATCCCAAGCAAAGAAACAGTCATTTCCGGTAATCTCAGTACCGTACGCAGTTTTTCTTGTAGTTCAGCAAAACGATCCCGATTAGTAATCGATTCCTTCTCAACCAAATCTTGCTCAATTGAAGACAAAACTTGCCGTTCAGTAACGTCGGAAGCACTTACAACAATAAACCCTTGAAATTCGAAGGTTTCAGGTTTTAACAATTCCATTAACAATTTCAAACCGGTCACATTTGCTAGTAAAGTCTTCTGTGCAGCGTCTGTAATTGGCTTAACATTCTCACTCCCCAGTTCACCTGAAAATGAGGATAAAAGAATCTTCAAACCACTCAGGTTTGACAGAAGATTCTTTTTGATTGTGTTAGTTAACTTCTTTGGCTTCCCTACAGTATTAACACGACAAAATTGTGAATCAAAATCCAGCTTTAAATGCCGCACCAAACCAGAAACAGGATCAAGGCTGGATGAAATGGTTGAATGGTCACAATCAAGTTCCAACCCATAGAACTTTGTCACAATATAAGAATACGCATACAAAATTTGGACATAAATTCTAGTATGTTTATCCAGATCAGCCAGTTGATCAGCAAAAGTACCATCCTCTCCCATCAACAAATCTCGAAAAGGCGAAGTAACATAAAATGGAGTGTAGTCAAAAGGAGGAATAACAGACACACAACTACTATGATTTAAAGCCTCAGGAACAACAGCAGTCAGCATCAAGTCAATCAATTCTCGATTTTTATCAATCACAGATAAATCAGTAATAGGTTGGAACAATTCCGGAGCACTCTTTAGTTTTTGTTGTATCTCTTGTGCAAACGAAGCTTGAATTCTCTTCCGCTCATCATTCAACTCATCCCGATTCCAAAACTCAATCAACGGCACCAAACTTAATCTAGACATAAAAGGAAACTCCTTTATGTCCAGTTCATCAGCATAATTAAAATCTCGTATCAACGGATTTACCACCGAATCTATATCTACAGACAATACATTCCCCTAAAAAATTGGCTTTAAACACCATAGAAATTGATACAAACAGCACAAAACCCTACAATTATTACACCTATCTAATCAACCCATCAGACAAAACCGTTAACCTCAGATTTTTCATAAACTGGCTAGCTTGATCAATTGAAGGCTTAGAATTCTGAAAACGTTCCTGATAACTATCAAGAAGTTGATAAAGCCGGTTCAAATCAACTTCCCGGCGAGAGCTAGCTTCACGAACCAAAGCAAATTGGTCTCGAATTTGATCTACCGAAAGACTATCTGGACGATTGTTTAAGAAATGATTTTCAACGACATCAATAGTACGCCCCGCCATCCAGTATCTCAATCCGTTAATCCCACCAGATTTCTGGTAAATATACCAAGTAGGGACAAAGATAATCATTACAATAACGAAAAGGAAAATCAGAACTCGGCGATAACAACCTAAAAACTTATTATTTTTCGCCATTTCTCTTTAAAAATTCCCGCAACGTGAGCCTTCAAAAAATATCGGCACCCATCCAGCTCGCAAATGTCGACACTTGATTTTTTAGAACTGTATTTCTTAATACACTCCCCATTAAAACAGTACAACTGCCTAATCCAAAGCCCTCTTTCTGTTACCATAAAACTAAGTTGACACATATAATTACTTAAAAACTTGCAAGCGGCATCGAGACGTTTTCCAAGTTGCCACATGCCCAAAAAAACGGGTTCTTGGGCTCGAATCCTAAGATATTGCCAAAACAGTTGGATGATGGCTCCCATATTGGAAAGTAACAACAATTCCACTAAAAATTCAGGAAAAACAGCTCTCTATATACTATGAACTGCCTATAGATTACAACCTGCAAAAAGAGTTCCCCAGCTTACCACAATTACCAAATCTGTGACAAGAATTTTCTTGCTCTTTAGAATCAAAATTCCATATAATCATGAGAACACTGATAAGCTAACGAGGAATAATAATTCATTGTTAGCAAATAAATTATTATCATTAAAATCAGCAGAAAGGATCGCATAATATCTTAGGATTCCTAAACCCAATTCTCCTACTTGGCACAGTGATAGCAGTGATACCATTGCTGATTCACCTGTGGAATCGCCGTCAAGCAAAGATAGTAGACTTTAGTAACCTAATCTTCCTACAAATTGCCCATCGTCAAAGTGTCCGAAGGATACAAATCAAGCACCTAATAATCCTAATCCTACGAATGCTCATTCTAATGTTCATCGCATTAGCCCTTGCCCGACCTATACTAAAAAACCAGTTCTCATTCGCAGGTTCTCGAACAAAAACGAGTTGTGTCATTATACTTGACCACTCTTACAGCATGTCATATCAAGATATAGATGGATCCCGGTTTGAGCTAGCAAAATCAGTTGCAGTAAACGTGGTAGAATCCTTACAAAATGGTGATAATGTATCTCTCATCCTGATGTCTAATAAAGCCCAACCGATATTCCAAAAGCTTACAAGAGACTTCAATCAAGTTAAAGCCATTATCCGAAATATTGATGCTTCATACCAATCAACATTGATTTCACCAGCACTCACAATGGCACACGACCTACTAATAGAATCGACTGCTCCAAACAAGGAAATCTATCTAATCACCGATCTAGGAAAAAACGGATGGCAGAATTTTGGACATCTACCTAACCCTTCTGACGCACGAATTTTTTTGCTCCCAATCGGAAATTATCTTCCCAAAAACATAAGCATTGAAGAAGTAGAAACCTCTCCAAAATTGATAGGTGTGAATACACCAATACACTTAAAAGCGAAACTCAAAAACCACTCAAAGGATCCAGTTGAAAGCACAAACCTGAAATTCTTCATAGACAACCAAAAACAAAGCCATGTGGCAACGCCTATTGGCTCAAAAGAGCACGTTGAATTAACTTTCAAATACAATTTTGCATCGCCAGGTATCCACACTGGATACTTAGAGCTATCCCCAGATCGCCTGCCAATCGATAATCGTCACTATTTTGCCGTTGAAAACTACAAGCAACTCCAAGCTCTTTGTGTTGGAAATAATAATTTGTATTTATTTCTAGGATTAAACCCAGAAAGAGAGCTAAAACCAACAGAGAAATATACAATACTACCATCAAATTGCCCTGAAAACGAGTTAAAGAATTTCACCCCAGAAAACTTCGACATCCTAGTTTTGGCTGATCTCCCTAAGCTCACAGAACAGGTTAAACAAACAATACAGCTATTTTTACGATTCGGCAAAACAATTATTATTTTTGTTGCCAATCAAATCGATATCAAAAGTTACAACAGTTTTCTTGAATGGATGCCAGCAACTTTTTTACAACCCGCCACTTGGAGCCCACCAACTACCATTTCAGATTACAATCTGAAACACCCAATATTTGAAGTTTTTCAAGATACATCTTTCTCTATCACTCCCAAATTTTATCGGGGCGTCAAAATAGAAACAACAAAAAACGCCAATGTCCTAGCCCGATTTCAGAACAAAATCCCGTTTCTAATTGAAAGAAAAATTGGGAAAGGAAACATATTACTATTCAACGTTTCCGTGACAAATCCATCAACATCAGACTTACTAGTAAACCCAAAGTTCTTGCCTTTACTCCAACAATCAGCACTTTACAGTAAATCACTACAATCACCCCAAAAGCGAAATATATTAATTGGAGAACCATACACAGCAAAACTCGAGCAATATAGATCTATGGACGCAAAGATCCATTTGACTACCCAAGCAACATATACCAGACCAATTAATAGCAATGGTGTATTGGAATTCAGCGACACATACAAACCAGGCATTTACCAAATAAATGCGGGTGACAGTAACTCAGTACTACGGGATTTTTTCGCCGTAAACGTTGACCCAATGGAATCGGACTTAACACCAATCGAAGCCAATCAGGCAGCTGAGCGAATCTCAGCCCGTTTAGCAGTAAAGCCAGAAGGCGACACGTGGAGAAAAGCTCTCAACTCTCAAAGAACCGGAAGAGAAATCTGGGGAGCAATGCTCGTTCTAGCCATAATTCTAATGCTTTTTGAAAGTATCCTCTCAAACCAAAATGAGACATAAAACCTGGTATTATATACTCATTTGCTCATTCTGCGTGCTGGCCAACTCTCATTTTCTACCAATATTACATGCTGAATTACAATTGATACGTAACATCGTTTTAACTGGAAACAATTTCATTAGTGACCAACAAATTCGAGATTTGATGGTCACTAATGTTAACCAAACCTATAGTCCAGAACTACTAGAGAAAGACTTTCAGCGCATTATTACATTTTATCAGGATAATGGATATCGTTTCGCCAGAATAGATCGAAATACTTTATTCACCAAACATTTTTCGGAAGGCGTTTACCTACGGATCCATATCGACGAAGGGAAAATAGGCGGGATTATTGTTACTGGAAATAGTAGGACGAAGAAAAATGTGATTGTTCGTGAGTTACTTTTTCAAATTGGTTCAACTTACAAAACTGAGGACGAATTTGAAAGTGAACGCATTCTACGTAGAAAACCGTACCTAGGCAGTGCTGAAATCTTTGCTACACGTGATTCTGAATCCAAGCTTGTAAGGATTGAGGTTGCAGTTACTGACTTATGGACAATAATGCCAACTCTTGATCTACCAACCCCCATCACGGGAGATAGGTTTGATTTACTAATTACACTCTCCGACTCAAACCTTCTGGGATTGGGAAACAGCGCAGGATTCCGATTCCATCAAATCCACGAATCCGAAGAAAAAACACGAAACCTCTGGAGTTTTAGCCATGGAATACCACGTATATTCGATTCATACTGGGGAATATATGGTGTATATACGCAAAAACGTATAGGCAATTCTTGGCAGGCGAGATTATACCGTCCCCTATATTCCCTTAAAACAAAATGGAGCGGAGAATCCGCGTTCTCTGAGTCAATTGACCTTATCCACTGGTACAATAAAAACGGGAAAAAAACAGACACGTTTGAACGCCATCGCTACATGCGTTCAGGAAAAATCATTCGAGTTTTCGGCAGTCGGTATCGACGCACACTAGTTGGCCTATGGACAAAATCCAGCAGGTCAATATACTTCAAAACAAAAGAACAAGAGGAAACTCCATTATCCAAAGCAAATCTCTCTAACCGAATCACCAATCGAATAGGTATTTCTATAGAGAAAGTTCAGCGAACTTACATTCGAACTCGTTTCTTAAATCAAATGGGGCGTGTCGAAGATGTAGGCCTAGGACATTATTATGGAGCATCAATCGGACAAGCATCAAAATGGTATGGATCTGACCAGGCAGATTCAGAGCTGACCCTCTCGTTTGCGTCAATGCAAACTCACCAGAAACAAATTTTCCTTAACACGTTGATGGGCCTTGTCACTAATTTTGATAAGGAGCAAATATACAGTTCCATACTAACAGCACTGATTAAATTAACTGCTAAAGACTTCTATTATCAAACCCTAGCCCTACAGCTAAAAACCACAATGGGATTCAACCTAGATGGTAAAGGACAAATATTACTTGGAAACTTGCATGGCCTCCGAGGATACCGCCAAATCCATTTTAGTGGCGGAAAAAGGATTGTCATCAATGCTGAGAGCCGTACCGTCTTCTTGGAAAACGCCTACATCATTCTAGGTTCAGCAGCATTCATAGATATCGGTTACATTTGGAAAGATAACGATATCAACATTCAGGATCCAAAAAGAAGCATTGGCTTTGGGCTGAGATTCAGCAGCCCAAAACTGAACGGATTCCAAGTTTATCGTTTAGACCTAGCCTTCCCATTAGACAGGACAAACCACTCAAATCCAGTAATCAGCTATGCGGTCGGACAAGCTTTCTAAATTAAGGCCTCTGACTAAGCAAATAGCTCATTCTTACTCATTAACCTCTTCAAGAATACTATTCCCTAGCGAATAATAGACTTTGAAGTCGGCAAAATGCGTGTAACACTAATGTTTTCTCGATCAATAAGTTCCCCAACGCGTGGTCCAAGATTATTTTCCCAGTGGTCAGTCTCGTAAACCAAACGATACAAATTTTCCCGTTGGTCCTCACTTTCAAAACGGCGAATCCAAACATATAAATCACCATCTTCTTCTGGTTTTTCGCTAACAAAACTTCCAACGACTACCATACCTTTTGACAACTGAAACGGCAAAATTTCCTCTTCCATAAGCTGAATCCAATCTTCACGCTTCCCAGATTTTATGTTGTACTGACGCAACTCAAAAAACATCCTATCTCCTCTTCTAAACTAATATTCTCAGCCAAAATCTTACCATCAAATCAACCTAGAATTCTAACTATAAAACACTGCAATACAAAGGGACATTCCGAAAAAGCCAAACTTCTTTTAAAAAACACTAATAAATACGAGCTACCAAATTGAACAAACCTCCATCGTTCAAACTCAACTATTCAAAAGACAAACAGAATAATTACTGTACCTACGATGTTTAGAGAGAAACAGCTTTACCTGTAGCTATAGACTCGAAAACGGCGTCAATAACTTTCATTTGGTTAACACAATTTTCTGGCGAAATACGATGAGGCTGACCTGTCTTCAAACAATCGCATAGATGTTGTAACTGAAGGGTAAACTGATTAACTGGTTCAAAGTTAATTACTTGATGTCCATCTGTAGTATACGATTCTATTGCTACTGGCTGGTTACCATTGTTCCAAACTTTGTCCAACCTTAACATTCCTGCTGACCCTGAAATTTCAGCATATTGACCACCTGCAGCATTAAAACCAGTAGAAATTTGAGCAATACGATTACCAGGGAAAACCAATAGCAAATAAGTTCCATCATCTACTTCAAGGCCTGGTTGTGCAGCCACAAAGACTTGAACAGGTTCTGTGCCAAAGATGAAACGAGCATGATGAATACAATAACATGCAAGATCATAGATGCTACCGCCACCTTTTGCCTTGTTGAATCGCCAGTTGTTTTCGGGTTTCCTAGTCTCTGGACCACCCCCACCGCCGCCAGTGCAAAACGTACTACGGATACTCATTACATCCCCAATTGCTCCAGAGTCAACTAGTTCCTTAGCCTTAAGGTGCATCGGATGATGCCGGAACTTGAATGCTTCTGCAACCAAAACCCCATTTTCAGCGGCAGCATTGACCATTCGACTGGCCTCATCGGCATTCAGTGTGAATGGCTTTTCACACAAAATAGCCTTAACCTTTCCAGAATTGGCAATCTGAATACCATTCTCAGCATGATAAGCCCCCCAAGTGCAAATGCTGACAATATCCAGATTTTCTTTTTCCAGCATTTCGTCCAAATCGAGATATCTATTTGATACCCCAAAAGATTCTCCATAACGATCCAGTGCCTCTTCTGATACATCACAGATAGCACAAAGCTCGGCAGACATAGCCTCTTGGCAAGCACTCCCGTGAGCTCGAGCAATTCCACCAGTTCCAACTATCCCCACACGAAAAATCTCGGTTTCAGCTCCACTTGACATAATCACTTCTCCATTTTCATTGTCTTTTTATCATTATTTGATGTTATAGATAACTTCGAACTGGTACGAGTTTCCCCGTAACGCAATAGATTCATCTTATCATACCTAAGTTTTAAATCAGGTTCAAGACACTCATCAGGAATCGTCTAAGTTTATCAACAAACTTCTTTTAAGAGCCTTACACACTAAAACAAGACAAAAAGGAACTATCATTTACTACCACAATCTTGGTATAAGAGCCTTGCGCTCAAAAGGATAGGTAGAGAACTGTTGTTTATACCACAAGTGATGAGAACGTGACCTAGGAACCAAATTGGCAACAGTCCAAACAGCAAACACCAAACTTGGCAACGACCAAGTCGCTATCCCCCAACCAAACCACTCAAGAATCTCTCCTAAATAATTTGGACAAGATACCCACCGGAACAACCCTCCAAATGGAATCTTGTAATCAGACTCACCAAACCGGCGAAGATTAAGAAGTATATGATCAGATTGCAGATTGATAACAAAACCAGTCAGAAAAAGGACAAATCCAAATATAAACCGTGAATCCAAAAGCCATCTGCTTAGATAAGCAACAGAAATTGAAAACAGGAAATGGCCAATAAAAAAACTATTTATCATATTAAACAAAAAGCCTGATAACATAATTATAATTGGCATTCTTTTGTCTTTCCCGCGTAAACGAAAAGGATAAATGAAAGCTCGGTGTAGATAATGCAATTCCCACATAACAAGAAACACTATCGCAGTCAGAGTTTTCGAATTCTGACCAACTACAAAACAGATAAAAAAGATAATTGGCGAAGAAGACTCCATAACAAACCAGCCAATCTGGTTTTTGACGGTCATTCCCCATCCATGACGCACATAACGACCATATGGAACGGGAATAACTAGCAACACGATAAAAGACACTATAGCCAATCCTAGCCAGCCAATAATCAAAAAATCGAAAAGCAGATATTCGTCCATACTGATTTCTAAGATTTGGGACTCAACGAATCTGACTTGTGCCTTGAAACTGCAACAGTTGTAATAGGTTAGCTAGCCAGCGAGTTTGTTCCCAAATACAAACTTCCAAAACCTTAACCATAATACAAGACACACTTATCTCCTCCACAGCCAATTTATACAACAACCTTATCCATCTGTTTCTACAATGTAAAAACATTATAGCAAAACCATAATGGGAGTTCAATCAACCCCGTTATGATCCAGCATGGGATTCTCATAACCCTTCAACCTACACTATTTATCAATTAGGATTGAGCGTAACAATTTAATACAAAAAGTGGATAGCATATAATTAACTTCTAGCTGGAAAATACCAGCTTTCGAAACAACAACTCAGCGATCTAAATAGAACACCCATAAATTAGAAACGAGCAAATAGCAAAACGTTTCAAGATGCAGTTTATCCTGTGCAACTTGGTTGACCGCTCATAAAATCAGCTCAAGACCTTGATGTGAGAAAAATAGAGCTAGTGAAAGGAATCTCCAGCAAAGACAAGTCCAGTTGAAGGAGCTTACAAAACCTCTGGAACACAAACTATAACTGCACACTAAAGGTGTAACTAAACACAACGGCATAAAACACTTCAACACCAGCTAAAGCACCCATAATCCAACACACCTCTTACCATGCCATGGCAGAACAATGGTTACAAGAAACTAAGGATAATACCGAGGAAAACTCACAAAGAAAGATATAGAGAATTTTTTCGGAAAAACAGCAAAAGTTCAAAAGAAACTAGAACTAAGAAAAATCCAAATCACTTTAGCAGGCAATAAATTAAATTTGAGTTGAAATGCATATGAGATCCAGCTTAATGGGTTAACTTATCTCTAGAACAGAATCAACCAAGTTTAAAAAGCTAACTAAAAAACTCCCTTGTCTAGCATAAAAAGCAATAGACATTACTGGACTGTTTAGGCACACTCAACCGACATTTTAATTTTTGCCACAGGCACAATTGCCAAATTCATTGAAGAAGATTATACAAACTCTCTAACCTAGAGAACAAACAACGAAAAACACCAAGTATAAGCCAAACCATATTGAATCACGGATGTAAAGGCAACGAATTAGTTAAATTCTTTGGACTTAAAATAGCATATTGGATACCGAAGTTAGTTAACAACCGTCATCTACCTTAATTTAAACTACTTTATCCAAGAAATTTAGTGATCAGCCCCCATCCACTAATGACAGCGAAGCAAATCAAGATCGCGGCCGATATCAACCCACCGACCAACATAGGGAGTCGCGTCCGATAAAGTGCGGGTAATTTAAAATTCAGATACAACGCAGCAACCATCATCAAAGCTATTGCAAAATTAGCTAAGATAAATCCAGCAATCTGCGTCAGGATATCGAACTTAACATTAAGCCAGACAAGTATCATAGTAGCAATAAAAATATATAGACACACACGGCGACGAATCCTACCGTAATCCCACTCACGATTAGGCCAAATGGCCTGAAAGAATTCCTGCATAACACGAGCATATATTTCAGGTAGTGCTTGCAAAGTCCCCCATAATGCAGCAATTATACAAATATAGTAAACCCAAACCAACGAAGCATGTATATTCCCCCAAACATGAGCTTGCTCAGTAAGTAAGCTCCAACCTTTAAACTCAGTTTGAAGCGGATACAAAACCGCAGCCCCAGACAACATAAAGGCGCCTGTTACAATGAACAACACAATTGCTCCAATACCTACATCCCACCGCAAGGGAGCGATAATCTTTCGCAATTGATTGGCCTGCGCTGGATCTTCAGGAAGATAATCAATAGTGTCTTGAGTAAAAGCATACCGTTGAATAGCCGAAATCTTTTCATGCCCAGTTAATCCCCAGCGGTGCAGTCCAATCCAGTTCGCATACACAACATATCCCATCACGGACCCTCCCACATAAGCAAAGGCTGTCGCCATTGTCAATAACGGATTTTTGACAGCATCCGATGGTGCCCAATCGGTTGCATCAGGCAAATGACCGAAATTCAGGCTGCCAGTAACGGCTTTTCCAAAATCAGGACGTACCATTAGCGTCCCAACAATAGTACCTCCAACGAGGATACCACAGATGATGATCTGCTGCTTCTCCAGCTTTTCAAATGAAAGCATCAACCCAAATATAAGCGCTAAAGCGACAAAGGCTGAAGTGATGATATTTTCCCAAATTGGCTCAGAAATAGAAGTCGGCAATATATCTCTGAGAATAAAATGAAATAGATCACCACAAGGTTTGGAAATCGGAACCCAAGCCAAGGGAGCACCAATCATCTCCAACGCGATAATCGCTATCAGAAACCAACCGCGTGGGCCGGGTAAACGCACAAGACGATGACCAATATGCTCACCACTAACCGCCGTGTAACGACCAAGGAAATAAGTAACAAATATCCCCTTAACAACACAACTCAAAAGCACCAACCATAAGAGTCCATAACCAGCCCAAGCACCAGTACTAACAACAACAATAGTCTCCCCGGCCCCAATACTAACTGAGGCAACAATTGCAGCCGGTCCAAAAACCGCAAGTAACCCAAATAGTTTTTTGAATGACCAAGGTTCAGCATAGACACCAGTCACAGGAGGAATTTCAACTTTGCCCACTATCTGTTCAGTATTCTCTTGATCTGTATGCTCCATCATTCCGCCTTAATTTAGTTTTTTGATTCATCATCATATTCACAACCATAAAACATGAAAATATCATAACAATTTTCGTGAGAGAATAGAAATTTTTTCAAACTGCTCATCAACCAACAAGCGACTGTAATCAACGACACCCTCAAGATGGATGTTTTGCCAAGCTGCCCATGGATGCAAAAGACGCCATCCACGCAACTGAACAGAAAGAATAGCATTTTCAGCTCGAACAAACATATCCCTCTTGTCTCCATCCCAACTCGGCATCGACTGAGCTAAAGACGACAAACGAGCAATAATCAGGTCAGTATATTTCTTGCCTAATTCAGGGGATGATCCTAACTCGATAACACTATCCTTGCCATAATCTGGATCTGTCTTGAGCCGGTCAATCGCGACCAAATCCGGTTCCAAATGCCAGAGTAACGACGTTTCACCAATTCCAGCATGATCCCCAAAATAACCGGCATCAAGCGCTAACCAATACTCAGGAATCCCAAGTATTGGAATCTGCAACCGCTCAGTCATCCGAGTTGCGACTTCTCGTACAACAATCTGTTGATTATGTCCATAATGCCCTGTAAGCATAATAATAGCCTTAAAACCCAACCGGTGAAATTCGCTACACATCTTTTCCAACCATGGCCGAAGCAAATAATTTTCCCAAGAATTTTCTGGTTCCATTTTGACAGTTGCCGGTTTATCCAAACCTCCCATACCACCGTAAAGCGGAGGATGGACAATCCCACCAGATTTTTTAGCAGCTCGAACACAAAGAGCATGCGCTTTAAGCGCATCTAAACCAAGCGCATCATGCTCACCATGCCACTCTACCGTGCCTAATGGGAGATAAACAGTCGGTAACTTTTCAATTACCAACCGGAATTCCGCTGGCAACATTCGCTCCCACTGAACCATCTCCTTTTGCTTCTGTCCCATCCTTTCCCCTGTGAATCACACCTCCGGCATTAAACCACCAGCTTTAATCATCGATACCAAGGAATTATCATCAATAGTCAAAGGAAGATCAATTCGCACGTAGCACCTACTGGATTCATAAGAGGCAAAAATAATCTCCGTTGCCTGAAGAACTCTTTTTACATCTAGTTCAGGCACAAGGCCATTCTCTAATGAATCAACCAAATTAGCAATTGTCCGAGATATATAATTTGGACCATGTAGATTTTCACCATTGGTGTCAAAAACTTTCCAAGCCGATGAATCCTTCCTCATAACTCGAAAATGATAGCCATCGGCAACCTTTAGCCTTCCCAAACGACCAATTTCCCCACTTTTCAGGAGTTCTTTGGCTTTAGCAAAAGGCAAACCAAAACGGCGTTGATGATTAAAAGTTAGCTGAATTCCAGATGCTCGGCACCTTTCGACCATCAATCGCGCATCCGCCCAATTATCCGCCATCGGTTTTTCGCAATGAATTGTACGAACACCCACTGAAACACAGTCAAACACCATTTGAGCATGGAGTTTCGGCCAAACACAAACGGATACAATATCAAGATCTTCCTTTTCCAAAATCTCCGTGTGTGAAAGATACATATTGGCAGTTGATAGTAATCAGTAAAAACTTGTGTATTTTTCAATTTCATATCAGCACAAGCAACTAACTCACAAGTTCCAAGCTCCTGATAAGCTTCCGCATGCTGAGATGCCATAGCATACCTTAGATGCCCCGGTTACTGAGCCTTGTTACCCGTACCAATGAAGCCATTTTTGGTTTACTCATAATCTATGCAATGCAAAATACATACGATCAAACAGCCATTAAACATGATATATGTAAAGAGATCTGTTTGCCAAAGGCAAATCTATCCAGCCCCCTCCTTGTTGATGGCTTTCGGCTACAGCCAAACATATTTCCGTCGCATGATGTGCAATTGTAATATCACCAAGCGTTTGACGGCCCGTTTCGAAGGCATCAACCAAATCTTCCAAGCAAGCAATCGTTGCGCTGTGATGCACGGGGGCTGAATAATCTACATTCAGGAACGGAGTGTAACGATCGGTGACTTGCGTTTTTTGCTGTAACTGCCAATTCACACCATTATTGTAACTCTTGATACACCCCTTAGTTCCAAAAATTTCAAAATCCCAATTTCCTGCGGGAATTGTTGTTGCTCCTACCCCATTTTCGAAAACGATTTGGTAGGTAGCGCTAGGATCTGAACCCAACCGATTTTCTTCAATCAATAAACCGCTAGGACGTAAATCACCGCGAACACGAGTCGCCTGAGGGTCACCCATTAAATACATCAAAGTATCAACTGCATGGATGTGGCCATGTAACAAACTAGCTGCTGCATAGTGAACCCCATATTGCAAATCACCAATTTCACCTTGATCTATGCACGCTTTGGCGATTTGATATCTCGAATCAAACCTCCGTAAAGCTCCCGTATTAAGAAATACCCCATTCTTCTGACACACTTCCAAAACGCTGTCGGCCTCAACCATCGAACAGGCAATTGCTTTTTCCAAGTAAATCATTTTCACACCGGATTCTGCTACCCGAACAGCCATTTCCGCATGCAGTTCCCCTTTCGTACAAATGGCGACAATATCTGGCTCTTCCTGCACAATCATTTCAAGGTAATCTTGATAGACAGCATCCCTCTCCCATTTATTCGAGAAAGCAGCTCTCTTCTCCAAAAGGACGTCAGCACCTGCAACCAATTCAATCCGATCAATCTCTTGGCATGAAGAAGCAATTGAATACGGCAACTTGACCGGTGGGTAGTTGATAACCTCTTGGTCAATTGTAGATGCCATTCTACCAAGTCCTATAATTGCTAAACGATATTTCTTCATATTCTCTCTGTAACAACATCTTTATATTTATTACATATTTCTGCCAAACCTGAACTTAGGTTATAACACCTATCCGCACAACCAGGCCTAAGATAAACCTTGGAAACTATCCATAATATCCTTATCCACGTGACACAATAGCAAGCCTCTAAATTCGCCACCTATAATATCATCTAACACTATCAGCGTTTTGGCTTGATAGATAACCTCTGTTTCCGAAACTTCATGAACGGATTTGCATCTGTTTCACCCCAAAACATACCAATATCCCTATTATCTCCAAAAAAGGATATCTTATGGTGCGGAAATTTTGATCTTGCATCCAGATAAAAACTTCCAAGATCGTAATGATATTCCCCACAAAAATCTCTAATACGGTGGATTGCAATATCACGATTCACATGCAGAAAAAAATCTCTCTCCCCCCCTTCACAATCCATTTTCAAAATATCGATCCTATCTATTCCGAGTTCATCCATCAACTGTTCAATAGTAAACAAAGGGACATTTTGCGTATGGACATAATAGGGAGAACCAACACGTTTTATAGCGCCTAGATTCTGCTCATATGTCTTCATTGACATCATTAATCCACTGCCAGTTGCCCTGACATCATCAACAAAAACATTCGCATTTTTATCATACTTCATTGCACCTGAAACAAATTCAACATTTCCAAATCGTTTTAAGTTTAATCGCGCTAATTCTAAAGATCTTGAATTCGGCTCAACAAAAACAATCTTAACATCCGGCCATAACGATTTTGCCAAACAACTAAACGCCCCCAAATGACCACCAATATCAAAGATGACTTCTGGTTGGTACGTTTTTGTTCTTAATCTATAACAATCAGAGAGAAAAACCTCTTCAATCACATTAGTATCACCCAGTTTTTCTGTCCTAATGTGAAACGGGAATTCACCAAAGGTCACGACATCATTAGTTCCCATTAAACGCGTCTCCCAATTAATAATCTTTTCTAGACACTATCCCTTTTAAATATACTTGCACACATACCAATCCCCATTTTCCAGATCCAAAAATTCTGGCCATTAAATTCTTTGGATTTAAACCAGGACAAAACAAATAATCCTACCCTACCCATACGTTATTATCTGCCCTATAACACAATTAAACTAAAAAGAAACTAAGAAAGCATTTAAAACACGGAGCATCTACTTAAGTACTACCATTTTTTGGGTATAGACATGGTCTTGAACCCTAAGAGTGCAGAAATAAGTACCACTAGCAACTTCCCTACCAGCATCTGTCTTACCATCCCAATAGATAGCTCTCGCCTGACTAAGATAGCTGCCCGGTTCTACATAACCAATTCTAATGGTTCTAACCGGTACCCCTATTACATTATAAATTACAACTGTAACCTTTGAACTACGGCTCAGCTCAAACGGAATCCAAGTTTCTGGATTAAACGGGTTCGGATAATTCTGCCGAAGAAGTGTTTGACTCGGCACGCTTACGAATAAAGATCGGAGAACATCCAATACCAACTCCTCATTGTCTGATCTATTAGATATCTTTTCCCATTCTGTGACAGCTAATCGGATATTCTCTTTTGGTAAGGAAGAGAGATCAAATTCATTTGTCCACAAAACTGGAGCAGACAAAATCTGGCCGAAATTCCGTGTAACCTGAACTAAATCAAGCAAGTTAACAAAACTATCATGATTAACATCTCCAAGAAGATTATCACCAATTTGTCCAAATTGCAGTGCCACCTGAACTAAATCGAAAATATTGACGAAACCGTCACCATTCACATCCCCCAACACAGCCCGGCCAGCGACAACAACGCTATCACTGATTAAGCCAACATCAACAATGATGACACCAATATTGCTATAACTTGTCCCATCATTCGCTCTGAAAGTAAAGGTATCAGTTCCATAAAAGTTAGACTTAGGAATATAAGTCAACTTCGGTGCTGCTCCTGACAACTTACCATTTGAAGGAAGGCTCACAATAGTGTAAATTAACTGATCTCCATCTGAATCACTGCCAGTCAGTTCAAACTCAATAAAAGAGCCTGCAACTGTCTTAAGGGTCTGCCCCGTAACCACAGGATCACTATTTGAAGTAATTGTAACAGAAGGCAACCAATTTCCATACACTCCCATACGAGCCATTGAGCCATCAGCATAATCCTGAAGATTAATATTGAAACCAATATCTAAAGTCCCAACACCAATGCAGGGACTATCCACTCTAAGACGATAATCTCCATCAGCACTACTTTTAAACAAAGGGTCAACATCAATATTACTTCGCTCCCAATCAACAGTTCCATTATCGTTGGTCACGATTCCAAGTCTCCCTTTCTGAACATCAGAATAAGAGATAGAAATTGCATTAGGTCTATCATTTCCACTAAAATAGATTTGTGGCAACTCCCCTCCCCAAAAAATAGTATTAATGGCAACAGGGGAAGAATTGGCAGAACAATATATACTAATACCGCGTTGAGCCAAATTATCGGCGATAGTACAATTGACCAAGTTTGGAGAAGAATCCCCATAACAAAAAACTGCACCTCCAGCATCTATCGCACGATTATTAGTAATACTACAGTTCACCACCACAGGAGAAGAATCGTTCATACAATAAATCGCACCACCATTTCCCAGAGAACGATTATCCGTAATAACACAATTGATAAAATATGGTGACGAACTATCATAACAAAAGACCCCTCCTCCATAGCGAGCAGCTTGATTATTAACAATAATACAATTAGTAATCGTAGGTGACGAATTATTGAAAGAAATTCCACCTCCCATATTACTCGGCCATACACCAGTCGCATTTCCCCTAGTAATAGTAAAACCATCCAAAACTGACAAGGACGTCTCTCCATTTTGAAAATAAAGGCCTCGAGTATATTCATCCCTACAATCTATTATAGTCGCTCCTGCTCCATTGACAGACCTAACTGTTATTGCCTTACCCTTGAAATCCAGATTGACATTTCCTAGTCCTGTATATGTCCCATCAGACACCAAAACACTATCTCCATCAACTGCTGCATCAATTCCAGCTTGAATATTAAATTGATCTTGTGGAACACGAATTTTGTTAGACTGCGGTAATGCTGACACATAATCAGTCTTATCACTCTCATTACCAATATTGTCCACAGCTGAAATCCGATAATAATAAATCGTCTCATTAGCCAAACCGAGATGGGTATATCTGTCCGTACCAGCAAAAACTTCTGTGAGAAATGTTGCGCCATCACTGCTGGTTCCACCATAAATCTGGTAGGAGGAAAGATCACCTTCACTATTAGCTGACCAAATTAACCTCACAGAGTTATTTCCTGCTATTGCCACCAGCCCCTCAGGTGTAGCAGGCGGGGAGGTATCTATAACCAATTCTTTTTCGAACGACAACGACTTCATATCTCCGGGTACTGGTAACACCAAATCGGCACTGTTTCCCACTACATCCTCAATACTACCTCCATTCAAAATTAATGCATCGACAGCATTGTAATCTAAATCACTACTATTCTGACCAGAAGCAACGGTATAAATAAAAGTCAAAGTCTCCGTGCCACCGCCACTAGCATAATCGACTATGGCATCCCTAAATCCAGTTTCTAAAATAAGTTGTGGCATCCCTCTAACAATAACGCTTTCACTGAAAGTAACCACAATTACTACTATATCAGACTCTTTATAGACACCACTTCCTGAAGGAGAAGAAACAGACATAACTACAGGTGCGATAACATCAGTTGGTACACCACTCGATTTTTCATAGGCACCGATATCTGGGTTAGAACCAATCGGATTTGGGCGAAAACTACCTTCAATATCTGTTTTCGGCATATTTTCCAGAGTACCAACCCCAAAACAAGGATTATTATCACCGAGATGATAATCCCCAACAGAAGCATCTACAAAAATCGGATCAACATCAATATTACCATCACCCCAGTGAACAAGCCCATTACCATTAGTAAAAATTCCGGTTTGACCACCCTGCAGATTGGAATAAGAAACGGTAATCTCATTAGAAGTACCTAACTCACTAAAATAAATCACCTGTGGATTTTCACCCCACATAATAGTGTTAGTCAAAACAGGTGCAGAAAACAAGTGACAATAAATCCCACTTCCCTTACCAGCCCAATTGTTAGAAATAGTACAATTGATAATAGCAGGAGAAGAAGCTCCACAATAAATTCCACCCCCATTCTCACTCACTCGATTGTCAACAACAACACAATTTACAATAATAAGCGAAGAATTATTGATACAATAAATCCCTCCTCCGTTACTTGCCCGATTGTCAGAAATGATACAACGAGTAACAGATAAAGTAGAATTATTGCTAGCATATATAGCCCCACCATTCCTACTTACCAAGTTATTAGTAACAACACAGTCGACAAAACGGGGAGAAGAATTATTGATACAATAAATCCCTCCTCCGTTATCCATCTGATTATCTATAATTACGCACTTAGAAATAGTTGGAGAAGCATTGTCACAATAAATCCCCCCTCCGTTTTTGCCTTTACTTTTCGTAATCGTAAATCCACGTAATACAGAAGATTGTATTTCTCCATTACGAAACAAAAAACCACTTTTATAAAGATTCTGGCAATCAATAATGGTGGCTGAACTTCCATTAACAGATCTAACGGTAATTGCTTTACCCTGGAAATCCACCTCAACATTACCTTTACCTTTATAGATACCATCATCAACCAAAACGATATCATCATTGACAGCCACATCGATTCCCGACTGAATTGTAGGTTGATCTTGAGGAACACGAATTGGTAGAATTAACCTCTTATTTAATGAATTCTCATAAGCACCAATATCCGGTGGAGTCCCTCGATAATTCCCTTCAATATCAGTTAATAGCATGCCATCAGTGATTCCGACACCAATACAAGGGCTATTATCCTTAATTCGGTAATTTCGGCTAACAGTATCCACAAATAACGGATCTGTATTGATATTACCTTCTCCCCACTTAACTTTTCCTCGTCCATGATAAGACACAAAATCCCGAACGTTAGAATAAGAAATATAGACCAAATTAGACTCATCATTTCCAAAAGAAAAATCATCTGACCGATTTTCCCAGATA
The DNA here is from genome assembly GCA_002709695.1 of Candidatus Poribacteria bacterium. Lineage (GTDB taxonomy): Bacteria > Poribacteria > WGA-4E > WGA-4E > UBA9662 > UBA9662. Next base: position 147,261 of record PAQF01000017.1, read on the forward strand.
ATTGCGCCTATAATAGTGACAGAGGAACCATTCTCAGAAAAGATACCACCACCATTTTCGGCAAAATTTCCGCTGATAGTACAATTGATAATCGTCGGCGACGAACTATCGCTATAGATTCCTCCACCAGTTTGAGCACGATTGTTAACAAACGCACAATTAACCAAACGCGGAGAAGAATTGTTACCACAGAAAAGGCCTCCTCCACTAACATTCTGATTATCAACCACAACACAGTTCTTAATCGTTGGTGACGATTTATTGCAATAAATTCCTCTACTATTGGTTATGGTAAATCCATCCAAGACAGAAGCTTGTGTTTCACCACTTTGGAAATATAAACCACCTACATCCTGACTTTGACAATCGATAATGGTAGAAGCTGCCCCATTAACAGACCTAACGACAATCGCTTTTCCTCTAAAGTCCAAATTGACATTGCCATTACCTGTATACATACCATCAGCAACCAACACAACGTCACCAGCAATAGCCTTGTCAATTCCAGCTTGAATTGTCGGATGATCTTGTGGAACACGAATCGGCGCCGTCAGTTTAAAATCAAGCGGGTTTTCATAAGCACCAATATCTGGTGAAGTCCCTCTAGGGTTACCCAAAATATCAGTTAATGGTGCTCCAACATTCGTACCTGCCCCAATACAGAAACTATCATTCAAAAGAAGATAATCTCCAACAACCGCATCCACAAAAAGGGGATCGACGTCAATATTACCATCCCCCCAATTAACTGTGCTATTACCTTCAAATACAATACCAGACTGACCATTCCGGACATTTGAATAAATCACGTTGATTGTGCTGGGCTCGCCAACACCCAAGAAAATTTCCTGTGAGATATCACCCCAAAGGATAGTATTGGTAACAGTCAGTAAAGCATTACTGATACCATAGATTCCACCACCACTTTTTGCCCGGTTCTCAGTTACCGTACAGTTGATAATATTCAGTGACGAATTATTACAGAAAAAGCCTCCACCGTTAGAACCAGCTTGGTTACCAACAATCATGCAATTGGTAAGACTAGGTGAAGAGTTTTCACAATAGATCCCGCCACCATTTTGAGATTGATTATCAGTAACAATGCAATTTATAATCACCGGAGAGGAACTACTATAACAAACAATACCAGCACCATTTTGAGCCTGATTGTTACTTATAATACAATTAACAATGGTCGGTGACGAATTACTACAATAAACCCCACTACCATTGGTTACAGTAAACCCATCCAAAGCAGAAATCTCCGTTTCTCCATTCCGAAAATAGAAACCCCTAGTATTCTGCCCTTGACAATCGACGATCGTCGACTGAGCGCCGTTAACAGATTTAACAGTAATTGATTTCCCCATGAAGTCCAAACTAACATTACTCCGCCCAGTATAGACACCATCAGCAACCAATACTGTATCCCCCCTAGTAGCAGCATTAATCCCAGCTTGTATTGTCGATTCATCTTGAGGAACACGGATAGTTGTCACCCGCCTAGAATTCAAGGTGTTTTCATAGGCACCGATGTCCGGCGGAATTCCTCGTACATTACCTACAATATCGTTAGAAACATCGACAACCATTCCCATACCAATACAAAGGCTATCATCCAACAGACGATAATCCCCATTAATAGCATCTACGAAAAGGGGGTCAGCATCAGGAATCACCGAACTAGTTCTAATATTGCCATCCCCCCAATTGACAGTGCCATTATCATTAGTAATAATCCCAGCTTCTCCGCCTTGAACATCAGAATAAGAAATGCTGATAACACTTGGCCTGCCTACCCCAAAATAAATTTCCTGAGGGCTATCTGACCAAAAAATAGTGTTGATAACAGTTGGAGAAGAGCTGTTTTGAACATAGCCTCCTCCCCCTCTCTCAGCACGATTACCAAAAACTGTGCAATTAATAAAAGTCGGAGATGAATTAACATCACATAGAATCCCTCCACCTCCAATTTCCGCACTATTGTCAACAATAAGACAGTTAGTAACAATCGGATCAGAACTGTTATGACACAAAATCCCACTGCCATTTAAAGCCCGATTATTAGTAATAATACAGTTGGTAATAGAAGGAGAAGATTTGGATTTGCAAAGAATCCCGCCACCGTCATCTTCGAGGGCCTGATTATCAGCAATAGTACAATTATCAATAAATGGAGAGGAATTTTTACAATAAATTCCTCCGCCATTACGAACTGATTGATTATTGGTAATAATACAATCAGTGATGTTAGGTTCGGATTTGTCGTAACAAAATATTCCACCACCACTTTGAGCTCGATTATCTGAAATTGTACATCCAGTAATCATTGGAGAGGATCCATTTGCGCAAAAAACACCTCCACCACTACCTGATGACTGATTACCGGTAATGACACAATTTTTAATAGTAGGCGATGCACCATTTTGGCAAAATATCCCGCCCCCTCCCATTTGAGATGTATTCTCAATAACTCTACAATTAATAATGAGCGGAGATGAATTATCGCAAAATATCCCGTCTCCCTTGAATATAGAAAACCCCTCTAGAATAGAAGATTGTGTCTCACCATTCCGGAAGTAAACTCCCCTAATATCTTGACCTTGACAATCAATAATTGTAGATACTGCCCCACTAACAGACCTAACAGTGATTGCCTTTCCTAAAAAATCTAAGCCGACATTACCAACTCCTTTATACGTCCCAGCGTCAACGAGAACCACATCACCATTAACAGTCAAATCAATTGCGGTTTGGATTTTCGGTTGATCTTGCGGTACACGGATAATCATGGGTACTTTGACATTGAGAGGGTTTTCATAGGCCCCAATATCGGGAGGTACCCCTCTATAATTCCCTTCAATATCAGTTTGAGGTACATCTTCGGAGGTTCCAGCTCCGATACAGAGACTATTGTCCCTAAGACGATAGTCCCCACTAACCAAATCAACAAATAAAGGATCCACATCAGGGACGAATACACTAAGCCTAATATTGCCATCTCCCCAGTTAACAGTACCATTATCATTGGTCACAATCCCCGATTTACCACCCTGCACATCGGAGTAAGAAATGCTGATTGCATTAGGCTTCCCAATTCCAAAATAGATTTCCTGTGGACTATCTTTCCAGAAGATAGTATTAACAATAACAGGAGAAGAACCAGCCGAACAAAAAACTCCTCCACCATTTTCAGCCTGATTACCAGTAAACGTACAGTTGATCAAACGAGGGGCAGAAGAAGCACAAAACATACCACTACCATTCTGAGCTTGATTACCGACAACAACACAGTTAGTAACCGTCGGTAACGAATCATTGCAATAGATCCCACCACCACTCTCTACCGATTGATTACCAAAAATCCTACAGTTGGCAATATCAGGAGAAGAATTAGCCGAACAAAAAATACCTCCACCATTTTTATCAGATTGGTTATCAGCAATAACACAATTAACAATGTAAGGAGAAGAAGCTCCGCAAAGAATTCCAGCACCATTACTTGCCCGATTATTGACAATGACACAATTTGCAACTGTGGGTGACGAATTGTTGAAATAGATTCCACCACCCACATTGTTTGGCCACACACCAATAGCATTTCCTCCAGTAATAGTAAAACCATCCAAAACTGATAACAGCGTCTCCCTATTATGAAAATAAACACCTCGGCTATACTGCTCCTGGCAATCAATGATTGTAGACGAAGCGCCGTTAACAGACTTTACTGTTATCATCTTACCCTTGAAATCTAGATTGACGTTGCCTACTCCCGTATATGTCCCATCAGATACCAAAACAGTCTCCCCATCAACGGCCGCATCAATTCCAGCTTGAATTGTCGGCTGATCTTGTGGAACACGGATTTTTTTGGATTGTGGCAACGCTGACACATAATTAGTCTTACCACTTTCATTACCAGCAGCGTCCAAAGCCGCAACCTGATAGTAATAAGCTGTGCCGTTATCCAAACCAAGGTGAATGTACCTTTCTGTACCCACAACAACTTTCGCCAGAAAAGGAATCACATCGATTCTCGTGCCACCATATATATGATAAACAGCAAGGTCATCCTCATTATTAGCTGACCAAATTAACCTCACCTGACCATTACTACCTGTCGCCACCAATCCCATTGGTAGCGCAGGCGGGGAGGTATCTATAACCAACCCTTTCTTAAATGACAATGAATCTGCACCTCCAGGTACGGGTAGCATCAAAATGGCAGTGTTTCCTGCCGCATCCTCAATCTGTCCTCCGTTCAAAATCAACGCATTATCAGCACGATAACTCAAATCACGACTATTTTGACCAGCAGCAACTGTATAAATGAAAGTCAAAGTCTCCGTACCACTACCAGCAGAATAATCGACCACAGCATCCTTGGCTCCAGTTTCTAAAACGAGTTGTGGCGTTTTTACAACAATGACACTCTCACTGAAAGTAATTGTAACTGGTACAATATCCGATTCTTTATAAATACCATTTCTCGTGGGAGAGGTAACCACAGTAACAACAGGCGAAGTAATATCTTCTGGCGTAGAACGAGGATTTTCATAGGCTCCCATATCCGGATTGGCAGCAGGCCGAGAATTAGCTTCGATATCTGCTTGCGGAGCATTTGTTATAGTACCAGCACCGATACAAAGACTATTATCTCTCAGATGATAATCCCCAGCACTGACATCGACAAACATTGGATCAACATCGATATTCCCATTTTCCCAATTAATTACCCCATTATCATTCGTAACTATTCCAGCCTGCCCACCTTGTACACAGGAATAAGATACAGTAATTTTGTTAAGCGCCCCAGACTCACTAAAATAGATCGACTGCGGGCTATCAGCCCAAACAATAGTGTTAACAACAGTAAGAGCCAAATTATTAAAACCATAAATTCCTCCACCAACCTTCGACCAATTATTGGTAACAGTACAATTAATAAAACGTGCAGACGAATTATTGGAACAATAAACTCCTCCACCATTTTTTTGCGCCTGATTTTTGGTAATAAGACAATTAACCACACTAGGCGACGACTCAGCACAAAGGATCCCACCTCCATTGCTAGCTTGATTGTCCGTAATAATACAATTGATGATAGTTGGAGAAGATTTGTTGCAATAAATCCCTCCACCAATATTATTGGGCCACACACCTGTAGCTTTGCCCCCAGTTATCGTAAATCCATCTAGGACAGACGAGGATGTTTCTCCGCTATGAAAATAAAATCCTCTTATATTTTGATTTTGACAATCGATGATGGTAGATGCAGCTCCATTAATAGATTTGACAGTAATGGCCTTTCCTTCAAAATCTAAATTGACATTCCCCGTTCCAGTATACGTACCACTAGCCACCAGAACAATATCTCCATCAACAGTTGCTTTGATCCCCGCCTGTATAGTTGGCTGATCTTCTGGAACCTGAACTGTAACGGCATATAACCCATGACATTGCAAAACCAAAATTATCAACACTACAATGAACACCAAACGCCCGTTCAATATCAGCAGAGGACATAAACTCTTATCCATTCTCACCATTCTAAACCCTAACCTGATTTGCTTAACCACGTTGCAAATGCGACCATTCTGACTTAGGACAACCATTCTCTCTATCCCACTGAGATAGATCTAAATACGGAGACAAAGCACTCAAACCAAATACTCTTTTGCCGTCCTCACCTGCCCGATCTAAAACCTCCGGTTCAACAATACGAGACAGTTCAGATTCACTACGCAACCACTGTCTTCGCCAAGGTGTGAAAAGCGCATATCGTGCTTCATTAGTAGAGTTCTCAGAAGCACCATGCCAAGTGTTAATATTAAAGATTAGTGCTGATCCACGTTCAGCTTCAACAATTCTCTCACCATAAACTGGAGAAGGAGGCACCTTCAATGCTTGATATTTGTAACTACCAGGTACAACTCGGGTCGCACCGTTAGTTTTTGTAAAATCACTGATACAGAAAATAACGTTGAACCCTAGCACATGGCTCGTAATCCGGAGATTATTATCAGCGGGTGCGAGTGAATCTAATCGGTTAGGACCAGTTATCGACCCGTCCGAATGAAGACCTCCACCACCTGCACCAGAAGAGAGGATACTACCGTAAGCGCCACTGAGGACAGCATCCTGACCCAAAAAATACCGGACAACCTCCAACAATGATGGTATTTGATAAACAATCTCAAAGATCTGCCCTTTATTAAACAGATTTCCTAACCACATATTCTTCTCAGACAAGCTATTTAGTTCCTTTCGAGCTTGCTCACACTCATCCGAAGTAAGTAAACCTGGCAGAATCGTATAGCCATCCAACTGGATACGTAAAACATGCTCATCAAATTCGTCACGCGTCATCTCAAACCCTCATAAATTAAGTAAAATATCCTTGTCAAACAAAAGTGTATAAACTACCCAAACCCAACAGCTAATCATTATTGGCAGATGGTCTAAGTAACACTTAACCCTGTACCAAAATCGACAAAAAAATTCTAACCTCAACATTTCGCACTTCTAAACAAATCAAATTGACCATAATAGCCAGACTCCACTAAACTTGACCAGCATAGACATAATAAGCACCAATAGTAAAGCCGTCTTCACCCGTTAAAAAAGTCTGTAAGCGAGTTTCACCTGCCTTTAAGTTGAAGATGAATTTTACCCCCTTATCACCAGCAGAGATAACCTTCATTTGCTCCTGATCACCAATTTGGATCCGAGCAGTTTTCAAGCTAAGAGCCTTGCCTCCATTATATAAATCAATTATTTCTCCTTCAATCCCTTCCATGATAGATTTATCTTCTTCTTTCGGCCAACGCCTGAGTTCAAAGATATACTCACCATCCTCCGCAATCTCAATCGCCCAATATCCATTACACTCTAATCCACCACGTATTTGTCCTTGATTCCAAGCATGAGCTTCACCATGCCAATCATGACTAGTCAGCAACGAGATCTTTTCATTCTGACTACCAATCACAATTGGACAGTCCTCATCAAAACGAGGTGAAACTAAATCCCACCATTTTTCATAATGTTCACGCAGTCGATCAACTAAATCCGACTGATCAATAGAAACATCATTCCTCTGCTCTGGATCAATCAAAATATCATAAAGTTCAACACCATTAATCAACCGCCAACGTTGGGTCATGGTCGCACTTTGCCTCCATTTAATCGGATGTTCAACACGTTGAGAATCCGTAACAATCACCCTATCCGGCCACTCTTCAATTTCTCCATCAAATAACGGAACCAAGCTAATACCATGGAATTGGCAATCTTCTGCCACCCGCAATTGGCATAAATCAATAAGAGTCGGCAACAAATCTATGTTAGCACTCAACTGATCAACGTCTCGCCCTTCTGTAAACCCAGCATCAGGCCAATGCATAAAAAACGGGACACGATGCCCTCCTTCATATGCAGACCCTTTCATACCACGCATACCAGCGTTAAAACCATCCGAGACATATTGATCCCGATCCAACTCACAACCAGCTGCTGACCCATTATCAGTCATAAAAATAAGAATCGTATTATCTTCAATACCAAGATTTTTCAGCCGAGTTCGCAACCGTGCCATATTTTCGTCAATATTGGTAATCATTCCGTAAAAATTGGCTCGAGAATCAGGAACTTTTTCACGATAAATATCGCTATAATCACTTGGAACACGAAATGGGCCGTGCGGCGCATTAGTCGACAAATAGCAAAAAAATGACTGGTCCTTGTTTCTTTCGATAAATTTCATGGCTTCATCAAACCAAACATCAGTACAATACCCTTCAAAAGATTCTTCTTCACCGTTCCGAAAAAACGTATCATCAAAGTAATCATTCCCCCAATAATCTGGTGTTTGACTAATCCCACCCCCACCATGATAAAGAACCTCTTCAAAACCTCGATTATGTGGACGAAATGGATAATTATCTCCCAAATGCCATTTCCCAAACATGCCCGTTCTATAACCATTAGTACGAAAAATGTCGGCCATTGTAACTTCACTATGGCGCAGAAGCGAACGCCCGCCAATAGTGTGCCAAACGCCAGTACAATTACAATAACGGCCAGTCATAATTCCCGCTCGGGTGGGAGCACAAGTTGGCCCCACATGCAAATTAGTTAAACGAAGACTTTGGGCATGTAATTGATCCAAGTTAGGAGTCTGTATAATTGAATTTCCATGACAGCCCAAATCGCCATATCCTTGGTCATCAGTAATAACAAATACAACATTTGGTTGGTTACCAACACCAGCTTGATTAGGAAAACCAACTTCATTCACAGCCTGACTAAACATTCACTTTCCCCCTTAAAACAGAAAAACAGCGGTACAACCCACAGATTCAAAAAGCTGAACCAACTGCCAGCATAGATATTGCTTAAGCTTGCACTCCAACTTTTCACGCATGTTGCTTCACAATATGGTCTCCGAACTCCAAGCAAGATCACACTTTTCGTCGTTTATGGCACAGCTTTGCCATCATATTAAAATTTTATATTCTTTTCAACTGTAATTACAGTTGATCAGGTTGGATTTTGCCAGCTAAATCTCCACGCTAGTACACTTAGGTTGGAATACTAAGCGGTACAAGCTCATCTACGCACATATATTATATGGAACGAATAGAAACTCGGTCTTGAACCTTTTACCGCAGACAACCTTTATAAACCAAGAGGATGTAAAAGGGTTTCCTTATAAGTTTAATAATACAGTATACCCACCCTTATATGTCCTTTACCCATATGTTACCAATCAGCAACACTTCCATCCGAATCATAGTAAAATTCGCCACCAAGTTCTTCTTGATAAATACCACAATTCTGCTCAGCCTCTGCTTCATCAATTTCAAATCCGAGGCCAGGTTTAGTTGGCAAATCAATATGGCTATCTGTAACCCGCCAATTTTCTTTAAATAGACCAGCACCTAATCCTGAATCAACCTGTTCTTGAATTAAAAAATTAGGTACAACTGCATCTACATGCAAAGAAGCAGAGAATGCTACAGGTCCAATGGCGCAATGCGGCATTATATGTATATAGTAAACTTCACCCATATTTGCAACTTTCTTGAGTTCCGTAACACCACCAACATGAGAAGTATCAGGTTGAATATAAGCTACCGCCTGTTTCTCAAAAATCTCTCGAAATTCCCAACGGGTTAACAGTCTTTCACCAGTAGCAATAGGAAACGTGACATGATCTGAAACTAGCTTCAGTGCCTCAACATTTTCTTGCGGAACAGGTTCTTCAACAAACATTGGTCGCATACCCTTTAGTTCATGACAAATTTCGATCGCAAGCGCCGGAGTCAATTTTCCATGAAAATCAAATGCAAGTTCAACATCAGGACCAACCCATTCACGCATCAGGTAAGCACGTTCGACAAATCCATCAATAACTAAAGGCGGCTCATGAGCACGCCATTTCCCACCTAGCCCAGACTTAAACACAGTGTATCCCCCCGTTTTTTGTAGCCACTCAAGCCGATCTTTAGCTGACGCTTTACCTTCATCTGTCATGCTACTAATCCCCCAATGCGCATAAACACGAATCCGATCTCGAACTGGGCCACCAAGTAGCTGGTAAACAGGTACTTCATAATATTTACCTGCAATGTCCCATAAGGCTTGATCAATCCCTGAAAGCGCTGTCATTAGCACATTTCCTCCTCGAAAGAAAGCAGATCGATAAATATGTTGCCAATGATGTTCAATCCGGAGAGGATCTTTCCCAATAAGATAATCTGATAGTTCTTCGACGGCAGCAACAGTACTCTTCGGTTTTCCTTCCAGAGTAGTCTCACCCCAACCAACTAAACCGTTATCAGTGGTAATTTTGACTAACCGTATACGCGAACGCGGGAAAAATTGCTCAATTTTAGAGATCTTCATAAATCACCTCTCAAATACCTAAACTCAAAGATAATACCTTACTCAAATAGTCAGATTATTGTGCAGTATATCCGCCATCTACAAGCAAAGATGTTCCAGTCACAAAGGATGCATCATCAGAAGCCAAAAACAAAATACCATGAGCAATCTCACGAGGTTTTCCCAACCGTTTCAATAGACATGGTTGATTCAAACGTGAACTTACCTCTTCCAAGGTCATGCCTTCCTCCTCCATAAACTTTTCAAGCGCCGGAGTATGAGTAACCCCTGGACAGACAGTGTTAACACGGATGTTTAAAGGAGCCAAGTCCATAGCCAAACATCTAGTAAAATTCAAAACAGCTGATTTCGAGGTATTGTAGGGCACATAATCCGGCTGTGCAATTATTGAGCTGATAGAACCAATATTAACTATAGCTCCACTCCCTTCCTGCTTCATCGCTGGAATCACCGCTTTCACACAAAAAGCAGGACCTTTTACATTAACACTCAAAATACGATCCCAATCTTCCGAAGTCGCATCTTCGACTCTACCAAAAACAAAGGCAGCAGCATTATTGACAAGAATATCGATTTTACCATATTCGCTGCAGGTAAGATCTGCTACGTTACAGCTGTCCCCTTCCTTGGAAACATCAGCTTCAACAGAAATCGCTTCCCCACCCGCAGTCCGAATACTCTGTACTGTTTGATTAGCACCTTCAAGATTGATGTCTGCCACAACAACCTTTGCTCCTTCCTCCGCAAAAAGTTCTGCGGTAGCTCTCCCAATTCCTGATCCAGAACCAGTAATAATTGCTACTTTATCTGCCAAACGCATCCTCTATTCTCCTTAATGTGATCTTTCAATACTAACAGAATGTAACCCTAAAATTGTGGCAACTTAAAAGGCGCTAATATTTCTCCTTTATCCACGCGATGGTTCATCCATATTTTCTCTAGCTTGGCGAGACAATTCAGCAATATGACCATCGTTAGCCATCACTTGTTCCAAATGCCGCATTCGTTTTGGACCAGCCGTGTCCATCATAATCTGACCATAAGCACGATCAGCCCAAAATCTCGCCACACCGTTCAAATAATCCCGAAGTTCCTGAATACGGGATTCAGGATAACGCTGACACAAATTCATGGTAAACATCTTTCGCCAACCTCCACCCCCGAAAGAAGCATGCTTAGTCTTATGATTGAACACCACTATGTCACCAGGTTCCGTTTCAAGGGCCTGAGCCGGAACTTGACTCCCATCAAGTTCCCACAAACCCCGACTATTTCCCACATTTTCGCTCAATGAATCGGCATACTGATCACCAAAATGGTGGCTCCCTGGAATAACCCTCACAGCCCCAGTATGACGGGATAGAGGATCAAGATAATAAGCAATTTTAATATGGAGGATATCACTATTACCACCATCTGAATGCCAACCCGTATCACCAGCATAGTAGTTCCCATCACTCGGCATAAAATTGTAGTCATCTCCTAACAAAGCCGAAGCAATTGCGTCAATTCGTGGATCATCAAGCAGTTGACATAAACGAGGGTGCTGATCAGGGAAAGGAACTATACAAGATCGTTTAGAACCATCATGAGGTATACCATTATGAGTATGCCCCTGTTGTAGCCAGACCTCTTCAAAAGCCTCAATAATTTCATCAATACAATTCCTAATTAAACCAGGAAAAGCCAAATAACCAAAAGTTTGGAAAAAACTAATATGTTGGTCTGTTACAATATGATTACTCTTGAAATGGGATTGATTCATAGTAAGCCCCCTAAATTAAATACTCGTCGAAATTGAAACTCCAACAACGCTACAAAACACCTAAACGAAAACAACTTACCGTATTTAAACATATAATTCACACCACTGTAAACAAGCTTTAAACCATACTAACCATGCAAATTCTCAATTCAATAATTCAGCTTCCTCAGAACCGAAAAATACATCGGCCCCCATTGATGCTGGTCAGGCAAAATTTGCCATCCAAATTCAGTTCTTTCTCCCAAAGGAGAGATGGGCACTTCAAACTCGAAAAGATCTCCTTTCTTGCGTTTCAGTTTGTGCAAAACCCCATCGTTTTCCAAAGGAGATATACTACATGTGGAATAGACAATCGTTGATTCAGGTCGCGCAGCTAGTAAGGCGGAACATAGTAAAGCATACTGCCTTTGCGCCAACCTCTTACTTCTCTTGGGTGACCATTTCTGCATCTCCGATAAATTACGAAGCAAATGCGCCTCAGCCGAACAAGGAACATCAACAAGTATACGATCATAAGCATCAATTTCATAGATCCCCCATTTGGTCGCATCATACGACCGAAAAGAAATCCGTTCTAAAACATCTTGAGGAACATAAGCCTCTAAGACCCTTTTCAGACGATGAAAACGGGTCCTAGACAACTCATTCAATACTAACTGACTATTTGGTCCTAGTTTCTCAGCTAATATCAAGGCCTTACCACCTGGCGCAGCACACATATCCAAAACCCTATCATTTTCCTGCACCTCTAAGATATTCGCTACTATAAAAGAAGCCAAATCCATAACGAAAAAATCTATTAAGCCACAGGCCTGTACCTGCGGTTCGAATGTTTGTTCCACACTAAAACAGTTTGATGCCCAAGTCTCAACTGGATCAGAGGCCTTCAAATCAAAATTTTTCATAAACATATTTAGCCTCTTAACCTGAAGCGGTTTCTCAGCCAATGCCGATCTCAAATTCGACCAACGATCATGATAAACAGACCTATAAAATTGGTCAAACGCATCAATTGCTTCCATCAAAGCCCACCCCACGACAAAAAACATCTAGTTCTAACGCAACAGCCCTAAACACACTCGGCCAATCCCCAATTTTATTCTGTCGAAACAATCTCATTGTGGGATACCATACCGAATCTTCTTGCTTTAACATCCACTTCCAATCTGGCACATTAGGCAATAGTGTCCACACAATTTTTCCTAGCCCACCAGCTACATGCACCGTGGTGTTCGACGTAGAGATAATGAGATCTAAAGCCGACACCTGAGCGGCAAAATCATCTAAATTCCCAAGAGAATCCACCTCTTCATCATAATAAATTCTCAGACCCGTTTTCGACTTGAAGTCTTCGATCTCCTGTTTGACTTCTCCATATTGCAAATTCAAGAAAAAGCAATCCTGCCTTGACAAAATTGACTTCCAAGACTCCAGCGAAGTGCTTTTCGATCTACTTCTCCTTTGATCACTCCCAACACTCTTCCACGAAACACCAACCAACAGCCTACGACCTGCCAACAATTGATATCTCTGCCTAAACTGTCTAGTTTTTTTCGCACAAGATAATAAATACGATTCTTGATCCAGAGGGAAACTTTCCACAGTAGGCCTAAACCACTGCCCCAAGCTAAGCATCGGAATTTGAAAATCAATAGACATATCAAGTAACTGCTGATTTACCGGATCTTCCCGAGGAATAAATTGAACTCCTAGAAAAGTACGCTGAAACAGAGGAATCAAACGACGGGTACACTCAACAATAACTTCCACATCAATTTGTAACAAGTTAGGAAGCATGCTCGCAAACATAATTTCATCACCAACTCCTTGTTCTGTCCAAACAAGGATCGTCTTTTGATCCAGACTCGACCCATCCCAGAACGGTTGAGGGAAACGATGCCTCTTGGAAATAAATTCGTCACATAACCATCTCCACTCATATTCCCTCCACCCACTCTGAAAATCACCCATCAACAATGATAATAATCCAAGATTCTTACGAGCAGGCGCAAATCGCGGGCGCATCTTCAGAACCTTGAGATAACAACACTTAGCCTCCTCAAAATCTGTATTCAACTGCAGAACACTACCTAAATTATTATAAACTTCCTCATAATCCGGATTTATCTCCAAAGCCTGATGATAAGCCTCAATCGACTCTCCTAACCGATCCTGTTCAGCTAAAATGTTACCTAGATTATTATAAGCCTCGGCGTAATCCGGCTGGATCTCGACGGCCTTTCGATAGACTTGAACCGACTCTTCTAATCTGCCCTGCTCCTTCAGAGCCAAACCCAAATTATTATAGACCACCATATACTCTGGATTCATCTTCAATACCTCATAATAGGCTTGAATTGAGTCCTCTAATTCTCCCAACTCCTGAAGCAAACAACCTAAATTATAATAAGCATTAGTAAATCCCGGATTAATTTGAATCGCTTGACGATACGCTAAAACTGACTCCTTCAAGTGTCCCTGAGTTCTAAGCACCACCCCCAAGTTATTATACGTCTCACTATATTCAGGATCAATCTCCAGAGCACGATGATATGCACCAATTGCCTCTTTTAACCTGTCCTGTTCAGCCAAAACATTACCTAGATTATTATGGGCTTCGGCATAACTTGGCTCAATTTCAATAGCCCTACAATAAGCTTGAGTTGATTCTACCAAATCACCAAGTTTTTTGAAGGCATTACCCAGATTATTGAAATACGAGGATTGCTCAGAGTCAATTCCGATAGCTTGAGATACCAAATCAACTGAAACTTTATATTTTCCAACTTGATAAGCAACAACACCCAGGAGATGTAGAGCATCAGGATGCTCAGGTTCAGAATACAATATTTCCCGATATATCTGTTCAGCCTGTTCTAGTTGACCAGACCGATGCAGACCTACAGCCTTTTGCAACTTCTCACCAATCTCGGGCCGTTGGAGACAGGTTAAAGATCGTCGCCCCATGATTATTACCCCTACCTATATTAATTTTGCCTTAGATATTTAAAAAGCGCCTTTGATATCATCTCTTAGAACCTAACATAGCCAGAAAATACAACTCCAATCACCCAACCCAAAATCTTTTTATAAAGCAGAATTAACGCGTTGAACCTTATCACCCAACACTATGGCAAGCCATTCCCACTCAGCATTCACCACCAGTCTAGATAGGATAAAAATAACCCCTTAGCTAAAAGCAAACTTTCCGATATCTGCTCATAAACAAACTAACTATACAAACAAAAAATTGATAATTAAGGCCTTGACAGACACAATGGCTAATAATAATATACATGCAAATAAAAAAGAGGGACTATCGACAACTTTAATATTGTACAAATTATCATTGGCCTCAATATACTTCTTCAGGTTATCTAAGATAATTATAATATAAAACCCGGAAATTCAAGAGGAGATGAAATCTATCATGCAAAAAAGACAACTCGGCAAAGAAGGCCCAGAAGTTTCATGCATCGGCTTTGGAGCATGGCCTATTGGCGGAGGTATGGGACAAGTTAGCGAAAACGCAGCCATTGAAATCGTACGAACTGCGATCGACCATGGCATAACCCTCCTTGATACAGCCCAAGCCTACCGAACAAGCGAAGAAATAATTGGAAAAGCTCTCAAGGAAGGCTATCGAAATCGATGTTTTCTGGCAACCAAAGTCAGTGGAAATTATTCCCAAAGCGGCATCATAACCGCGATGGAAAACAGCCTCAAAATGCTAGATGTAGATTATGTAGATTTGTACCAAATTCATGGATGGAACCCTGAATACCCAATCGAAGAAAGCATGGAAACAATGCAATTCTTGCAGAAACAAGGAAAAACACGCTTTATTGGTGTATCTAACTTTAATGCTAATCAAATGAGTAGAGCACTTCAAACTGCAAAATTTGAGTCAAACCAGCCAAGATACAACATGTTCGACCGTGAAATAGAACTGGAGGACATAAACTTCTGCGAACAATCTGGCATAGGCATTCTTGCTCACAGTCCCTTAGCCAAAGGACTACTTACTGGAAAATACAACCCCGGTTTTCAATTCCCCACTGATGATGAAAGATCAAACTATCATAGATTTCAAGGCGAATTATTTACTCAATACTTAGCTATCGCAGAAGACCTAAAGCAAATTGCCCACCAAAAAAGGATTAACCTAGTTCAATTATCTGTTGCATGGGCTCTGCGACTTCCTGCCATCTCATGTGTACTTGTTGGGGCCAAAACCCCCGATCAAGTGCGAGAGCACGCTGTCGCTGCTAGTACAATCTTATCGAATGATGAACTAGAGATGATCAACAAGATCCTAGCATCAACTCCAAAAGGCTAACTTGCACATACAACACAACGAACAAAAAGTGACAGGGTTTAAAAACATTTTTTCTCAAATCCAACATATCACCTAGACATTTCTAGATTTTCATTCAGTAGTTAGGATATTTTAATAACCCCAAGTCTCTCATCAAATAGATCCAATAATACACTTACTTTTAAAGACACTACAAACCAAGATATTTGTTTCTACCTGCGACCAACGCTTCCATTTTCCGATCTGCGACAGAGCGTTTAAGCATCCAGAAGCCGCAATCAGGATGCACCCACCCAACATGACCTCGGTTCATTTTTTTTTCAGCTTCTTCTATGCGCATAGCAACTTGATCTGCAGTTTCAACATGATTAATCTTAACATCAATCACACCAATCCCAAGCCGTATATCTGTTGATATATCCTTTAGTGCATCCAAATCATCATCTGGCCGATGGGCTAATTCCAACACCAAGTGATCACAACGCAGCTGGTTTAAAAAACTCACTAATGCAAGCCAACTGCCTTTTTGAATAACCTGCCCACCATAATTTCCAAAACAGAAATGAACTGCCTTTTCACCTTGAACAGCATCCAAAACAATGTTGATCGCCTTTGCCGCAATTGTTCCATCCTGAGGATTACCCGGAATATTAGCTTCATCAATTTGGATACAATGACAATTCAAATCTGCAATCTGACTGGACAAAACACGAGCTAACTCGAATAGCAACACCTCAAAATCGTGGTAATGATTGTCCAAAAGTGTCCTAGCCAACATATAGGGACTGGTAACAGTAAATTTGACATTTTCTCCAGCAATCGCTACTAATCGCTCACAATCAACGACCAAATTGAGGCTTCCTTCACCTATCTCCTCTTCTACCACCCCAGCAGGTTTGGAACGAAAAGACATAGAATGCTTTTCCGAGAATGCTTGCCAATCCTGACGACCAACTTCAGCACGTATTCCTCCGAGTGGACGAATAAAATATTCAATCATACCATTAGTATCTGGATGATTCATATCAAAGCGATAAAGCTCACCATCAGTAGGCAAATCAATTCCAAACTGACGTTGGATATCAACAACGACCCGTGTTGCATCCATAAGACCCTGCTCACTAGGAGATGCCATTAACCAATCAGGTACAGGATATGAACCAACTGTGGTTGTTAGAATAAGTGGTTTAGAATTCTGAATGCTCATAAGAGTCTTTTCCTTGTTAAAGTAATTACGTATGATTCCCTCAAATTTAAAACTGATCGATATATTCCACTTAAATTGACCAATCGCTATTCGTTACTAGAAATTAGAAATCCTTCATGTAATCTACAAACTGCCTGGCACAACGATCCAAATTCTCTACAGACCCTCCACCTTCCATAACGGAACACATTTCGTAAGCTACGTATCCATCATAACCATTAGCCTTCAATGTATTAAAGAAACTTGAATAATCAATAAAACCTTCTCCCATTGGTACAGCTCGAATAATGTCCTGTTGCTTCTTGTAATTTATCAACCTCGATTGATAAAAAAAACGAGGACGATTTACATAATCCGCAACCGTTGTATGTACCACTAAAGGAGCCATTTTTTTAGCAGCAGAAACGAGATCAACTCCCTGTAAAGCTGGAGACCAAGCATCAAACATCGCCTTACAATTTGGATGGTCAATTTCCATCAATAAATCATATAAACTATCATGGTGAGCAGCAATATCATGGTGATTCTGAACACCAATTGTCACCCCCAAATCAGCAGCCCGACTCGCACATTCAGCCAGCGACTCAACACACCAGTTCCACTGCAGGTCGTATGATATATCCGGCCTTTCATAACCAGTAAAAACACGTACTAAATTCCCACCCAGTTTGGATGCTATCTTAGCTAGTTCCACTACATAGAAAATCTGCATTTCACGGTGTGGTATCTCAGAGTGATCGACGCCTGCACAGAAATCAGTGTAACCAGCGATACACGCTAATTGTAAATTGTGACGACCAAGCAAAGCTCGAATTTCATCGAGCCGGTCAGAACTAGCATCCAACAATGATAAATGCGGACGCTTCGCCACCAACATTACAGCCTCATAGCCTAAATGGCTAGCCTTTTCCAGAAACTGTTCTAAAGTTAATTGTATCTGCCCGCTCCAGAAACCAGCATAGCTTACAGAATGAAGCGCAGTCTTCATATCAGGTTCTCCTCACTAAAAGCCCCAAACTAAAACAATAAATTATTCAATCTCCATCTCCTCCCAGGATACGACACGATTTTCAACCACAAACCGATATGCAGCTTCCGTAATTACAATGCTTCTGAGATTATCCTGACCACTATTCGGAGGTAATTTAGCTTGAAGAAGGTCTGCCAAACACATATAAGTTGGTGCATCCTTTGACACATTTCCCGTTGGAATTCTTCGGAATGGTTCAGACACATCATCCTAATTAACGCACAATTCTGCGTTAATTATCACCCAAACTGCCATTATCGAAATCCAAGACAGGAGAAGTATTCAAGTGATTATGACTGCCAAAACTCTCGGTCAGTGAATCAACACAACCAGTACCAAACTTAATAACCAAACTAGTATGAGTTTCGCCAATTCCAAGAATCGATCCTGACTTCGAGGTTTGGCAATATACGGTTTCTGGCACATCACCCAACATCCACCGGTACCCATCAAGCCAATGAATTGACACAATCGACATCACACGCCGAACTCGATCATTCCGCCAACCTTTGTCCCAACGTCGACCAAGTAAAATATGTGTCAAATGACGAGATGCTCCCAATGGACAATCAGCTAAATACTTCCTAGCAACGAAAATTTTGTCCGACCGTAACTAAGCTTCCAGTTTCGTTTGAACAGGCGACAATTGCCTTAGTATGATCTAGACAGCAAATGGTTTGTCCACTAAAACATCTAAACCAGCTTCCAACAAAGGCAGAATTACTTCTAAACGAACAGGCGTTGGTGTAGTGACAGAAGCAACATCAAAATCAGCATAATTAATTAAATCTTCAATATTTGAGAAACACGCTGAAATGTCAAATTGACCCGCAACTTTTCGCAGATCTATTTTATTAGTGTCACAGATTGCCATAATCTCAACTGAATCCTGATATTTCAGAAACGCGTCTAATGTATTCTTTCCTCTACTACCCACACCAACCTGAGCAACATTAAACATCCTCACAAACCACCTTCCTTTTTCAGTATGGATCAGGCCACTCCTCCTGCTACCTATAAAGAAATCCTCAAAACTGACACCTAAAGAAGGGTACGTAAATAACTAGCCGCTTTTCGCATCGACTCTATCGAATCTGATTCCCCCTCGTAAACAATTGAAATACAACCATTATAATTCTGAGCTCGCAGGATATCGAGAATACGAGGATAATCCAGCCATTCCTCAACACCACTCTCAATCTGATAAAACTTAGCTCGAACATATACAGCATATGGTGCAGTCTTAGTAATACTATCGTAACAGTCATAATTAGGATGAGACGATCCACGATGCCCGCTCGCCCCCGGTGAACCCGCATACTGCCCCGTATCAAGGATGTGAGTAAAATAGGGATGATCCGTTTCACGCAAGGCCCGTATTAAATCATCGCCAGTTCGCGTTACATTATTATGGTTATGGTTCTGTAACCCAACTAAAATCCCTTTTTCATGACCATATTCAGCAACCTCTTTAAATCCTGAAATCATTGGAGGCCATATTGCTTCTTCATCGGTGCAATCCTCCGGCAAATAAGCGGCAAAAACCCGGACAATAGGACAACTCATAAAACTAGCTACATCAATCCAATTCTTGATCAAAGCAACTTGTTCTGGGTGTTCCTCAACAGGCCGGCCAAAATTGTTACTGATCCCAATGTAACCAATTGGAAGCCCTTTTCTCATCAAATCCATTTTCAGCCCCCTAAGATAATCTAGATCTGTTGACTCAAAAGCACTCGTATGCAACTCAATGACATCCAACCCAAGATCAGAAACAATTCCTGCAAACTCAGTCGCAGTTGTGTTTCTGACATTCAACGACATTGTCCCCAATTTAATCATTATGACCCTCCTAAAACATGTGGTTTAAGGTTACCAAACTAATCATTCATAGCATAAATCTAAGTCTGCAAAACGGAATTTTCTAAGGTGCCCAACCCATCAATCGAAATTTGTACTGTATCACCACCTTTCAGGAAAAACCCAGTTGCTGAACCCACCCCTGCAGGTGTACCAGTAGCAATAACATCACCAGGTTCAAGCGTTAAGAAACTAGTCAAGAACTCTACCAGTTCATAAACAGAAAAGATCATTTGGTTGGTACTACAATTCTGCCGCTCTTCCCCATTAACATTCACTCGAATTGTCAAATCCTGTGGATCAGCAATCTCATCAGACGTGGTTATAAATGGCCCATTCGGCCCAAATGTATCAAAAGATTTGGTATACCAGAACGACAGCTGTCGCTTTTCTTCAACATGGTCAATCATAAAAGGCGTTCGTTCCGAAACATCATTGTAAATCGTATATCCAACAATATAATCAGCAGCATCTTTAGCCGCCACACTTTTAGCCTCACGACCAATAACAACAGCCAACTCACCTTCATAATCTATCTTCTGTGATTGAGGCAAAAGTTGAATTTCCTCACCATGACCTATCATCACACTGGTTGGTGGGACACAGAACAACCAAGGCGCCTGTGTATGCGCCGGTTGAAGTTTTCCTCCCCCTTCTTCAATATGGGCTACATAGTTTCCTGCAACACACAGCAATTTCCGTGGATAATAAACTGGCGGTTTAAACAGAATACTATTGACGGGTCCAACTTCCGTAAGATCGCCCGCAGCACGAGCTTTCTCAAGAACCTGCAAATCAGTACCATATGTATCTAACAAATTAGCAATTGAAGTACTCACCGAAGAAATGTCATAGACAGTTTCACCATCACATATCCCTGGCTTTACTTCGCCATTATCAAAGTAACTAAGTAATTTCATTGTTATCCTCCATAAAAATTAAATCACTAAATTATTAATGAAAACAATTCCTATAAACCCAAAAACGTTTCTAGGGCGACAATCAGCCTCTCTCAACTAAACCAGATCTCGCATAGCTCGCCTACGCTGTTCTGCTTCTCTACGCCTAGCGTGCTCATCACTAATCCGTCCCACTAAAGCAGGAAACTTCGCCAAGTATTGCGCAGATTCACTCGTCCGTTTAAAAATACGGAAGTAATCAAAACGAGTCAATGTTGGCGGTATATTTCCCGGACAAAGAGCGTGCAATCCCACCCGCACTGGATCGCCCATACCAACATTTGTTTGCCCACAACTCTTCCAATGGATAGCATCCTCACTTGCAAAGCCAGAAAACGTATTTCCCCGACGCTCTAACCTTAGAAACAACTCCCGAACTTTCTGCATATCCTGTCCACGGCCAATAAGATTGAAAACTCCATTCACATGACGTTCAAAACGGACGTCACCTCTAAAACCATGAGGGCCTGAAGTTTTTTCAAGTCGTATAAAACGATGCGGATGCTTCCAAACAATTAATCCTCCATGTTCCTTCAATTGTGCTGAAACTGGAATTCGACACTCAATAGCAAAATCACCCGTGACTTCAGTTAAAAGACGTGGTGCATCCATATTCCCTCCACGCCCATTACTTCCGTGCCACAAATCTTGTCCCGGCTCTGCTCGCATTTCCAAGTAGCCCTGACGTTCAGCCCAAGCCCCTCCACCATTAGGATCCTCCCACCGCCACTCTCGACGCATCTCATTGCCAAAGAACTCATCCTCAAAAACCAAGCCTGTGAACTCACCAGATGAAGCCCAACTCTGAATTTTTATGGCAGAAACACTATCACCAAAATTTTGAGGGAGTACATGCAGATTCGAGATCTCCTTTACTCGATCAGTAGGGTGCATCTGTATCGGTAATTGTCCACCTTCAAATTCAGGATGCTCATAAAAAATAACATCTACTGGAGTAGAAGGGAAATTAGGCCCCTTAAAAACACGAATTGAAGACACTCTATCCTCAAACCAAGTACCACCCTGAGCATCCCGCAAATTAGCAACGTCCCTTAAAATTGTAATTTTCCGTCCTTTGAAATCAACATCTTCATAACACTCAACGACAACCGGTATTGTTCCCCATTCAGGCCCAGTTGGGGTTGTCATAGATCCAAAATTTATGGAGGAAATCATATCACTAAAATTGTAGGCCGTATCATTCAAGTATGGATAGTACCCTGGCCCAAGTCCAATTTTCTTACCCTGAAAATCAACATGTTGATACAAAATAACTTTATAGTTTGGATTAGCGTAGTGTGGTCCTCGATACACCCTGAGCGACGCAATTCGATCATGCAAACCTATTTCTTTAGTATGCTTAATCGGTTCAACGATAAAACTACTTTTACCTCTAAAATTAGATTCCGCAAAAACCTCAACAACCAGACGAATCATTTTACCTTGCATATCCAGCCTCTCTTTTATGCAGATGCAAAAATACAATCTAAAAAATAATCTAAAAATTGACTAGTGTTAATTCCAACACACACTTGCGCATTAGGCTCTGGCCCATCAATGCGATCCGCACGTAGGTCAGCAACCGTTCGCCCACGTGTCAGACCATCGTTTATTTCTACTTGCACGTAAGCGGGAACAGTATCAAAAAAACCCGGATATTCTAAATACCCAACTGCTACTGGGTCATGTAGATAAAAACCATCAAGACCTTCATGATAACGATGAAATTCAAAGCAAACCTTGGTACAATCCGACAGAAACTTCCCCCATTGACCACCATGTCGAACACACAATTTTTCAAATTCCCTAGCATTCAACAAAACCTGATGGGTTACATCTAACGGAACAATAGTAATTGGAATCCCAGAATCAAAGACGATTTGTGCCGCATGTGGATCTGCATAAACATTGAATTCAGCACTTAACGTCACATTCCCATAGACTTCAAAAGCACCTCCCATCAGGACAATCCCTTTGGTCTTCTTCATTCCAATCGGGCACTTAAGAACTGCCTTAGCTATGTTCGTCAAAGGGCCTATACAGAGTAAAACAACCTGACCTGGATACCGTGTGACCAATTCCAAAACTACATCCACAGCCCCGGTCGTAACAGAAGGTAAAAGCATATCTAAGTAGCATTGATTCCCATTTGCATCACGAAGCTGGGTAACACCTCCCAATCCATCACTCCCATGTACATGGGAAGCATTAACAATAGAAACAGACAACGGTTGAGATTCCCCTTCGGCAACAATCGGAACTGATACATTGCCCATAGCACTAAGAATTAATGACAGATTACGGGTGCAATAATCAACTCCTACGTTACCATTTACGGTAGTAATTGCTTCGACTTTCAACCCAGAGGAATTGAGGGCTAATGCAATTGCCAGCGCATCATCCACACCAGGATCTGTATCCAGTATAATACGTTGCATTCAACTATGGTATTTAAAACATTTATTGCTTTTCAGCCGTCAAATTTCTAATAAAACCCAACGTCGATTTTACATTATGATTAATTTCGTCCAAAGACACCCCACCGACACATTCCACATACATTGGACCTTGAAAGCCCCCTTCTAGCAAAATAGCAATCACTCTTCCAAAATCAACCAACCCATCACCAGGAGTAACCATCACATCAGGATTCCCATTTTCCAAAACACAATCCTTAATAATCAAATTCGAGACCTTTGGAGCTAATAGATCTAAATCTGTTTCCGGTTGATGCTCTCCTTTCGTGTAATGAATAATATTGCCCGGATCATAGCAAATCCCAAAACCAGAGCGATTCACCTGATTGTAGGCATTCATCAAATCTTGTACGGTTAACGTAATCCCACCATGAGGTTTAAGCGTAATAGCAACTCCACATTCCTCCGCATATGAAGACATTTCCTGCATCAAGGCATAGTAATCATCATAATGAGCTTCATTTGAAGTACCACAATCAAGCAACCAAGAAGCTCCCAAAGCAGCTGTATTGCTAATGAGGCGGCGATAATCTTCAATAGCTGCCTCCAACCCTAGATTCAACTTTGTACCACCAAGAAGCAAAGATGGTACAAGCCCTGCCTTTTCTGCCACCCTACGTGCATTTTCAACATCTTCCCCACTACTGCTGGAATTAATAGCAACTGAACCTGTATTACGAAAGACAGCAACATCACTGTATCCCGCCTCTGCAATATGCTCGCAAGCCTCTGCAAATGAAACCGAAGCATAAGGACGCGTAGTACAGCCAATAGTATGTTCCATCCGACCCTCTAACTAATATTCATTTTCTTTACACAAGCAAGTATTATATATCAGACACCATATTTTTGGAACCAAGTTTGATCAGCTAACCTTCATCTGAAACTAAATTCAAAAGCACATTTTAGAATAAACATTAAAGACAAAAAAATCGTGCAACATCATTTAGTTTTAAGAACAAAACATCCTAACTATAGTTATTGTGATATACTGTTGAGGGAACAATTTGGGAAACAACTCACAATCAAGCAACACTAACACAATTTACCAGATTAATTCAACCCCCATTCCCAGAAATTAAGAAATCCACCACAACTTATATTCCATAATACTAAGGAGAATATAAATGAGTATTGAAAAAGCTAAAGTGGGTCTGGCACAAACATCCAACCGCCGCCAAAACATTCTCCATGCTCTAGAATTGGTACGAGAAGAAATCATTCCGAAGTTGACATCTCAAGTCATGCTGAAACCAAATTTCTTATCCAGCAAAAATCAACTGGCATCAACACACGTTGATGCTATCCGAGGAACAATCGATTTTTTACTGACCATACCAACACCTCCCACAGAAATTATTATCGCGGAAGGGGCCAATGAAGAATATTCAGGCGAAGCCTTCGATAATTTCGGTTATCGAGATTTGATTAATGAATATGATGTACCAATTCAACTTTACGATACTCATCAAGAAACAGAATGGGAAACGACAAATATTATTCTTGCCGATAAGAGCCGAGTACCAGTCAGAATGCCTAAAATTGTATTGGATTGTCCATGTACAATCTCAGTAGCAGTGGCAAAAACGCACGATGTAGACGTTGTAACACTGGCATTAAAAAACATGATTATGGGTACGCTGCATAAGGACGACCGAGTAAAGATGCACGGCTACAGCAGTCACTCTGAACGCGAGCTCCCACGGGAGGCACAAATACTCAACATTAACTTGATCCGTTTATCCCAGTACCTGAAACCAGATATTGGGATCATTGATGGAACAACTGGCCTACAAGGAAATGGTCCCGGCGGAACAGACAGTGTAGACCTTAATATCGGTGTGGCTAGCGCAGACGTATTTTCTGCTGATGCTGTAACAACAAAAGCAATGGGATTTAATCCAGCAGATATCGGATTATTTCATTATGCTAGCGAAATGGGGGTTGGCGTATCGGATTTAAACCAAATTGAAGTTCTTGGAACACCAATTGAGGACGTAGCGTTATCTTTTCGCCCGCATGAAAAAGTAGAATTTCAGTTCCAATGGCAAGAAAAAAATGCAAGAGAGTATTTAGAATTTGTTTAACAAACAAAAACCTAAGTCAGCCTAGAATTTCGTGTCGTCTAGTTTTAAACCACCTTGCCCTCGGACGACACGAACCTAGAAGCCTGATTGAAGAGTAGTTAAGAGTCATTACTAAACTTAACGATAAGATCAACATAGACACGACATATCTTGCCAAAGCATCTTCGGCAAAAACGTCCTGAACACATCACTAATGGAATCGTATAAATTGTCAGCAGATCAAGTCTCGGAATAATAGACGAAAAAACCAATCACTTGTCACCAGTGTCATTAACACATAGAAGAACTAGAGAACTTAATGCCACTCCACCTCTCCCCCAGTAGTATTCACCCAAATAAGATCAAAAAAACGAAACCTCCAAAACAAATAAACGAAACCTAAAGAGCCTATTTGCGAAAGGAAAAATGGGATTGATCAAATCACCCACTATAATATATTAACAAAACGTTATGGAAAAATCAGAAAAGGCTATTTAAAAAAAGGACCGAATTGCTTTTGAAGAAGAAACTCAGAATTCAGCAAAACCTATAGAGGCAAACTCACCTCCTACCAAACTAGAGAACTGACATTCCTGCTTTCTTTCACTGCAAATTAATTGAGTTGAAAAATGGGATTTTCCAATACAAATATCTATCAATCAATGTTACAATAATACAAGCTCAATGTCACAATAACATGAATTTCAGACCAATTTCACCTTCAGGCAAAGCCGCTATCTTTTGGGGAGAAATCAAAAAATTCTGAAATACACTTCTAGCTAGCAATTTGGCGCTACCTATTCGATGAATTCCAAATCTTCCGCCACAATTAAAATTGACATTTCAACGACGCTAGTCTGTAATATATTATCCATCTCAATCCCCACCTGCCATAGAATTAAGAACCCAAACAGGAGATTCGCTAATTAGGAGTTAGATTGAACTTTATAGCAGAAACCAACAATTCCGATTTAAAAACGGAGATACTGCAGATGATTTCTACATTGTTTCAACTTTTTTAGTCAAAAAGCAAAAGAGGGAACATCATATTAAGAAACCACTCGATTTGGACGATGTAGAGTTTCCATCTAAACTCAAGTCAGCTGCGATACCAAGTAATAATAACAGAAGCTACATGACAGTCACTGAAGTTGCCTATTACTTAAATGTATCCAAAGCCAACGTACTCAATAAAATTAAAAAAAACAAGATAAAAGCAAAAAAAATCAAGAACAAATGGCAAATAGAATCAACAGAAATAGAATATCAGCCACGACAAATGAACCTAATCGATACAGATATCGATGAATCTGGTAATATTGACAACTCCGGGCAGCTTTTACTACCTGTCAATAGAAAAAAGTACCCAAAAGATGAAGGATACTGGAGAGCTATACTTGAATACTACGAATCAAGAAGGAAGAAATAAATTTAAAAAGTAGTTGAACCAACAACTATCTACGCTCGAGATAACATTCATACTAATCAAGAAAACATAATACGACACTTTTATTATTTTACTCTGAATGGTAGATCGCTCAATAACTATTCACCATTTACCAACACCAACTAAGGAAAGAATATTGAATCAAAAAAACTCATTCCCCGATTCTCAATTAGACCAAACCCAGTACACTGTAAATGGCATACTGCGATACGAAAAGGTTTTTGGTCACAATTTTGTTAGTACTGGAGGAATAAAAACAACCCAAGAGCTATTTGCTGAGATTAATTTAACTCACGGTGCTAAAGTCCTTGATATTGGGAGTGGACTCGGAGGGAGCGCATTCTATGTTGAAGACAACTATGCAGCAAAGGTAACTGGGATAGATCTCTCAAATAATATGGTTAGACTTTCAAATCAAAGAGCCACAGAGCGTAACAGTAAAGTTCAATTTATATTGGGGGACTGTACCAAAATCGCGTTTGAGCCAGAATCATTCGACTTAATATATAGTCGTGACAGTTTTTTACATATAGAGGACAAAGATAAACTTTTTCAAAAAATAACAAGTTGGCTAACTCCCTTAGGCAAAGTCCTAATCACCGATTATTGTTGTAGATCAAACAATTGGCCCGAAGAATTCTCAGATTACGTTAAGGAAAGGAATTATACTCTCCATAGCATCGAAACATATAAAAACTTGCTTGAACAAGCAGGATTAAAAATCCTTCAAAGTTACGATAACACAAACAGATTTCTACTCGCATTAGAAACGGAACTAAAACATTTAATTTCAATTAAAGACGAGTTTCTTCAAAACTTCACAGAACAAGATTATGAAGATCTAATTCAAGGATGGGAGAAAAAAATCATTCGTGCCCAACAGGGCTCTCAAAAATGGGGATATTTTTATGCCCAAAAGAGTTAACACTACAACCCAAGCCTATAATCATTTTAGAAAACCACAATCAACTATCACATACTGCCTACTAATGGTTTTCGTTGTCAAATTTGACAAATTCTTGCCACGATTTTGATACATCTAGAGAGAAAAACAGAATGAATCAAGAAATACACTATCAAACAGTTTTGCTTTTTGGAGCCCCTGGAACTGGCAAAGGTACACAAGGAAAGATTCTGGCATCAATTCCCGGGTTCTTTCACCTATCTTGTGGAGACGTTTTCAGAACAATAGACGTCAAATCCG
The DNA here is from genome assembly GCA_002709695.1 of Candidatus Poribacteria bacterium. Classification (GTDB taxonomy): domain Bacteria; phylum Poribacteria; class WGA-4E; order WGA-4E; family UBA9662; genus UBA9662. The sequence continues at coordinate 175,503 of PAQF01000017.1, forward strand.
ACGTAGGAAAAAAAGTGTACGAGTACTCCTCACAAGGCAACCTCGTACCAGACAAAACCACAGTAGAATTATGGGAACAACATGTCCATGCAAACACCATCTTAGGATCATACAAACCTTCTAGCGACTTACTTATCCTTGATGGTATTCCGCGTAGTATCACTCAAGCAGAAATTATGGACCAGCACATCAACGTCCTACAAATAATCCACTTATTCTGTAACGACGAAGAAGAAATGATAAAGCGCCTTAGAAAACGCGCCTTGAAAGAAAACCGGATTGATGATGCACGCGAGGATGTAATACGACGAAGATGGGAAGTTTATCGAGAAGAAACCCAACCAGTACTAAAACACTACCAAGATTCAATCATATCAAGAGTAGAAGCCATTGATAGCCCTGCTGCAGTCTTACAAGGAATACTCGAAATCGTCGTACCTATCCAAAAAAATTGTTTGGCAGATTCCCTGAATGATTTATAAGTTAAGTTGGCGGTAGCAAAAGATTAATCGATGTGCAGCCGTAAGATGAGTTCCAATAGCCAAAATCAAGAAAACTATCATCAAAATAAGCCCTTCCGATTGCGATTCCCCATAAAAGTTTTGGAATAATCCCTGAGCCAAAATACCAATCGTGATTAGGCAGATGCGTTCAAGTCGCTGCATAATGCCTACCTTACACTGAATACCTAGCCCCTCTGCCCTAGCCCGAATATAACTGACAAGAACAGAACCAGAGATGGCCAGCACAACCAAACAAACACCATAAAACGAATAATCAGAACCTAAACGATGAAAATAGACAAGAAGTCCAAAAAAAACAGCGATTTCAGAATAACGATCAATCACTGAATCAAGCAACGCTCCAGATGGCCTAGATTTTTTGGTAATACGTGCAACGGCACCATCCATATGATCAAGTACACCAGCAAAAAGGATTAATATCGCCGCCAAAATCAAACGCCCTTCGGCCAAAAAAAATGCCGCCACTAAGTTAACAGCAAAATTAGCAAAAGTCACCATATCAGGTGTTATTCCCAACCAGCTCATCGCTCTAGTCATAGGCAACACCATAATATCAACACTTGAACGTAAGTCATCTTTAGACATATTAATTAAACCCTAAACATACCAATTCTCAAGCAAGTTATCAGGAAGGAGTATGTTGCAACCGATTTTTCCGTCGTTTCACTAAATCATCCTTTTGAACAGCTAAAAGCTGAGCAAACATAGCAGAAATAGAACCTTTTAGTCCCAAACCATCATCAACACTTCTAATAATTTGCTGGCCATTTTGAACACAAGCTTGATCAAATTCGGTAACAGAAACATTCCCACGTATCAAAAGCGAATCCGAGATACTTAAAGACGTATCCAGAGTCTGCAGAAGACTATGATCGGCAACAGTCACGATCGGAAATGGATGAGAAACCAGTTTCAAAAAGGTTGTGTCAAATTCCTTTCGGATACCTATATCTTGGAGATATAATCCATTCTCAAGATCCGACAATAACTGTAACGAAGATAAAATAGGGCGCTTCAGGTGTACAGCCAAATCAATTAACCTACTCATGCGACGTAAATCCACAGCCTCAGGAGTGCATTGATCACACACTGCCATGAGAACAACCTTAGCACCAGCTATCCAAGCCATTCCACCCTGAATTGACTTGCCAAGACCTTCTTTCCTATCACCATAAAGCTCAAGAAAGCGGTCCGTTGCATCTTCTATAATTTCTGAACACCGCAAAATTCCCAACCTGCGCTAAATTATATAAACCAACAAAAAAACAGGAAAACAAACCCAGAAGAAGAACACACCTCTAAAAACCCCTTCGAATCAATTTCCTGTTTCTACTGATAAAGAAAAAATTCAATTATTGTTTACAATAAACCAAACAAATCCACCCACAACGGCAGTCAAAGCGACAAATGCTCGCTTCCCTTTCGACAACTCTTCCATAGGACCTTGATCCGTCTCAATTTTCTGCTTAAGTCCTGACATAACCGCTTGGTTACTTTCAACACGTTGAACAATCAACTGTGTATCAGCTGCTATCTTAGCAGTAATAGTTTGCTGCTGAGTACCCAATTCCCCCTGTAAATCATCTACCCGCGACAAAACACCAGAAATTTCAGTTTGCATATTACGCTGATTTTCCGCCACACTGTTAGCCAGTTCATTCAGATGAGTAGTGTTTTGATTAATCTTCGTATTGATCTTAGTGTACCTTTCATCACTAGCTTCAATCTGATCTCGTAAGTCACGATTCATATTGTCTAACAAACCAACTCGAGCATCAAAAGCACTAACCATTTTGTTTATAGAAGCTAGACTAATACCTGCTTCCTCTAACTTAGTTTGAATCTCTACAATAACCTCTTCCGAAACAACAGGTTTTTGAAGTACATCTACCATATTAGGCACCGAATCTGCTGGCATCTGAAAGGTAGTGGGCACCAACAACCTTTCGCCAGGAAAAATAAGGTTAGGATCCGTAAAGTGGTTGTACTGTTTAAATTGCCCCCATAACATTGGATCTTTGAGATATACTCCTGCAAGAAACCAAAGGGTATCCCCCGCTTTGATCGTAATCAACTTGGTCCCTTGACTAACAGGATTAGGCGTAATCGTAGCAGCAAACCCAACTGTGAACGAAGTAAGGAAAAGAGATATACCAAAACAGAAAACAACCGCTAAAGCCAACAAGCATTTCATTATTTTCATATTATATATCCCTCTAACCCAAATAAAGCTAGTAACGGTAAGATAACGACATCAAATGTGTGTTACCAGAATCATTTAGCTTATGCTCCGAATTATCAGCCAATTTAATCGCATAATCAACCTGCAAACCTGCTACATTGACACCAAAACCACCATATAAACTCATACGATCCGAAGTTGCTTTGGTTCCACCACGAATTGAAAAGGTATTTCCAACAAGGTATTCAACCCCAACACATGCCGACGTTGTACTCTCTTCAATACCAACAAACTCCCGTTCTAAATCAACAGCAAAAGTTACCACGTTCCTTTCTAAGAGACTAAACGCAACTCCCAAATCAAGAACTACCGGCAGGCTACTTTCACTTATCGATCCAAATAAATTCTTGAGTACAACCCCATAACTAACTGTATCAGCATACAAGTGACCGAGTAATCCAATATTAACACCTCCAAAACCATTAACTCTCTTATCTGTATCAACACTGAATTGGTCTGTCAGTAACTGTAGACTAGTACCCAAATTAATACGACCTAACGATTGTCCATAAGACAACGAAAAGGCATTCATACTATAATCGAAGGTACTTTTGGCAGAAATATCGTCTTTCGTTAATCGCTCTTCAATGCCACCTACCCCAAAGCTAATAACAGAAAAGCCAAGCGCACTCTTTGCTCCCAACTTCTTGACAGCGGCCATAAAATTGTGTTTTCGATCAAAATCTAACCTTTCGGTAGCTAATGTAAAGGTCAAATCCTCAGCGACTGACAAGCCCGCGGGATTCCAGACGGTCGAAGTCGCATCATCAGCAATGGCGGTAAAAGCCCCCCCCATTCCCAAAGACCTGGCCCCAGCACCAATATTCAAATGAGGCGCAGCATTAACTCCAGCAAAGCTGAAGCACGCAACAAAAAAAATTAAAATCAAGGAAACAATCGCCAATTGAAGCAACGACCTTTGCCTCATTATACCCCCCCTTAAACACCATGCAATTTGACTTTGTGACACGCACACACCACAATCTTTGTCCACTTAACGCGTTAATGCCATTTTCAATAAACCATACTCGGGTTTAAGACTACTTTCCACGATAATTTGACAGAAGTATACTCCACGTGCTAAATCATCACCAGCTCCAGCTGTTTTTCCATCCCATCTCACTTGATGTTCACCAGCTTCCATATATTGATTATCCTTTAATTGAACAACAAGCCGCATAGCTGCATCATAAACCTCAATCGAAACACTTGACCCACGAGTTAGCGTAAATGCAACAGTTGTCGCCTCTTCAAACGGATTCGGATAGTTTCTTGGATAAAGCAAGGCTACGCCATCTCTGCTCTCCACCATAAATATCCATTCCTGAGAAGCGGTATTTGCAGTTGGAGTAGCCAAATCAGAAACTTCTATTTTGACAGTATGCCTCCCAAACGCTAGATCTGATGCTAACGTATAGCTCACACGAGTATTAGAAACTTCCACTTTAGATGTAACATCCTCACTATCAACAAACAACTTAACCGAAGACTGATCAATTCCGGATATAGCATCAGTATAACTAGCAGAAATCACAGGTCGTCTCTCGAAAACATTGGATTCACCCATTGGAGAAATTATGCTAATGACTGGTGGAACTGTATCCAACACGACGGTAAAATTCCACTTAATACTACTGGGATTCCCTGCATTATCAGTCGCTTTGATAACGACAGAATAATTACCTTCCTTCAGGTTATTTTTAGGAATAAAACTGACGGAACTTTTGGTTTCATCAGTTGTCAATTTACCGGAAACACCTTTACCATTCGAATCTCTAAGCGAAACATCAACTGACTTAACACCCGAGATATCATCAGCAATAGAGGCAGAAACTGAAGGTTTTTCAGTATGAATGGTCCCTTGCGGTGTAATGGCCATAATCCGTGGGGGTTTAACATCAACCTCAACAGTAAAAACCCACTTGACTTCACTCGTATTACCAAACACATCAGCCACTTTAGCATTAACAGCATAAGTGCCATTCTCCAAAGTATCTTTGGGGATCAAGCGTGCCCAAGTCTTCTTGCTATCCAACTCCAAAGAAGCTGAAATAGGACTCAAACTTAATGCATTGACTGCCGAAATTTCAATTTTATCAACTCCTGAAGAATCATCAACTACTGATACAGATATCTGAGGTTTTCCCAATCGAATCGTTCCTTCCGGTGATACAGTTGTAATCTGAGGCGGTGTAGTATCAATTTCAACGGTGAACGTCCAATCGAAAGTTGTCTTCAAACCTTCACCATTAGTCACTACCGCACGTGCGACATGATTACCAGAATCCAAGGTGACCCTACGTTGAAACCCTTTTTTAGCCGCGCCACCATTGACAGAAAGTTGTACATCAGAAATACCAGATTGATCATCGAAAACCGAAACAGCAACGGTTACATCAGCAGATCGAACCAATCCCTGCGGCGTAACAGATGAAACTATCGGAGGTGTTTTATCAACCTCTTCTACCTCCAACTCAACCACAAACGACCAATTAGCAGTTGTTTTCAAACCTTTACCATTGGTCACAACAGCTTTTACTTTATGAACCCCATCACCAAGGGTAAAAACCTGCGCAGCACCTTCCTTAGCAGCTTTCCCATCAAGAGAGAGAGTCACCCCTGAAACGCCTGATTCCGGATCAGAAGCAATAACCGAAACCAGCACATCTTCAGACTGAACAACACCTTGTGGACTGAATGTAGACACAACTGGCGCAGTATTATCAGGAACTTCCGGTGGTGTGCCTTCAATAGCAAACTGAATTGATGTCTCACCCAAATTACCAGACATATCAGAAACAGCAACAGTTACACGATAAAGGCCTCCCTCCAGGGAAGTCAATTGAGTATATATAAGTGCGCTTTCGTTAGTTTTTAAACCTCCAGAATCAAGCTTAACAACCTTTTCAGTCGGTATCAGGCGAGCTAATTCAATCGTTGATGTCTTAGCATTAATGCCACTACCAACAGTACCATCATTATAAGAAGCATAAATCGTCGGTAACGGACTAGTTTCAGCATTTGTTAACGGTGACAGAATCTCAATGACCGGAGGAACAGTATCCACATTGATTTTAGGCAAATCAAAAGAAATTTGACCAGTTCGCGTTGAAATGTATCCCTTTAAATCATATATCCCATCATCAAACTGGGAAGTATCAAGGGTAATAGTAAACTCTTTTTGTTCCTCAACCAATGCCATAGCCCGAAATCCTTGACCAGCAGGCTTAATCAGTGTCACTTCTATCTTCAGTAACCCTCGTGCTTTTGCTGATTGACCGTTAATAAAAATATCAATATCTTTCTCAGTTACATCTGCCGGTAATACACTACTAAACGAAAACCCTTTTTTAGTAAGAGGAACTCCTCGCGGATAAATCTTAGCAATCTCATCCGTAGACTGCGCATCTTGACCACTAATAGCAATTACTATCCCCTTTTCATCACCGAACGGCAACTCAAAATTCTCAACGTTAACCCTAATGGCTTCCCTGTCGTCAGCAATCTCGACATTATTCGCCTCATCTGCCACCAAAGCACGCACGACATACTTACCATTGGCCATATCCTTTAACGGAACAGTGACTTGATATAGACCTTCATTTGTAGCCTGCATGGGAATAAGATCAAGTTCCTTTTCGCCTATGGTGAAATGAAGTTCAACTCTCTTAAAGGTTATGGGATCTGCAACAGGCTTGGCAGTAACTATAAGAACCGGAGGATCAATATCTTTCGCAATCAAACCACCAGTACTATAAGCACCACCCCGTAATTTAAGAACACCCATACTATCAACTACTTGAGTGATCTCAGTTCCAGTTATGGGAGGAACATCATCAATATTATCCAAGGATAAAATAGTTGACTTGACAACATCACTCATATTATGGGCTTTTCCCACAACATCAACCGCCACCGCCCTAATAATATATGGATTATCATCCTTGGACTTATCCCTAGCAGCCAAACTGCCAACTCCAATCGTATCAGCAAGTTTCTTGGTATCATAGACTAGCTTCCATCTCAAAAAACCATTAGATGTATCAGCAGAAGTTTTGACGTCCCCAATCCCTTGCCAATTTTCAGTTTCCTTTTGGAGACGAGCTTCAAAGCGAACCAAGCCGATAGGAGGCTTGGTAAATGCCTTTGTCTTAGCAATTAAGACAATTTCCCCTTTAGCAGCCCCACTATCTTCAGCGAACTCAGTAGCCGTAAGATCAATCGAGTTCACAGCCGGTGAGCTAGGATACAACCTAGCATCCAACTTTAAAGCCAAAGATACAGGCTTGGGATCCGCGATACTGAGAGCATTTGCAGCAACAGCCCTCACCTGAACTTGATTACTTACAGCTAACAAATCATCAAAATTTGAAATCTTCCAATCCACATCATAGGTTGATCCAACCACAGCGCCTTTTAAGACATCTACCCCGATGGTGCTAATTTCCGTCCAAATTCCAGTAGAACCATATTCAACACGTATCGATGTCAAAGGATGCTTTCTGCTAACAATTGACACCCGAAGTATCAAATCAAGTTCATCAGCATAGATGGTATCTTCGCCTTCTAAACCATTAACAATAACAGTCGAAACCCTAGCCATATCAGCTACCGGTGGAACGATGCTTAAACGAGTCGGAGGAAGCCGAGAACCAATATTCAACACGGGATCCACCCCAACAGCACGGACACCAAATTCCCCTGTCATCAAAGTAGAATCAGCATGCCCATTCCGAATCATAAACGCTATTTGATGCGGAGGCGCAGCAGTCACCGGTTGCTGCCCCAAAATACCAAGTTGTCCCGGAGCAAGGAGCCCCCCAAGCAAACCGCCAATAACTTGACTAGCACCAGTATAATCAAAATTCGGCGATGTCGGCACCCCTGTCCAAAACTCCGCAGCTTGGCTGGCAGGATCATCATGATGACGAATAATCTGATAGATATAACCAGTTAAATCTATATCGTTTACTGGATTATGCTGAAGAGTGAGGTTCAACGTAGCAAGTGAATCTTCCCCTTTAGCAACCGGCAACGCGGTGGCGACATAAGCACCATTTTCAGTCTGATAAACACGAGTATTCTGCCCGGCGGACACCCCTAACTCAGCTGAAGGAGGAAATCGATCTAACCTGAATTTTTTGCCGCCTACCCTGTCAACCAAATCACCATCAGTATTATAAACTGAGGCAGAAAGCTGATAATCACCATCGATATTGTCGGCCAAATCAAACGTAGCTACCCAGAGAGATTGAGACGAAGATAATTTTGGTGTGACAAACATAGATGCCACTTTAGGATCAAGCGTCTGCAAAATATCATTCATCAACGGCAAGGCATTAGCAGTCAGAATACTAGTCAGCATCTTCCTTTGATCAGGCACAATTGACATTCTTCCATTACCACCGCTGAAGACGGAAGACACCATTGGATCCAAGAGAGGGGCAACAGCCGCCTGAAACTCTCTAGTTACGAGTTTTCCAATCAGATCCCGATCCTCAATTTGTAGATTTCGTGGATCAGGAAACACCCAGTTACTAACATTAACGTTCTTTCCACCCAAACTTAAAACTAACGGGCTACTTAATTCAACTTGATAATAATAATAGTAAGTTTTTGCCGGTTTAATCTGAACAACTGTTTCCCAAACAACCTGATCAGCAATCACACGAGGTTGTAATATTGACTCACGCGCATAATCAATAGGACTCAAACGGTCTGCACCAGATAAAGAAATATCCTCAACAGCATACTTCAATTTCACCGAATTAAAAACCTGCTGGCTATCCTTTCGCAACCCAGGCCAAGCTGGCAATAAAGTCACACCAAGTTGTTCTTCTAATTGAAAAACATGGGACATTGACTCCCCTTCGACAACCTTCTGTGCAGTAGCTGTAGAACGTTGTACCCCTGTCAAGCTAAACTCCACATTTGTGGCCTCAGACCCTGGTACAACGAGATACAAATCCAATTTGTCTCCGACCACAGCCAGAGTAAGATTCTCATCTCTTGTCCTCAACCCCATATCTGTCACTGAATAAGGATAAAGACCATTACCGAAATTCTCCAGCACTAAGCTTTCAGCTTGTTCAAACACCAAAGGCAGCTCAGGTCTTAAAACAACTTGATTAGGCAAAAGGCCTCCCGGCAACAACCCTTCAATCAACTGAACCATATCAGACCGAAGCGCTGGATTCTTCCTCACAAACTCTAGCAATTCTGAAGTTCCGTTTCCAAGAGTTCTACCAACTTCTGTCTCGGCAATGATGTAAGAAACAAGCCGGTCAATAAAATCACGATGCTTCACGGCATTAATAGCAAGCCCACCCAGTAAAATCGGTAACGAGTTCGCTACTACTGATCGAATTGGTTCCTCAAAAGCAACTACCACCAAACGTCGCGACATACTCCCCGGGATATCAACATTCAACAGGATTTCTTCCCCACGAGAAGGATTAGTCAAATAATCAGAAAACGTAAAAGAATAAGAAGCTGAAGCATCCGTAATAACAGTTTGAACACCAAGCGGCGTTTTCACAGAGATGACAGCACCAACAACTGGCTGAACCTCAACATCAAAAATCTTACCTGTGATTGTATAAGTGGATGTTCTATCCGTGGTAATACCCGCTAACTCGACTATATTACCTTGATACTCTTCAGGCACCAAAGTATGCACACTAATTTTAGACACAGGCAACCCTTTGCCATCCAGAGCACGAAATTCAAACTGGTCTCCGACCCTTATGTCCTTCGATTGATCTAAATCATAAACCGCCATATATCGACCGTTGCGGAGTGTAGCAACAACTTTGGTTTTAGTTGAAAGATGTGTCACTTGAACCAAAACCAAATCATCAGATTCAAGAACTTTACCATCTGCTTCGCGTACCAAGCCAGCAAAGCCAAAACCACCCACAGAAACGGTAACAGTTGCGACAGATTCATTCTCCACTTTATCTTTAACAGTGAGAGTAGCCGTATAAGAACCTGCTTTCTCAAAAGTATATGTAGTTATGCTACCTTCCAAAGCATCAGGAATGCCATCAATCACCCAACTATAGGAAACAATACCAATATCATCAGTCGAATCACTCCCATCAAAAGTAACACTTTCTCCTATCTGAATAGCAGTAGGCGTAGCAACAGCGACTGCTATCGGGGGACCTTCATCTTTAATAAAATTAACATTGATATCATCAGCCAATTGATTGGCAACCTGTTTGGCTGTCAACTCCACCTGATATAAAACTTTGATTCCATCTTGATTAACAAAAGAGAGTTCAACGACATCACCACTACTAGCTACCGAACCAGTAAAGCTAAAGAAGGTAGCCGAATAAGTACCATCCACTTCAAAAGAAACTGGGACTGAGACATCCCCTATACCAGCCGTACCCGTCAAGCCACTCTTAATCACCTGACCATCAAAATCATAGACTTTACCTGCTATCGCCAACGTTTCTGTAGATACACCCCAGTCCGTCATCACTGCTATTTCCGCCAACTGATCCGTCACTTGTTTGGTTGACAACTTGGCCTGATAGACAGTTGTATTACCATCCTGATGTGTAAACGAAAGTTCAACTGTATCCCCACTTTCAGCTATGGGACCAGTAAAGCTGACAAAAGTCGCTGTATAGGTGCCATCCGCTTCAAAGGAAACCGGGACTGAGGCATTTCCTATGCTAACAATACCTGTCAAACCACTTTTAATTACCTGTTCCCCTTGATTATAAACTTTACCCGTTACCGCCAGTGTGTCTGTCGTTGCCCCTAAATCTGTCGTTGCATCTAAAGTCGCAGTCCCATTAACAACTGCTGACGTCGTCAGGACAACCGAACCACTTCCTCGTTCTCCAACCGAATCTGTCACCAATGCTGCCAGTTCAGAACCTGTCTGGACCAAAAACGTAACCCCATCACCCAACTCCAAGCTGTAACTACCATCTGCAGCTGTTACTGCCAACTGTGAGACTTCGCCCCCTTTGACTGAAACTTTCACCGTCAAACCAGCAGGACCACTGACCTCTCCGCCATCACGATAAACAATCCCCTTTACATTCAATACTTTGGTAGTAGCGCCAAAGTTGGTTACGACATCCAAATCCTCTACTTTTCCAGCACCCACTTCTGCAGTGGAAACAGTATAAGTTTTCTCAAAAACCGAACCATCACCATTGGTCAAAGTAATCTTCAACTCATCTCCCGTTTCTACCACAATTTTATTCGACAAATCAAGGAACGTTATATTGTATTTGCCGCCATCCATTGTGACATCACGAATCTGCTGATTACGGTTCATATTAGAGATTGTAATCGCCAAACCATCAGATGCAGTGATCTCCCCTCCATCCAGGTAAACCTGACCTGATAATGACAATACTTTGCCTGCCACCTTCAAATCAGTTGTCACATTAATTTCTGCCCGCTGCGCTTTAACCTCTGCTGTCGTCAACTTATGCGTCGCTGTTCCCACAACCCGACTGACAGCAATATCCGCGGCTGTCACCTCC
>PAQF01000018.1 GCA_002709695.1 Candidatus Poribacteria bacterium
GCTTTAGTGTATAACTGGGACGTGGATGCTGAAGGGAACGCAACATGGGAACTTTGGGAATGGAAATAATATAAGAAACAATCTCCTTGACATAAGTCATGAGTAACGCCAATGCAGGTGGCAGGGAGGTTCAACTGTTCCTCTGTCATCTGCTTTTTTATGCCTTCAAAAACATTTAGACACTAGGAAACTAAACGAAAATCTGATACTGCAATGCTGTGATTAGTTTCTCAACCTTCTGTTCTTGGGCTTAACATCCGCCCATCCATATAAAGCCAACCCAACAAATTAAGAACATTACAGTTGTCACTTACAAAACACCTTAACCGTTCAGCAACTGATTGAAATGTGCTCTCAATCCCTAATACAAACTTGTTGGCCAATCAACCAATGGTAAAGACATGGCTTCGCCGCTTATCTTGAACATCCATCGCATTCATACAGCTACACCCTCCTGATCTGACGCAATTCCATCGATCTCGCTCAACGTGAACCTGACCGACACGATTGACGCCCGATGCCCCTTTTCGATGACAGCGTAGGTGGTTGCGACAAAGGTTCCATTCGGTAGCCGCTCCAACCCCGGATAGCCAGTATAGCCAGCGTTCGCATACCTGCTGTTTGCTATCAGGCGAATCCGATATTGCCCTTCCCGTTTTTCCACAAGATCATCGTACGTTCCAACCCACCCCACAAAGTCCGCCGCAGTCCCGCTGCAGATACAGGTATCCCTGAATACCATTACAATTCGACCGTCCTCATCGTAGCGAGCCATGTGCCGATCTCCACTCAGGCTTCCAGGTAACTCCTCCGGATTGCTCCACGTTGCCCCCTCATCATTACTAAACATGACAAAAGAATTGTACCAGCGGGAGTTTTCTCGCATAACCGAGGCCAGTTGTTTCCCATCCGGTGACCTAATTATGACGGGCTCGCACAAGTATGCATCCCGCTCTTCGGCGATTTTTCGCTGTCCAGACCAAGTAAGTCCACCGTCCGCCGTGACGCTCATAAAGACCGAACGACCTGCGTGGAAGAGAGCCAGATGACGTCCGTCTGAAATCGGTTCGATTGTGATTGGCGGCACGGTACAGGACAATCCCGTTGCACACATTCCGTTCCAAGTCATTCCGAGATCCTCGGAAACGGCCTGCATCATGGAGCCATCCTTTCCTCCAAGAACTATAAGCCGCTCGACACCGTGGCAGTCGGTGAGACGATGGATGGTGGGGCAATTCTGTACCTTAATCCAGTCTTCCGGGGTTTTCACCCACTGCCACGTTAATCCTCCGTCTTCGCTGCGCTTCATAGGCCCCAACGCCCCTCCGTGACCGTGCGTCCACGGACACACAATTGTTCTCCCATCTTGCAGTAGAACCGTCGTAGGGTGCTGATAGTCGATGCTCTCGCTTCCTCTAGCGACAACGATCTGACGTTGCTGCTGGTCGGCCACGTCGATCATGGGTATCGTATATCCAACTGGCTGTGAACGCTGCCAGTCAAGGTCGTAGGTATTCCCGTGTGCCTCGAAATCTCGCAGACGCATCATACCCCGACCTGAGGTAAATCCAACCTTTCCGAAGAACTTTTCGTCAAACGTCGTCTCGTAGGCAACTTGGCCTTCAAGTAAGAATCGTAGCCGGTTACCTATTCGAGCCACCTCGAAATCAAATAGCCTCTCCTCCGGAATGAAGCTACTCGCCGCATCAAGAAGCTTAAGTCCCCCAAATAGCGGTCCATCCACGTAGATCCTTCCCTCATGGCCAAAGCCAAATCGGCTATGCCTGCGCACCTCCGGTGGCAAGAAGCCGCTGACTTTAAGTGTGTTCTCTCCGCCTCTGCAGATGTCTCCTCCTGAAAAGCAGAACGCCGCATTATTTTCATCTTCCTTCGGCATCTGCACAAATCCTTGATGCTCTGGAGGTTTATGAAGCGATAAGCGCGCATGAATGCGGAAATCACCGGATCCAACCCCCCTATTGCCATAGACAAAATCACGCCCCGGCCCCAAGTAGATATAACCGAGATGACAATCCAATCCAAAACCAGCCAAACGGGCACAAACTGGCTTTCCTTCATTCACAAATATTTGTTTTTCCACAACACCCCTAGCTTTGCAGAATTTCACAAACAGCTATATCAGTCATCAAGATAACCTTTTCAGGTTTAAAGCCAACACATTAACTAGTGCCTGACGAAAGGCTTTAACATCAGCCACACAATAACCGAGTGGACTAACGTCGTACTGGTAGTTGTTAATCCCAACCAGCAAGGCCCATTTCTCAACAAAATGACCAGTATTAACCAAGACAAAGAAGGCCATAGCAAATAGGAGAGAGTCTTCAATGTCTCAATTGCACCATAAACCCCATTATTATAGTCACACAATCCTACCTCATTGACATTTTATCCATGAAGTATTCAAGATCCCTTGTATTTAAGTTTTAACTTCAATACAACTTAACTGAGTCATAAAAACAATCGCTTTACTTGCTTCTTTGCCAGCAAATATATGACTTTTATGCTAGTTGATGCATGATCTCTTCAATGAACTCATCAGCTGAGTATATCTCCTTTATCTACAACTGGCACTACCACCTCTTATTATCTTAATCTTCTTCCAAATAAAATTTACTGTATATCCAAACATACCACCTAGTAGTAAATTAATTGAGAACCACTAAACCAACTTAGGTCTTCTGATGTTAGTAGGTAGGAGGAATGTCACACACCCCTATCCCCTTAAAATCAACACTGACACTATATGGAACATACGGCACCAAATTTTCATCCGCTTCAACTATTGTTACTGAAGAAAAATCCAACCCTTTGTCACAGGAACTACAGTTGCTAAGCATTTGAAATACACTACCCTCTCCATTAATGTCAGTCCAGATGAATTCTACCAAAACGGAGTATTTAACTTCGGGGTAATTTGAAGCAACCAGATGCAATACACTGTTCCACCATGCAGTGGGACGAATAGTGCAATGTGCATTATCACCATTTGGTAAGATCTGATGAGCCTTATAACATGCAATGTTTGCAAAAACAAACTTTCTCGCTAGACTAAAAATTTCTGAAAGAATCCATTTTATATCTTCTTGACGGCAATGTTCTAAGACATCAGTTAATACAACAGCATCATATTGCTTTCGTGGGAGTTTTTGATATGAAGGATACCCAGGATCATAACAATAAATCTCACTTACATTCCAATATTTTTGAAGACTTTGGTATTTCACTTGATCTTTGTCTTCTAACAACATGCTCTTGTACTGAAAACCTTTGCCACTTCCATAATCTAATAGGGTTTCCGAATTTGTTAAAGTAATCAAATCTTTGATAGCAGTAATCCAAGGTACCACACTTTTTCCTGTATATACCATCTCAGCGTGCACTTTATTTTCCAAATCCCCATCAATATGCAATTTACTATACATATCAATATGTGACAAATAAGCAGGACTAGGATTCGATCTATCGTATTTACTTTCTAAAGCGATTCCTAAGCTATCAGAGCTGCACTCCTTATCTAAAACCCGACCACACACTGTAATAGCATTATCAGCTTGTCCAGTTATAGAATAAACATAAACCTGATTATAGTAAATGTCTAGATAATCAGGGTTGATTGTTAAAGCTTGGTTATATGAATTAATTGCAGCGTCATAACACTTCAATTGAACATATGCATTCCCCAAACCAGCATGCAGAATAGCAAAATCTGGGTTCATTTTTATTCCGCAATGGTATGCTTCAACTGCCTGCTCATATTCATCTAAGCAATAATGAGAGGCAGCCATAAAATAATAAATATCAATACTTTGAACACCATGTTGTATAAGGGGCTGTAGAATATGTTTGACTTGGCGGTATTGTTTTGACTGATAATATTTATACGCCATAGAAATCGCTTGTTGAAGATCAATCTTTTTCATGTTTTCCTCAAATCCCATCATATTAGACATAGCAAAATGTATCAATTCCAGCTTCCATCAACCTTAGGTTATGCAAACTCCCTAGAGAAATGACGGAAGCTTGGTCATCTCCCTGTTTTACTTAAGTTTTAACTTACTGTACAACAATGCATTCAAAAACTTAGTATAGCATTGCAAAATTTCTGTGTTCGCCCAGCATTGTTTGTTATTTTTCTCGGACGTATATCCACACATTGGCTTCGTTTTTAGTGTTAAAGGCGGTTATAAATTCCCCTTCTTTTCGGACAACCCAAACTTTACCTAAGCCATGTAGTTCTTTACAAATTTGAAAGGTCTGGTTGCGTTGCATTGGCATACTTTTCCCTACATTGTAATTTGGCGCTTTTGAGATTTAGTTTCGTAAAACGTATTCCCATTACATTGGTGTCAAGTTTTTTTACTCTTTTTAATATCAAAGTGTTTTTCTGAAAGGGAAAACATGCTAAACTGGGGTNGATTAAGCTTATTGTATTTGAGTTCACTTTTGTTGATTTAAGCCTTATATTNTTTATTCATATCAACATCCAAATTATAATAAATAAAGAAAAGCTTGACCTNATTTCATTTTCATGGCCTATTTAGCCAGGCCCTTCCAATAAAGGAAATATCAATGAACCGCCCACCAGAATCTTTTGTGTTTGTTCAGGAGGATCGTCTTCTGGCATTTACTATCGCCTGCTTTGAAAAAGTTGGACTCACTACTGACCATGCAACACTCATTAGTCGCTTATTAGTTAACTCTGATCTTCGTGGAGTTCGAAGTCATGGAACACGAACGGTAAACGGCTACTGCGGAAGTTTTGAAGACGGTTCTACAAACCCTCTTCCTGATGTTCAGGTTGTTAACCAAACACCAACATCAGCAGTACTAGATGGCGATGGAACTTTAGGTTACCTTCCAATGGTTCGCGCAACAGAACAAGCGATAGCTAAAGCCAAGGAAGTTGGTATTGGGATGGGACTAGTACGTAACATAGGGCATTATGGCTCCGCTGGACATTATTCGCGGATTTGTATGGAGGCAGGTTGCATTGGTTTTTCCGTCCAAGGTTATCAGGGGCAAGGTAATGCTGGTGGTAGTGATTCGAAACCGCAACTTGGTTATTTCGGCAACCCGCCAATTAGTTTTGCAATTCCCTCAGAAAATGAACCACCCGTTGTACTAGATGCTGCTACCTGTATTATGGCAGATTATCAACGCGGGGAAGAATTTGACGCGCTTTTGTCGAAGATACCAGCTGCTTTTTTCAAAAGTATTGGTTACACTGCTGTTGCCAGTTTGCTTGGTGGTGGATTAACCGGTTTTATGCTTCCCGAGAATGAAGAGGTCCAAAGCCGATGGTCGAGCGCTCGACTCGGAGGGATGGTGCTTGCTATTCATATAGGTTCTGTGATGCCAGAGGCCGCCTTCTATTCGGAAACCGATCGAATGGTGCGAGATGTACGAGAAACATATCGGCCAATGCCTGGTACAGATCGAGCAATGCTACCTGGTGGGGTAGAAGAAGAGCGGATGCGAGAGCATCGGCATAACGGCATCCAGTATGGAGAGATGGAACAGGAATCAGCACTATCTGCCAGTCAAAGGCTAAGTGTCCCATTGCCATGGGATTGATCAGTAGAATTTCCGCCCCAATGTAATTCTCTAACAAAAGGAAAGAAATATGGATATAAGTTTTCAAACCTCGGCAGGAGGAGGAAGTTGGAGTCTGGAAGAATGTGCTAAGTGGGCTCAGGAAAATGACTTTGACTGCATCCGTTTGGCCGATAATGGCGTATTAAATTCAGATTATATTTTGGAAACGGGACCGGAGGAAGTTAACACAATTTTAGCGGCTCACGATCTTTACTTAGCCTGTATCAGTTCACACTGTAATTTGCTGGATGATGACGAAAATATCCGTCAAGCAGAGCAAACTCGTTTGATTAAAGCAATCCAATCCTCCAGTCTTCTAGAATGCCCAGTGGTAATTACAGGCAGCGGAGCGCCGGTAAAAAACGGCCGATTCTATGGCACCTACTCCTCTACACCGGGAAACCCAGATGACCGTTCAGATGAATTAATAGAGCGATTCCGTCGAATGTTTAGTCCAGTAGTTGAGGTTGCTGAAGATGTAAAAGTCAAGATTGCTTTGGATGTAGCGGTACGTATGGGAAATATTGGCTGTAATCCCGAGATGTGGGAGAAGATTCTGGATGCCGTGCCATCGGATTATTTAGGTCTTTCTTGTGATCCTTCTCATTGGTTGTGGATGATGATCATGCCAGCTGAAGATGTGATTCGTGATTATGCTGGCAAATGGTATTATGCCGATGTTAAGGATTGTGAAATTAGCCCTCGTATGCTCTATCGACAAGGAATTATTGGTAATTGGTGGTGGCAGTATAGAGTGCCAGGTCGAGGGCAACTTAATTGGGGAACTATCATTGGGGCCTTGCTAGAATCTGGGTATGATTATGTGCTATGCGTCGAAAATGAGGATCGAGGCATGCCAGGTTTAGCAGGCATAGCTTATGGATGCAGACATTTGCGCCAATTTTTACCGGCCAAAGGCACGGATTATCAAACCCCAACACATTATTGGAAAACAAGCGGTCGCTGATATTGTCAGCGATACTAACAGATCATGGTCGTGAAGAAGTTAAATCCTTAGGCACCGCCGGCAACAGTAACGGCAAGTCCGGTGAGATAATCAGATTCTGACGAAGCAAGAAATGCGGCCATGTTAGCTACATCAGATCCTTGCGCTATTCTTTTAAATGGAACTGAAGAGGTTGCTTGCTGAACAAGTTGTTCGCGCTGTTCTGATGGGGAAAGATCCTCTGGCATTATAGCGGACGCAATATGACCAACTCGTTCGGTATCTACCAAACCTGGACAGATCGCATTCACATTAATCCGGTGCGGGGCCAATTCTTTTGCTAATGATTCAGTTAAGCCGATAACCGCGAACTTTGATGAGCAATATGCTGCGTAACGTGCCACACCTCGTTTACCTGCCAACGAGGAAATATTGATGATTTTTCCGCCTTGATTTCTGTTCATCATGTGACGGGCAATTGCTCGACAACAAAGAAAAGTGCCTTTCACATTAACCCTGTGTACTGTATCCCAATCTTCTTCTTCGAGATCCACTAATGGCACACGATCACTTCCAGCAGGAGCCCCTGCATTATTGACCAAAATATCAATATGACCAAACTTCCCCAGTGCCTGAAGTATCATGTTGTTTACTTGATCTGCATCTGACACATCTGCAACAATAGGTATGGCTTGCTGCCCCAAATCCTCGATTTCTTTAACAACAGCTGACATTCCCTCCCATGGATGGGGTTCTTTATCCTCCTCATTATAAGGGCACATAGCAATATCGTTAAGGATAATGTCCGCTCCTTCTCGGGCTAGTCGAATAGCAATGGCTCTTCCAATTCCATTCTGACCACCTGTTCCCGTTACCAAAGCAACCTGTCCATCAAGATTATACATTTCGTTTCATTCCCTCTGATCGGTAAATGATTTTGATATATATTGCCATTTTACTGAGTTTTTTCGAACGCGAGAAGATTACCCTGCTAATTCGATATTATTATAATGACGGATCTAAGTAGGGTTTTTATTTCTAGCGATCAATCAATGCAGCTGCAAACGCATGAGATAGAGTTTGGTAAGAAAGCGTTGCAGCAGCTAAAGGATCGTAATCTTTGCGTTTTTGCACCATCATGCTAACTTCAACCGTGATAAAACCATCATAATTACATTTCTGCATTTCTTTTAAATACGTGATATAATCGAAATCTCCTTCTCCAGGAATAAGAAACTCAAAATCAGGATGTTGCCCTCGTTGGTCTTTGACGTGTGTATGGATGGAATGTGGTGCTAAGGCAGTAACAGTTTCCTCAATGTTAAAACCAACCACATCAAAATGACTAATATCGAAATTCACCTTAAAATAAGGAGAATCAACCAAGTCCAAGCATTCGCACATTTTATCTGGAGTATCAATAATTGCTCCTATATGTGGCTCCATCGCAATTGTGACACCCCGGGATTTCGCGTAGTCAACCAATTCGTTGATCCGTTCAACAAGAAATGGCTTTAATTCCTCCCACTGATTTGGGCTACCACCAGGTGTTGTGTTAACAGCAGGCATAATATTGTCTTCTGCCAAATCCACAGCCAAATCCACTCCCCCTTTTAAACGACACATATTTTGTTCATAGGCTTCCTTATCCGTTGCTAGTAAATTGGAGTGTGCTGAAATGGCAGACAGTTGCAGATGATGATCTTTTAGTAGTTTGGCAATGCGTTTACGTTCACTGGAATTGAGCGTGCTGAGTTCTGTAGTGTAACCAGGAATGACGGTCAACTCAACACCATCAAAACCGAGTTCCGAAATATGGCGAATTGCAATTTCAACAGGAACTTTTGGCATACCCCACGTGCTATATCCGAGTTTCATAGGTCCTTTCAAATTTTTTTTCTGTTCAAATTAATAGTGGATTAGCTACTCTTATAACTCCAATTGATTTACATTTTAAGCTATATACCCAAGCTATCGTTAATTTCTTCTTGGTAGCTATCAACCTGTTCGGTAATCACTTCCTCAAGAGTTACTAAACGACCAATTTTTTGGGATTCCATCATAGAATAAGAAGCAGCCACAGATCTCGTCCCTTGCTCAGCGTTTACTTCAACTTGGTGCTGGCCGAGAATCGCCTCCGCAAAATCTGCGTATTCTACGGCGATAATCTTCCGGTCCGTTTCAGGAAACGGAAACTGGTAACGCCACAATCGATTTCCACCGAACAATTTGGTTGTAATATCATCTAGCTGGAAATCGGGGACCAAATCTAATATCTTTTGGTCTTCGATAACTTCTTGACCTCCAAGGTGTAAGATGATGTTCCCACCACCTCGATCACTGGGGAGTGTCATGGATCCATTTGAACCGTAGATTTGCCGAGCCCACGCTACTCGACCATGTCCTGCATGATCTTCGACGTACTGACCAACAGCACCGTTTTTAAAAGTCAATGTTGCGTATGCAGCATCTTCAGCTGTCGCCTCAAATTCAGCGGGCATCTGTGTCTGCCATTTACCATAGACACCGGCAGGGTTCGCAGCCCCTGCTGTTGGATTTTTGCGAGTTTTTTCATGAAGCCGAGTTTGGGCATACACTGTTTCGATATCACCTAAAAGGTATTCCATTACATCGGTAAAGTGCACGCCAACGTCAAGAAGTATACCACTTTCGTTTTTCAGATGACGCCATACTGAAATCATCATCTGATCCGAACCTCCAATAGTATGATGTATAAGAAGGCGTGGATCTCCAATGACGGCAACATCTAATAAAGCTTTGGCTAAACGATTAATTGGATCGCGGCGGTAATTTTCAGCCACGCTTAAAATTGCATCTGATGCATCTGACGCCCGACGGATCATGTTACAGGCTCGCACGGTTAGCCCCATCGGTTTCTCTACCATCGTATGCCAGCCTCGTTCTAAAGTTTCAATTGCAACTGTGTGATGGTATCTTGGAGTTGTAGTTACATCAACAGCTTCAACACCTAAAGCAGCTAGATCATCCAGATGATTTACAATTGTTGGGGATATCCCAAGTTGTTCAGTAACTTGGCGGGCCAAGGATTCAGCATTGGCTTTCACTGGGTCACAGACACCAACGAGATCAAAGTGTTCCCATCCTAATTGATGCAGTTCGACCAGTCCATACATGTGACGATGTCCCATGCCACCACAACCGATGATTGCTAATCGAATTTTTGGCATTGACTGTTTTCCCTCTAAATTTTTCTAACTAGTATAGTTCATGATTGGTAACATTACGAATTTCCGCAGCATGTTAGTATTAATCTAAGTTTCTGCCTACTATAAAGAAAGTGGTTTTTCACCGAACGAGTTAGGAGTTTATTACTATCAGTTGGATTTCATCTGTATTGCAAAAAAACTCGGTTTCTTACTCCCAGGCATTTGAGCGATTTGATCTGATTATATCAAAAGGGAAAAAAACAGGAGAAAATTAAGCTGGTGCGAATTTATTCTTTTAGGTAGACATCCGACAACTGGAGGGAGATGGGTTTCCTCAGGCAGTTTTGACACAACTGGAAAAATTAGAGTTGATTGATGTTATCATATATTGAACTCAGAGAAAAAAATTATGAGGAGATAAGGAAATTTTGGCTAAACCTACAGGAATTTCAACGAAACGATTGAACCAAGTCCACCAGTATTTGGAGGAATTGGTGTGTACTGGACGGGTGCCAGGTGCCTCAATCTTGGTTGCAGGCAATGGTGTACCAATTGAAGCACGAAGTTTCGGGAACATGAGTTTGCAATCTGATTCCCAACAGGTTCAGCCTGACACAATTTTTCTAGTCGCTTCGGTAACCAAACCAGTAACAGTAGCAGCAACTATGTTGTTGGTAGAGAGAGGGAAACTATTACTTGATGACCCCATTCACTCCATTATTCCTGAATTTGTTAACAAAGGAAAAGAAGCAATCACTGTACGACATTTGATGACACATACTTCTGGGTTGCCAGATATGCTACCTGAAAACACACAACTGCGGGAACAACATGCTCCTCTAAAAGAATTTGTTCGGAGGATATGTGACTTGGAACTTGATTTCCCTCCCGGTACTAATATTCAATATCAAAGTTGTGGAATCGCAATACTTGGTGAGATTGTTGAAAGAATAACAGGGTCTTCCCTGCCTGAATTCCTACGAAGCGAATTTTTTTCCCCTCTTGGTATGCACAATACATCTCTTGGCATTGGTGATCTGCAAACAGATCGAGTTGCTCACGTCAATGTTGGTCAAGAAATGCAGCAAGTTGATTGGGAATGGAACAAATCGTATTGGCGGAATTTTGGTGCTCCTTGGGGAGGAATGTTTTCAACAGTTAATGATATGTTCCGTTTCTGTCAAACGTTTATGAATGGTGGAGAATTTGATGGAACTCGTGTTTTAAGCCTGGCTACAACAATAGCAATGACCAGCGATCAAACGACTGTAATGCCTAATATTCCTACGGAGATCAAATCCGGGCGTGTGTGGGGACTTGGTTGGAGACTTCAGCCAACTAGCGACTGGTCTGCATTTGGAGACTTAGTATCACCCGGTTCGTTTGGCCATTATGGAGCGACGGGAACTGTTGTATGGGCAGACCCTTTTAGCCGGGTTGTTTGTATCCTATTTACTACTCAGCCAAGTGCATCGGCAGAAGGTATATTAGGGCGCTGTTCCAACATGGTAGCTGCTTCTGTCATCTAGGAACTATCGCAAATAGCATAAAAATTTTTGGAGTCAAAAGCGCTTGATGAGGCAATAGTAAAAAATGGTCGTCGTTAATTAGCAGTGAAGACTAATATGCATTAGCATCAAAGCTGATTGATATAAGTAGATCAAATTGATTCTAAATAAAAGAAAACATAAATTATGATGTGCGAAGCCCGAGTTAAGTGACGACACTGAAATAAAAAAGCAAATATTTAAAAACAAGGTACGAGGGGGAAATATGCAAAAAGATCAAAGACCGAATATTGTTCTGATTTTGAATGACGACATGGGATTTTCCGATCTTGGGTGTTATGGTGGAGAGATTAATAGCCCAAGTTTGGATAGGCTAGCGGATAATGGCCTACGATTTACCCAATTCTATAATACGGCTCGATGCTGTCCCTCACGAGCTTCTATGCTGACAGGGCTCCACCCACATCAGACTGGCGTAGGCCACATGATGTCGGACGACGGGCTAGAGGGGTACCGTGGGGATTTGAATCATCAATGTGTAACAATTGCTGAAGCACTTCAGTCATCCGGTTACAGAACTTATATGAGTGGAAAATGGCACGTTAGTCGCCACACCGACCCCAATGGCCCTAAACACAGTTGGCCCTGTCAACGCGGTTTCGATCATTTTTATGGAATTATTACGGGAGCAGCCAACTACTGGAAACCAAACACATTAACTCGTGACAATGCGCCAATTACACACGAACAATTGCCCGAGGAATATTTCCTGACGGATGCCATTAGTGATGAAGCCGTTAAGTTTATAGGAAACCACACAGAGAGTACACCAGATCTACCGTTCTTCACTTATGTAGCTTATACCGCCCCACATTGGCCCTTACATGCTCATGAAGAGGATATTGAAAATTATAAGGGCCAATTTGCATCCGGATGGGATCAACTCCGTCAAGAACGATTGCAACGGATGAAGGAGATGGGGCTTCTAGAAGAATGTTGGTCTTTAAGTAATCGAGATTCATCACAACTACCTTGGGATGAGGCAGAACACCAAGAGTGGAACCAGCGAAGAATGGAGGTCTATGCGGCGCAGATTGAGCGGATGGATAGAGGGATTGGCCGCATCATTCAGGCTTTAGAGCAGTCTAAAAAACTTGAAAATACACTGATTCTTTTTCTGGCTGACAACGGCGGGTGTGCCGAAGAAATCAGGCCACCGGAAACAACAGAGTCTAGCTGGCCTGTCTGGGGTGGACCAATGACACGCGACGGTCAACCCGTTCAAAGAGGAAATGATCCGAACATTATGCCTGGACCTGAAACAACCTATCAGAGTTATGGTGTCCCATGGGCTAATCTTTCTAATACACCATTTCGTGAATACAAACATTGGGTTCACGAAGGTGGTATTGCTACCCCGCTGATCGTCCACTGGCCGAATTATATTAAAACGGGTGGTGAATTGCGTCATCAACCCGGACAACTTACAGATATTATGTCTACTTGTCTTGAAGTAGCTCAAACGGAATACCCAGAAAATTATAATGGAAATCCAATTCTTGGAATGGAAGGTACCAGTTTAGTACCAATTTTTAATGATCAGGATGGAAATAAGAAAATTCTTTATTGGGAACATGAAGGAAATCAAGCCGTTCGTCGTGGTAAGTGGAAAATGGTAACCAAATACCCAGGATCATGGGAACTCTACAATATGGAAAAAGACCGGACAGAACTTAATGATTTATCGAAAAAACACCCAGATTTAGTAAAAAAACTTGGTGACCTTTATAAGGATTGGTCTGCCCGGTGTTGCGTCCAATCATGGAATCAAATCTTAGAAACAAGACAAGAGAAAAACTCAAAAAGCTAATGGAGAACTATATGTCTACTAATGCTAGAAACTATTTAGGGTATGTGCAGGAGTGCCTGAATGTACTAATGGAATATGGTACAGACCGATACGGCCCCAAGCATGTCCCCATTCTTGTTAGTATCTTAGATGTTGAGTCCCGTGATTGTCCCCAAAACCCAAAACCACTAGATGAACAATGGCGTGTGCAACGGCGAGGCAGGAGAAATCCAGCAGGCGCGAATATGCTGATGGATATGTCTACATTAAAAACGATGCGTTTGATGTCTTCTTTAACGGGAAATATCAACACTGCTGACTTTGCTCATCAATACATGGATTATTATATGCGTCATCTCGTTGATCAAAAAGGGCTTTTCTGGTGGGGGTGGCATCGCCATTACGACGTATACAAAGATGAAATGGATGGCCATGGAGGTAATGTTCACGAACTCCATGCGATGAACTGCGTTGCTTGGCATACACTATGGGAAATCAACCCAGAAGCAGTTCAGAAGGCAATTGAAGCTATTTGGGAATGGCACGTAATTGACAAAGAAACTGGTGAGATTGATCGGCATGACAGTGGGAAACCGGGATGCGATTTCAGCATGAGTTCCGGTGCATTTATCTATGCTTTCACGTTCATGCATAGTTGTTCTGGCAATAAAGTCTGGCAAGATCGTGCTAGGCTTTTAGCAACTTATTACTGGAATAGAAGGAATAAAGACACGGATCTTTTTCCTGACCGACCTAATGCTGGTAGTGACAGGTTTGATGGCAGCCATTTCGTAACAGCTATTGTTGGTTTGCATTGTCACGCGCTATTAAAAAGCTATGCTCTGTCCGGCGATCGACTCCTCAGAGATTATGCAATCGCTTACTTGACAGCATATGCCAAATTCGGGTTCGATCCCGAAAGTGGGAAATTTTGGGGGTCACTGAATTTGGATGGCTCTCCTGTATATGGTCCTAGAATCAAAGAAGGGTATGAATCCCAAGAACCTCGTGGCCATCTCGATTTTTGGGGACCCTACGTTTGCGGCTACCAATATCCAATTTACGCAGCCCAAGCTTATACTTACGCCTACAACCTAACAGAAGAAGAAGAATTTTTGACTACCGCTAAACGGTTCGCAGACTATATAAGAAATCATCCTCCAACTCAGGGCTGTTTAGTAGAATCCTGGTATCAGGATTACGCCCTTCAGTATGCAAAACATGGGACTTACGCAGGAAAACAAGGGCGATCAATATCCTTCTTAATTCACCTCTACGTAATGACGAAAGATATTGAATACCTTGATCTTGCGAACAACATGGCAGACGAAGCAGTTGCTAAGCTTTACTATCATGGACTTTTCCGAGGACATCCAGCCAAACCTTATTATGAAGCCACAGATGGCGTAGGGTTTTTACTTTATTCCTTTTTACAGTTGAGTCAAGTCCTAAAAAACCCTCAAAATATTTTGGAAAAAAGAGAGATTATGCTCAATCAGGGTGGAACTAGGGACACTATTGTAGATCTGGATAATTGGTAATTTTTAGCTCTTAAGGTCAACCTATATCATCACATATATAGGTTCTTTACTATAAAATCTTCAATTGTGGAGAAAATCTTGTTGCTCTCCATCTTCAAAGCTTGTTGAGAAATTCCAGCAATCATTCCCATGCCTACCGATTCGCTACTTGTTCAAACACATTAGCATTTGGTCCCATTCCTTTAGAATTGCTCTATTATAGTGATGGCTATGCTATAATAGGGCAATTTCTGTTTAATTCCTTTTAACATTAACTCAAGTTATCATAAGCCAAAAAACGCATTGAAATTGAGAAAGTTCTAAAAAAAATCATTCTTGATAGCAGTCAGAAAAAAATAAATTCTAAATAGAAAAATAACAAGACTCAAAACTGAAGTATGGAGGGAATTATTTGATGGAAAGGACTATAGCTCTGTTTTCTTGCCTTTATCTTTTTTTATCTACTTCGTTAGGAGCGCAGGATAAATCAGAATATAATGAATACTGGCCACAATGGCGAGGTCCCTTAGCTACAGGTGTCGCACCACATGCTAATCCACCTATTGAATGGGGTGAAAATCAGAACATTCGTTGGAAGGTCAGAATTCCAGGTAAAGGAAACGCTTCACCAATCGTCTGGGGAAATAAGGTATTTATTCTTACTGCTATTGAAATTGAAAAAGCAGTAGCTAAAGATGAAAAAAAAGATGATGGGGATGAGTTGTTTTTTGGGATTCCGTTTGATGAAGTAGTAGATAGAGTACGAGATGCAGGTAATCGTGCTGACGGCAGTGGCGATCCTGTGGGCGACCCGGTAAAGTTTACAGTCTTTGCCCTCAATCGCGCAGACGGTAAAGTAATTTGGCAATCGACTGTCCGTGAAGATGTCCCACACGGATATCCATCGCGAGATGATAGCACTTTAGCATCAAATTCTGCTATTACTGATGGGACGCATATCTTTGCTCATTTCGGTTCTAATGGCCTGTATTGTTTGGACATGGAAGGCAAGCTGAAATGGGAAAAAGATCTTGGTAATATGCAAACCAGAAATAACTTTGGTGAAGGCAGTTCGCCTGTTCTGCATGGTAATACAATCGTCATAAATTGGGATCACGAAGGTCAATCTTTTATCGTTGCCTTGGACAAAAAAAATGGCCAAGAATTATGGAGAGTTGACCGAGACGAGAGGACATCATGGTCAACTCCTATCGTGGTTGAGCAAAATAACATCGGACAGGTCATTACCAGTGCAACTAATCATGTACGGAGCTACGATATTTCTTCCGGGAAAACTATATGGAAAATGGATGGACTAACTGCTAATGTTATTCCATCGCCCGTTTTTGAGAATGGGCTCCTTTATGTCATGAGCGGTTTCAGAGGAAACGCCCTGAAAGCTATTCGGCTGGAAGGATCCA
>PAQF01000019.1 GCA_002709695.1 Candidatus Poribacteria bacterium
TGGCTGGTGGGGGCGGTCATCCATATCCTTTTGCTGGTAATGTAACAGCCTCAGCTGTGATTAGCACACTAGGAGAACTTGATGAGATAGTTGAGATGAAAACGTTGATTGCGGCCGTGGCAAATGCTGAGGATACGGATGGCGATGGTCAGGTGAGTGTGGAAGAGATAATTCTTAAGGATACTTCGGGCGTATCTGTAAATTCAGCTACATTGCAAGCAGCCATAAATATTAATGATTCCAGTCGGGTTCTCCTTTTGCCGGAAGGTGTGACACCATCGCAGGTACTGACACAGTTGGAGTGGTTGAATCAGTTGGTTCCCCTCAATTCATTAAGGATAGCGTTGGCCAGTAACGATACCTTGCCAGAAGCCAGTGTGTCTCTGTCGATTGAACCCGTGTCTTTACTGGAGGCGGCGGTAGTCGCGGCCTCTGGAGGCGGCAGTTACACTGATGACAGTGTTGATTTTGTGGCGGCGTCAGCTCTGCTGAGCCTGGTTACACCGGACAAAAGTGTGGTTTCGTCCTCTGATCTTCGTCAGATGTTGAATACCTATACGAATGCTGAAGGTGTAACGTTTAAGGGTGCGGTAGCAGAACGTTTGTCAGTGACTGTTTCTCAATTGAATGATGCGCTGACTGGTGGAGGTAACTTTGACGCTGATGCTCAGGACGTGGATCTGGATATTGTTTCTGGTATGCTGAAGGTGTCTTTATTAGACTTGCAGGATGCGCTTCATACCAATACCAATAGTGAAGGTGTGACCAACTTCAGTGCTGTTGCAGATGTACTGGGAGTCAGTTCTGGAGATTTGGCTGATGCTCTGGTCTTAAGTCGGGTGGAAACTGTGAATACACTGCACTTTGTCCAAGGGCTAAACACGATGTCTCTGCCGAACAAGCCTCGTGTTCCTTATACAGCCAGGTCACTGGCGGAAACCATAGGTGATGTGACACTGATCATTCGTCTGAACAAGACCACGCAGCGTTTTGAGGTGTATGTGCCGGCGATAGAGACAGATGATGGTTTTACGCTTCATCGTGGAGAAGGGTATATTATCAATACCACGGTGGCGAAGAGCCATGCCTTTACAGGCAAGGTTTGGGTAGATGCACCGCCTGTGTCTGACAGTAGTGGTGTGCTGCCGGCACCATCTTCAGGGCTTGGTCTGTCTACTTGGGCCTTTGTGTTGGCAGGTAAGTTGCCGGTAGAACTGCAAAGGGATGTACCAATGACCTTCAGGTTGACTGATGCCTTGACAGGATTGGTATTGATGGAATCCAGGAGTGATGACCTGGATAATCCTGTTGCCGAGTTATCTGGCAACAACTTCAAGTTCTCTATGGTGGACCAATTGAAAAGATCAGTGGTTAACCTTGGAGATGAGTTTAAGCTGGAAGTCTTTGATACGGAAGATCGCTTGATAGGTGTAGGAGATTTGAGGATAGATCCCAATGATTTGAGTCATGCGTTCAAGGTTACAGATGTGAGTTACAACGAACTGCCGGAGTTGTCAAGATTACTGCCGAATTACCCCAACCCATTTAACCCTGAAACCTGGATACCATTTGAAATCAATTATGGTTCGGAGGTTGAGATAAGTATCTATGACATTTCAGGTAAGTTAGTGCGAACGATAGATCTGGGTTTCCAACATGCAGGTATATACACTACACGTGATCGGGCGGCGTATTGGGATGGTAAATCCGAGTTGGGAGAAAGCGTAGCCAGTGGGATCTATTTCTATTCTATTAGTGCTAAAGGGGACAAGTTATCTTTCACTTCGACTCGACAGATGGTGATTCTAAAATAGGATAGGAGCTATTTTTGTCATCTTTATACCCTTTTAATCTGAAACGGAAAATAGCTTCTCTGGATTTGACTTTATGATTACGTTCTGGACAAGTGGATAGTTGCATTGTTTTACTCAAATTTAGTTGGTTTATATAACTGGGTTCAATCAATAGGTTCTTCAGTCTCATAGCTCATAACCAGAGGATTTCAAAAACTTCTTGGTAAGAGGTTGCTTGTTCTTCAAAACCTAGATGCCTTGGTAAATATCGTCAAGATTTCCGATTTTAATCCATTTAGGCTTGAAGATAATCGAGAAATCCGAGCTCCCGCTCTCGATCTATCCAACGCTGACGCTTTTCGCTTCCCTCATGATTGGTAATCCAGTGGGTCATGATGTCACGATGTATTGAAAAAGGGAGTCCTGAATTATTTGGTTCTTTTACACTTTTGCTAAATGCGCCTGCTCGTCTGCGGGTTGCTGCTTCCTCTTCGGGGCTTTCAGGGTTCTTATAGTAAATCACAGTACACATCCGACGGTCACTGGCTCCACCCCAACTCGCATGCCAGCATCGCATGTCAAAGGCAACCACATCGCCCGGTTCCGATTTGCATATGTAAGCAGGAACGTCACAAATCTTAAGTTCAAACTTGTCTAGGTTTTCTCGTAGGTCGTCGTGGAGAGGGTTCTTATGCGAACCTGGAATCAGCCGTAATGCACCGTTTTTGGCGTCGACCGGTTCGAGATAGTAGGCGAATTTGATGCCGTAGCAATCCTCGGTTGGATCGACACTGTGGTCTGGATGCCAGCGTGTATGCCCAACGTAACGGTTAGCATCGGAAACAATACCAAGGGCATCCTCGCCATAGAGTTGCTCAGTCGGTTTGCAGAAGCGTGGGTCTTCGAGTAACGAAGCGAAGAACGGGGTTTCTGCCCCCATTGTCCGCACCCAATGCCGGTGTGTCCCATCAAATGGGTCATGACGGTATGCGGATGTCA
This sequence comes from Candidatus Poribacteria bacterium, assembly GCA_002709695.1. Lineage (GTDB taxonomy): Bacteria > Poribacteria > WGA-4E > WGA-4E > UBA9662 > UBA9662. Next base: position 2,793 of record PAQF01000019.1, read on the forward strand.
GGGCGTGTTCGAACTCTGTGCTGATGGTTTTCAGTTCGTCAGGACCGAATAGTTGTCGGAATATTAGGAATCCAAAGGTGTTAAAATGACTAACTTGTTGTTCTGTAAGCATGATGTTCTCCTGTTTCAGTATAATAGCAACAAGTGGTAAAGATCTTGCTATGCACGGAATTACTTGTCCAGAAAGGGTCGATTTAACCGCGAATGGTAAGGCGGTTCCATCACACTTTTCTGCCGTTTATCAGCCCATTCTGGCGCTGGATAAGCCGGAGAATATGCCAGATTACCCGCCGTATATCGCGTTAAAATAGACCTTCTGGCAGAGTCGGATTTCCAGGGGATTGCACCGTGTGTGACAGCCTCGGTAAAAATCACCACACTGCCGGCTTTGCAAGTCACCTGTCGTATCTGTTGCTGATGCTTTTGGTAGCGGCGAATAGAATCAGGACAAGTGATGTTGCTCTTGTGACTACCTGGAATCAAGACCAAACCACCATCCCCTTCATTGACATCGGTCAGTTGGAACGCAACCACCGTTAGACCATTGTGCATCTGGCCATGGCGGAAGATATAATATTGATTGGGATCAAAATCTGGGCCAGAAGAGCCATGGAAAAGATGCCCCTCCGCTTCCTTATCCATTGACAACAGGAAGGGGTGATGATCCATGCGAAAACCTTGGCCCAGAATTTGGTTTAAGTAAGGCACAATTTTGGCGTGGGCTAACATGAGGCGAAATGGATCGCACCAGGGCGAGTCCAACTCCAGCAAGCCGTGAAGTTCACCCCGGCCATGTTCCCCGCGTAGGTGTTCTGAATCACCATCCAGTCGTTGATCCCGAGGTCGAATGTGTATCTTATCCAAGTTTTGGTCGATGGCTTGATTGGCGGTGGTAACTTCTTCTTGAGTTAAAACATCTTCGATAACCAAATAGCCATTCAGATCAAAGAGGTAAAGTTCTTCCTGATTCATGTACAAGTCCTTCTTCAGGTAATTGGTTCTTTAAATCTCTCTTATCGGAGAAGGGTGAGTGCATCAAGACTATAAAATCAGCCCGTTGGACGATTAAAATGGTAATTATTTTGATCCTGACACACAGCGAAAACCATTGCTGATGCGCATAAGTGTTGGATCGTCGCTGTCGCGGACAGTTACACGTAGGTTGTCGGTAAGCTTATTTCAAGAACCGCCCCGCAAAATACAGTATTCTTTGCTTTCATCATACGAATCCTGACACCATTCCCTAAACGTTACCTGCCATGTCATGTAACCTATATCCGTTCGGCCTAAAACTACCTACTACCGGTGCAGTTGTTTCATTCTACTGAGCTCTACCTAAAGCACCCTCAAAATTAGCATACTCACGTGCAATACTTCTTCATCGCCCCATGGGGAACCTTTATCAACTAAACCTCCTCTAGTTGCAAATTCCCATTCTTTCTTTGTTGGCAACCTTTTACCTACCCACTCACAATAAGCTATAGCATCAAACCAACTGACGTATATCATCGGGAGATCATCAGTTGGTGAGGATTTATATAACTAACTCGGTCCAATCAATAGGTTCAGCAGGTTTATACCCAGATGACTTCAAAAACTTCTTGAATTGACCTACGGTAACTTCAGTTACATCCATGTAAAAAACCTGATAAAGAGGATCACCAACTTTGGTATAACCAGAGATCATAGGAATCCGAACCATTTCAACTTCATCCCTAGAACTTATCTTGCCAGCCCCATCCTTGAACCATCATATTCTCACCTTCACCCGACAGATGGTGATTCTCAAATAAGATAGGAGCTATTGGATGAATATCCCGTACCAGTAAGTTGTTGTTATTCATCCAATGGCTTATTATATCTGTTGTTCCAGGCTAGGTCCTTTTCCGGTTTAAGCCAGGCGACATCGCTATCATCATCTTCAAATCTGGTCATGCCAACTGTTTTAATCGCTTGATCATCAACTTTCTCTAGCGGTGTATAAGATGGGTGGTGTGAATCTTTATATGGGTTGTTTCGTGCAGAATTGTAACAGCAGATTAAGGTCCAGCGCGGATTTTCAGATTTGTTTTGATCTGAATAGTGAAGCAAATTACAGTGGAAAAACAATGCATCCCCTGGTTCCATTTCACAATGGATAAGTTTTAACCGTTTAAGGGCTTGTTCGACTTTTTCTTTTTCGGCGCCGGCCTGTTGGCCTGTCGTGACGTGGCTGAGTCGTCCCATGTGATGTGATCCCGATAATACCTGTAAGCAACCGTTTTCTTTTGTTACTGGATCGACCGCGATCATTACACTTGCCAGTTGTGGGAAAAGCAACCCATTTTCGTACCAGTAACCGTAGTCTTGGTGCCATGTCCAGGCGCCGCCTGTCTTCGCGTCCTTGAGAATCATTTTGGAATGATAATGGTAAACTTCGCCATCCAATAGTTTCTCCATGGAGTTGACGACCCGGTTACAACGCGCAACCATTCCGTAAATGCTGTTTCCAGGATGGTTCCATAACGAGAGACGTGCCAATCCTCCTTCTCCGTCATTGCTATGATAGGATCGTTTGTCTAGTTCTTGATCTGATTTTGCTGTACGGTGTAGTAAGTTAATTTCTTCTGCGTCGAACATTTGCTGAACTAAAACGTATCCGTCTTGGTTGAAAAAATCAACTTGGGCTGTGGATAACACTGGCATTGTAATGTTCTCTTATTTGTTTCAGCTGATTAGTGCAAACTGATTCTTGATCCAATTTACTACTTTTTCAACCATGGGATTAAGTGAATCATCACTAAAAACATGATTTGCGTCTTCAATAGTAAAGAGTTCTTTTGGTTCGTTTGCTTGCGCATATATGTTTTGTGAATCTTCAATTGGGACAACATCATCTTCGGAGCCATGAACCAATAACCATGGAACTGAAATCTTGGAGGCATAATCAACTACTGTATCTATTTTGGCTAGGTCGTCCATATAGACTTGTGATAGTGGGCAACTGGGTTCATCCCACATGAAGCCTTCGTCAGGAGTGACGTCTCCAAACTCTCTTTGGGCAAACGCTTTGGTATCTACCATTCCGGCTAGTGATACTAGGAGTTTGATTCGGTCATTTTGACTGGCACTTAGGACCCCAACTGCACCTCCCATACTGTGTCCAATATAACAGACTGTATGGTTTTCTAGGACATCCAGGACAGATGCTAAATCTCCTATTTCTTTTGAGATGGTTGATTCGGTAAATTCACCATCCGAGTCGCCGTTACCAGAGAATGAGAACCGTAGAGTTGGTATTCCTGACTTGCTCAAATTCTTTGCCAGTTCAACTAGGAAGGGTCTATCTTTATTGCCCGTGACCCCATGTCCTAGTACCACGATTTTTTGCGTGGTATCCCCATCATGGAACGTGTAATCTAAATTTTCCCCGCTTGCATTTTTAATGTTTCCAAACATAGTTTCTCCTGTTTAAGTTATTTGATTTTCAAGGCTAAGATTTGTAGAATTAGGCTTAATCCTGATTCTTGTTATTGTTCGGCTTGCTTTTAGTTGAATTATTGCTTCATTCTGTTGGTGCATTGGGTAAGGGTTGCATTGGGATATTATTGATGATCAAGATTTGACCTTCGAAACCAATTTGGATTGTTTTTTGTTCGTTGGTTTCGTCTGCTGATAGAACTGTTAATTTATCAGGGTTGGAGGCGTCAGCCGTTCCTTTTGTGGTTATATTAAGCTTAATGCTGTAAGCATCGGAATTAGTCAGGTTTGGCAAAATGCTGAATGTGCCAATGTCGAGAGCACAGATTACGTCAGCACACTGATACAAGCATAACATATGGGTGAACGAGTCACCGTCAAAGCGCCATTGGTTACGCATGTTTTCTCCTTGTGAGATAACGTCAAAGATCCATCCTCCCTGAATCAATTTCTTTAGTTCGTCAGGTGTTAAAACTTTTTTCTCTTCAACTTTTTGGTTTTCCGTCTGTAGTTTTATTTGTTCTGCTAAAGAGTCGATTCTTTGGGTTTGATCTTCTAGTAAGCTAATCAGTTTTGCGTTTTTTTTGTCCTCTACGATTAAGCTTCCTTGGACTTCCTTGATTTGTGCGGTTAGATCGGTAATTATCCGTTTCTGCTCGCTACTCGTCATGGTTGTCTGTACTTGTTGTGTACGAATTAAATTCTCTAGTTTAATGATTTGAGTATTTTGCTCTTGAATTATGTCTAGGACACTTTGGTCTTCATCGTTGTCTGCACAACCGCTGAAAGAGACAACGAGTGCTAAAAATAGAGCAATTTGTTTAATACTCATGATGGTTCTCCATTCAAATATGTTTTGCCTGAAATCAATGTTCCTTTGCTAGGATTAAAGTCTTTGGGGTATATAATAGCTTGTTTGAGGTACTGCTTTCCGTTTGGAATGCGTGATCTGGTTAGATTATGTTCCAAGGTTCAGGTTTGAAATTGGGTTGGTTTTAGTCGTAGAGTTGCTCCTCCCAACCGTTTTTAGTGTTTACAAAGTAGATTGCCTCAACATGCCTATTTGGTCTAACTTTGGTATAGTATTGTGTTCTCTTTATGATAGTCATGAAGTAGGGCGATGTGTAGTATATCATGTGATTGATGGTCTTGAAAAGCCTTTGCGTCAAGACGGGTAAGTCAATTCTCCTTGATCTGGTTTATTATTTTTTGCTATGATGCCGTTAAAGAGTTTACTAGGGAATTTTATATATGGATAAGCCTAATATTTTGTTGTTGATGACTGACCAGCAGAGATGGGATGCCCTTGGCTGTTATCAAGATTGGTTACAAACCCCGAACTTGGATCTCATAGCTAACCAAGGTGTTAGATTTACAAATTGCGTAACTAATTCACCGGTGTGTATTCCCGCTCGTCTTTCGATGGCAACTGGGTTGTATCCCCATAATACAGGGGTTTGGAATAATGTTAACCACCAAATGGATTGCCATATTCCTACTTGGATGCAAGCAATTCGGTCTGCAGGATATCGCACCAGTTTGTTTGGGAAAACGCATTTGCATCCACATCAAGGGGATTTACGTGATCGTGAAGATTTGATGTCTGTTTATGGTTTGGATGATGTCAATGAAATTGGTGGTCCGCGTGCTAGTGCGCGGGTACTGTCACATATGACAGCTGAATGGGAGACCCAAGGAATCTGGCAGGATTATCAAAATGATTATGAAGATAGATTTGAGACAAAACCTCATCTTGTTCGGCCGTCGGTTCTTGGTTTGGATAATTATGCGGATGTGTACGTGGGCCAGCAAGCTAAAAAGTATCTTAAAAATTATCGGCGATCTGAACCTTGGTTCTGTTGGGTGAGTTTTGGTGGTCCTCATGAACCTTGGGATACTCCAGAACCATACGCGAGTTTGTATGATATAGAACAAATGCCTCCACCTATCCCTAGGCCTAATGATGATCGTANTCGNTCTCAAGGTGGCTTGGATAGGCTTCTGGNACGATTAAATCCGAAGTTTGAGCNNGATGATGTNGCCAAGATGAGGGCAAATTATGCNGGAAATGTGACTTTAATCGATCATCAAATAGGTGAAGTNCTACANGTAATTAAGGACAGGGGTGAATTTGATAATACTGTTATNGCGTTTGTTTCGGATCANGGGGAGATGAATGGNGATTATNATTTGATCTATAAGTCNAANTTTCTTAATGGTGCNACTCGTGTGCCGTTGTTANTCAGAACACCNGCGACAGCTAAGAATGGNATTGNAGGACAAATCTGCACAACTCCTGTTGAATGGTTNGATGTTGGCCCAACACTGGTTGAACTTGCGGGAGGGGAAATTGGTTATCAGCAATTTGCCGCGTCATTCTGTAAGGTGTTGGAACAGCCTCTGGAAACTCATCGTGATTATGCCATCTCGGAATTAGACGGGGAGATAATGCTTTTGACTCGGGAATGGAAAATCGCACTCAATACGTCTGGAGACGTCTACTTGTTGTTTCATGTACAAGAAGACCCGGATGAAACTGAGAACTTGGCAGGACTTGTTGAGTACGAGGATATTCAAAACCAACTGCGACATTGCATACTAACTCACCTCGTTCAGAGCCAATTTCGGAAAAAATAAATCCCTGATTACCAGTTAATTATGAACTCAGGTAATCAGGGATCTATCAGGGTCTACCAGGATTTGGGACTAGAGTTTATCTCTCAGGTTTTTTGAAGCGTCTTTTGGGTTTTTCCCCGTTAGTTTTGGCTTCCGCCGACTTCGCTTTCACTGACTCTTCAGATTTGGCCTTGGCACTACTGTTTTCTTGGCCGGCTAATTCCTGTAGCATATGCCAGTTTGCCAAACGCTCTTGTTGAGAGGCTAACAATTCTGGTGAAGGATTACCTTCTTTATCGAAATGTTTGGAGAAACGTCCTTCACTTCGAGCGAAGGTGATGAAATCGATAGTTTCACCTGTTTTTCGGATTGTGTACCAGTCATCTCCAACAGATGGGTTACCTTTTAGGTCCAGTCTTTCTTTAATCGTGTTTCCTTTTCGTGGATCATGAACTAACAGGGGAAACGCTCGTGATTCTACCGCCAGTTTCGCTTGGTGCATGGCCATATTATCGGCAACGCCATGTTCTGGTTGACATGTGGAATAGGCGATGATAACTGCTGGACCATCGTATTCATTGGCTTCCTTCACAGCTTTATAAAAATGGTTGAAGTGTGCACAGGTAGTTTGTGCCACGTATACATTCGGATGCATGACACAAATTTGTGCTAGCTCTTTGCGGCCTTCCCTCTTGCCTTTAAGCTCTCGGCCGAAATCTGCCATATCAGATCTTTGTGCCATGAAACTTGCTGTGGAAGCTTGGCCTCCTGTGTTGGAATAAACTTGGGTATCTAGGACTAGAACCTTTACGTTTTGACCTGACATCATCATACGCGAAAGTGCTTGAAAGCCGATGTCCAACATAGCACCATCACCACCAACAACCCATAGTTTTTTATCTTGCCACCCTTTCTGATCCCAGCGTGAACGGACTCCCATAGCAAAAGTTGGCCCATTTTCGAAGAGCGAATTCGCCCAAGGAATGACGTATGGATTGTAAGGGTAAGTTGAAGTATAAACCGTATTACATCCTGTTGATGCGATCATCCCCATGTTTTCGGCGCCATGGAAGAAACCTGTTGCTGCCACCATCATACGAAGCGCTGTAGCTTCACCACAACCCATACAGGATCCTGCTCCTCCAACATAGAGAAGTGACTTTGGTTCCAACATCATATCTGTCAGGAGACGCTCACTGATGAAACGTTTGGGCGTATCAGGCAATTTGTTATAGAAGTTCCAAGTGCGGTGGAATTGGTCTAGGCTGGTCTCCGTCTTGGGAATCATGGATAATGCTTGATGATCACCACAAGCTTCGACGCATTCGGCGCAGCCTTTGCATTTAGTAGGATCTATAAAGATACCAAAAAGACCACCTTCTTCACCCTTTTTCTCATAGATCGAAGTGTACTTCTGGGTTTCGTCGAAGCGCGACTCGAAAATTGCTTTTTCTACAGGGTCTGAGATGCTGTCAAGCTCTTGTTCTAGGGTGTCTTTCTCCACGACTTTACCCAAGATGGCTGTGTCTGGACATTCGATGACACACTCCATGCAGCCAACACAGTTTGCAGGATCATAGAACGGTATTTCTGGCGCAATATAACTGAAATCTCGGTAGGCACCAGTTCCCGCGGGAATAATACTTCGAGCTGTATCGAGATCTGCTTCTAGGTCATCATCCAAACCATCATTGTATGCACCTATAACTTTTGTATTGAATTGGTCAATGTCAACCAGTGGTAAGGCTAATGTATCTAAGTTGTCGGTACTTGGTGCCGCTGAGGGTATCTCTTTCATTTTGCCGCCCTTTCTATGTGCAAGCTTATAATTCACCATTTTCTTTGAAAACTTCTTGATTAACAACGATTTTGGGAAGCCCCAAGATTGTCCAGGCTGGTCTGTTACCAGCTTCAATAGACTCAATTTCTTCGTCTGTTATTTTGTGTTCCATGATGCTCTGGCCATCATCGTGAACTTTACGAGCAGTCCAACCGTCGTCAGTCTGCTGATATTCGATGTGATCGATAATCTTCCTTAACATCTTCCTCCACCAATGGAAGTTTTTTTGCTATAGAGGTTTCTTCAATGATCTGACGTGGGACTTCAACGACTTCAGAGTAACCACGTTGAATCGCTTTCAAGTTATCTTGGATGGTTTGCTCTCCATGTTTACCCCAGAAACGCCGGACGACGGATTCCACCCGCTCAAATAACTGTTCTTCTGTTATTCCATAATCTTGCAGGAAAGGTGCGCTCTTGAGGAAAATTCCGAGTAGAACAACACCTTGCATCCGTTGCTGAAGCTCGACTTGCGTGGCTGATTCACGGGCGATTGCAACTGTGTCTAGCGCCACCACACGAATTTGCTTTTTCCGAATTATCTCTTTGGCCCTCTCAGGAATTGGGTTCCAAACTTCCCTTGGATCAGTTTGGCCTGGTTCAAAGCCATTACTCTGGATGAAGATTAAGCCATGTTCCTGTAGCCCTTTTAATGGGTTTGCAGTTTGGAAAGCATTGACATCGTTTAGAGGAACGAAGTCGACATAATTCAGTTCAGCGTGTGCACGAATATGCTCGTTAGCGATTGTTAAATAATATGTCGTTGGAAGACCTGCTTTTTCGGATCCATATTTTGGATACGCTTGAACGTGAAAACCAAGTTCACCCAGTAGGGTAGCAATAATCTTGTTTGTCGTAACTGAACCGTATCCTCCAATAGAATGACCGCGCATAGAAAAAGATCCCGCTGTGCGGACATCCGGATCCAAAGATCCATTCAGTGCGAGTTCATGTTTAATCCCGACGACAAAAAAGCGCTTTGATTCTTTTTCCCGCATGTTTTCTACCATGGAGATAAAGTCACCTGGACGAATGTCGCGACTGCCTAAACCTCCTGCTCCAGAGTAGATTTCGGGAATTTGGTCTATCTGTGAATAACCGGGTGCTCCGGAGATAGCATCAGCGAATGAAGACTTTATTTCTGCTGTTAAAGGATTAGATTGTGCTAATGGGTTATCCATTCGCTCCAAAACGGAGAATGCTTTAACCTTTTTCAGCACTTCGACGAGTTGTTGGCCAGGGAAAGGCCGAAAGGAATTTACATGGACAACACCCACGGGGATCTGTAGTTCCTCCCTGATATAATCGACGGTTACCATTGCTGTTTCGGCTGCTCCGCCCATGGCGACTATCGCATATTCCGAATCCTCCATCTGATAGGACTCAATCATTCCATAGCGTCTTCCTGTTAGATTGTAAAACTCGTCCATGGCGTTTTGTAGGCATTGAGGGACGCGATCATAGTAATGACGTTGAGCAACTTTACCTTTCATGTAGCTGTCTTGATTTTGGACAACTCCAACCATAAGCGGGTTATCTGTATCAAACATGTTCCGTATCTTTTCGCCGGGGTGTCCAAGGTACTGCTTCATCATTTCCGGTTCTAAGTCGAGGACAGTTTCAACAGTGTGTGTGGTTAAAAAACCGTCTTGTATGCAAAGGAACGGCGTTTCGGAATCTTCAGCTGCTTTTCTGGTAATTAGGGCCATGTCGCCGATTTCTTGGGCGTTTTTGGCAAATACCATTCCCCAACCACAGTCAGCTACTGCCATGACATCATCATGACCAGCATGCACATTCAGGGAATGGGAAGTCAAAGCACGTGCACCAATGTTAAATACTACTGGTAAACGTTTTCCTGAGATAGTGTAGAGGACTTCTTTCATTAGGACAAGGCCTTGTCCTGAAGTATAATTAGCAACCCTTCCTCCAGCTAGGGCAAACCCCTCGGCTGATGAGGCAGAACTATGTTCAGATTCTAGTTCCATGAATTCTAGTTTTTCGCCCCAGAGGTTTAACTGGCCATCTGCTACGAACCTGGCATACCCTTCCCCCATCTTTGAGGATGAGGTGATTGGATATGCACATGCACCTTGTGTGGTATGTATATCAACGTAGACTACCGCTTCCGCACCATCTCGAGTATTTCGTAAACCAGGGTAGGGAAATTCTTTTTGGGGATCCATTCAACACTCTCCATATTTAAAACGATACTAGATTCCTAGGTAATAATGCCTAGATCCGGATTGTAAGCCGGTATAGAAACATATGATTGCTTCGACGAGCTTGAAGACAAAATTTCGGATGAATAACCAAAAGGCAAAATTAATGCTTGGAGCAACATCCTCCTAATTGAAAAACTGTGGGGGTAAGGTGGATACTCTCGCCAGAAAATACCCTTAGTTGCTGTTGCAACAGCATGCAATTCCATACTTAAGAACTTCATTAGATTTCGCTAGATTCACCATGGATGGAATTGAGTTGAAAGATGAAATTGAATTGAAAAAGGCTTCCGAGTATAGACATCATAACTACGTCCATAAGAATATCATACTAATCGTGATTTTACAAATCAATTTCAAGTTATTTGGGGTGGTGTTGGCGATTAATATGTTTGGTTTATAACGTTATAATAGGCGCAAACCCTTGTGCCTCAGGCGTTTTCGCGGACCTGTTTTAGTACGGTACTTAGTTTTTCAGTTTGTTCCTTTCGCAATCGGTTGTACACTTTTTCAGATATTTGTTGTTTTTCGTGAATAGCATCCAAGTGTGAGATTAGCTCGAGTCGAGCAGTCTTTGCTTGTTCTAGATCTTTGTTATTTAGTTTCTTCAGCCAATTTAAATCAGCAATATTTTGCTGAGGTTGGGTTTGGCTTGAGGGTGGTGTTGGCGTTCGGATTTTGAAAAAGATTATGACACAAAACCCTCCCAGAAAGGTTCCCGCGATTGCGATAAGGATTAGTACCCATGGTTCTATGTGTGGTGGGTGGGGGGCTGATGTTGAAGGGGCTTTTTTAATTTGGAAGCGAATGTCAGCTAGTTGACCTGATTGTAGGTTTTTTTCTGGACTAGTGGTGTAAATGTTATAGGTTTGCTCGTGGATTCTCTCCTGTTGGCTTTCTTTTAACAATGTTGTCTTAGGAACTAATGGGAGTCCATCGGGGACAAATGTGTTCAATTGTATCGTTTCAGAGGTGATTCTTCGTGACAGGTCGGGTGTTTCGCTGAAACGGATTACATAAGTGAATCCAAAGTTTTGGGTTTCATTGGGTTTGATTAAGCTCTGTAGCTTGAGGTTGCCCGAATCTTCTTCTATTTTGCCTACAGATTGAGGTTCCAGTTTAAAATTCAGATACTCCTTTGGTAAAGAACACAGGATTATTGGCTGATTACCTTGTTGTTTCATCGCAGTACCTTGGTTTTTGGCCTGTATTAATTCCATTACTGTCATGAGGCCATTTTCAATCTTTGTGATGACCAAAGTGTGCTGTAGGATCGTGATTTCTGTTTGTCTATTAGTTGAACTGTCGTTACTGTGTTCTTCAGCTGAGGTTATGTTGTATGCTTGACAGGTTAACAAAGTTACAATGATGAGGATGAGGATAGGGTGTTTGAAAACCCTGGGGAGGAGCTTACATGCTCTGTTTTTGTTCATTTCTATTGTTCCTCAAGCTGATGACGTTCCTTATATTTTTGTATCTCATCTTCTACTGACTCGTCGCTTGAATTCTCAATTCGCTTTAGGATTTCTGCCGTTTCGTGTAAAAGTTCTTGACGTAACATTTGGTAGTCTTTATCAGAAATCTTTCCCACTTCGTAGTCTTCGTCAAGATCGAGCAGTGCTGAATAGCTTTGTTCACGTTGTAAGTCTAACTGCTGTGAAGCAGAGGTCATGATGTCAGTTTCTCTTGGTATTTGTTCGGAAGACCACAGTGGGAAAGCTAAATAAATCAGAAGTAGAATGCCGATAATGATAATCCACAGTAAGATGAGTGTCATTTTATGGTTTCCAGAAAAAACTTGTCTTAACAAAAAAAATGGAAATTAGGAAAAACATAAATCCTAATTTCCATTTCTTTAGAAACGCTGAAACAGTCGCTTAGATTACCAAATGATATGAACGTAACACTGTTAAGGGTGAAGTGTTACTGAAGCTCGTCGGTTCATATCTCGACCAGCTTTGGTGTTAGTGGGTCCAATCGGCTGTGTGTGTCCGTGGCCTACTGTTTCTATTGTGTTGGAGACGCCTTTTTGCTTAAGATATTTTGCCACTGATTCGGCGCGTGCTTGTGAAAGGTCCCAATTGCTGCGGTAAGATCCACTTAGAACTGGGTTTCCGTCAGCATGTCCCGCGACAACTATTTTTGCGTCGCCATGCTCGTTTATTTTGGCAATTATGTCATCTAAAGCCTTTTTTGCTGCTGCATTCAAGCCAGTTCTTCCACTGGCAAAATGAACTTTGGCAACGTGTTGTGGTTGTGCCGCTTGCCATTTCTTCGCGTTTTCAACAAACTCAGTGTTGGCAGCTAAGGCAGCCTTGTTATCAGCAATAGCTTGCTTAAAGTTTTGCGCTGCGTCATCTGCTTTACTATCCAAAGCACTTATAGTTTCACGGATTGCCTCGTCGTGTTCGTCACGAGCTTGTTCAGCCTTAGCTACAGCTGATTCCGCGGCTTTATGGACTTTTTCTCCAACTTCGTCCGCATAGGCTTTAGCCGCTGCAATTGTGTCGGCATCTCCCTGCTCTGAAGCGGCGATAGATTCGTTTTTCGCCCGGTCAATGCTCTCTGTCAGAGATTCTTTTTGCTGGTCGACTTTCCCGTCTAGACTAGTTAGAGCACTGTTGAGGTCTGCAAAGCTTTTGTCTTGCTTAGCTACGTATCCTTCTCCACGCTCGCCTGTTTCTTCATCGATGATCGGACCATCTCTCCAGGCTAGAAAATCATCTTCCTTTAGTCGTCCACATCCGGTTAGCACAACACTGATGATGAAAGCGCTTAATACAACGAACGCCGATATATTTTTCATTTGGTTTCTCCTTAACGAAAAATCATAAATTTCCTATTGGTATTTTATAAAGAGCCGAGTCTAACCCAGCTGTTTTTCGAAAAACCCAACTAAGGGCTTCATTGTAGCATAATGTCTGATATGAATACAAGAAAAAATATGGATACAAGAAAAAATTGGTATCTGCTTTAACTCATGGTTTAAGTCTGATTTTAATATGTATCTTTATAGCTAGAAATCGCTTGGTTGATAGAGATGCTGTCAGGGAACCACGAAATGATTTTGCGAATGACTTCATCTAGTAGGACATCAGGGCAGGACGCGCCTGCTGTCAGGATTATTTTAATTGCCTTGCCTTCTTCCTTTTCAGGTAACCAGTTGATGGTATCCATGAGTTTTTTTGTATGGATATCTAGGTGTCGGATTTGCTTGGGAGATATCAATTCGTTTACATCACGAATAAAGTAGGTTGGCATATGTGCTTCGCATAACTCAACTAGATGGCTTGTGTTTGAGGAATTGTACCCACCAACAATGATGGCAAAGTCTGCTCCATCTTCAATTAGGGCAAGTGTTGCGTCTTGGTTCTCTTTGGTTGCGTAACAGAGAGTGTCTTTGGTGTCAATGAAGTGGTTGCGTGAATTTTTCTCCCCGTATCGGCTAATTATGGCCTGATGTAGTAGGTTAGCGATTGCTTCTGTTTCATTTGCTAGCATTGTTGTCTGGTTGACAACACCAATTCGGCTTAGATGAAGTTTTGGGTTGAATCCGTCTGAATAGCAGTTTTTAAAGCGCTCGTAGAAAAGATCCTCTGGCATTTCTCCACGGATCATTCGTGCTAGGTCTTTGGCTTCATCAATGTCTAGGATAACGACAACATGCGCTTTGGCATTGGCGTGAGAGAAGGTTGCACGTGTTTCTTCATGGTCACGTTTGCCATGGATTATAACTGTGTATTGTTGTTGGCCGATTTCCTGGCTTTTTGTCCAGACTTTTTCTACGAAAGGGCATGTCGTGTCATATTTATGCAGGCTTATATTACGTTCGCTTAACTCGTTTTCGATCTCAATGGTTGTGCCGAAAGCTGGGACGATGACAACATCGTCTGTGTGAAGCTCTTCAAAAGGGATTAGTTGCTCGCCAGAAGTTTTACTGATGAATTTTATTCCGCGTTCCTTTAGGTCATTGTTGACATGGGGGTTGTGGATCATTTCTGATAAAAGGAATACGCGTTTATCAGGGTTGTCGTCGAGTGCTTGGTATGCTATCTCAATTGCATTTTCAACGCCAAAGCAAAAACCAAAGTGTCTGGCGATTTTGAAGTCAACTGGTCCGAAATTCAATATGGAAGGTGAAAGATCCCGTTTGCGAGGGTCTTGTATTCGGCGTGCGTGTTTGATTAGGGAAATAATTGGACTACGAAAAAAGTCTGGAACATCAAATGTTCGTGGCAAACTGAGAGCTCCTAAAAGTGTTTCCTGGCAGGGTTATGCGCTGAGTACCTTTCGCCCTTTCGCTCGCCGTCGGGATAATATTTTCCGACCGTGTCGGTCTGACATTCGCTTGCGAAAACCAAATTTGTTGCTCCGTTTCCGACGACTTGGCTGGTATGTTCTCTTCAATGGAATTACTCCTTATGTGGATTTGAGATTATGCTTATGCAAAACGCGCTTTATAGTATGGCATTTCATGGTGTTTTGTCAAGTTTTTTGGGTTGCTGAAGATGCGATTATTATGATATAATAATGAGGAATTAACTATATGTTAAAGAGCGTTGGTAATTCTTTGGGCTTTAACGTTGACGTGGTTTTGGTTTTTAACGGGCCTTTCGTTAAGGGGATTTACAAATGGAATTGATGTTTCAAAAAGAAGACCTTTCGAAGTGTCTTCAGATGCTACAGGGTGTCGCTTCAGGTCGTAACACCTTGCCGATCCTTTCAAATATACTTATTCGTGCTGGAAATGGGAAGATTGAGATGGCAGCAACGGATCTTGAAGTTGGCATCAAAGTCAATGTTCCTGGAGAGATCACTGAAGAGGGCGATATTACTGTGTCTGCCAGAAAACTTACTGAAATTGTGCGCGAATTAGCTTCTGAGCATGTTGTGAAACTTAGTACGGTTGGTAACGATCGAGTGCAGGTAGAATCCGGTGATGGTGTATACAAGATTCTTGGTTTGCCTACAGATGATTTTCCCCCGATGCCGGAAATTGATGGTGATTCCTTTAATATTGCTGGGGAACTGTTGATTTCAATGATTGATAAGACGGAGTTTGCTGCTTCTACTGAGGAAGCACGGTATTTTCTGAATGGCCTTTATTTTAGTCTGACATCCGAGTTGACAAAAATTGTTGCTACTGATGGGCGTAGGCTTGCTGTGGCAACGAGTGAAGCGTTACTGTCAGGTGAGGGTGAAGGGGATTCAATTGGTGTTATCGTGCCACTTAAGGCTATCAAAGAGATTGCCAAGATTTTTGTTGAGTCTCCGGAAGTTAAAATATCACTTAGGGAGAATCAGATTCTCTTTGCAGATGATGATGCTACATTAATTTCTCGACTTGTTGATGGTGAGTATCCTCAGTATGAGAAGATTATCCCAGATTCGAATGAAATAAAAATCGTTGTTGATAGTGAGAAGATTTCAGGGTCTCTGCGGCGTGTTTCTTTGTTT
Source organism: Candidatus Poribacteria bacterium (assembly GCA_002709695.1). Classification (GTDB taxonomy): domain Bacteria; phylum Poribacteria; class WGA-4E; order WGA-4E; family UBA9662; genus UBA9662. The sequence continues at coordinate 18,387 of PAQF01000019.1, forward strand.
TCCAATCCCAAGAATCGGTTGTTGCGAGTTGATGTTAAAAATGAGGGTATGAGAGTTTCCGCCAAGAGTCCGGAACTTGGCGAAGCATTTGAAACACTCGACATTTTAAGTGCTAATGGTGAAATAGATATTGGCTTTGATGCACAGTATATTAAGGATGCCCTTGCTCACATTGCTCCGGGGGAAATCCTTCTTGAATTTAAAGATGCGTTAAGTGCAGTCACGCTTAGGCCTGTTGAGTCAGAGGATCATCTTTGCTTGATTATGCCGATGCGGCTGGATGCTTAGTAATACCTTACGGAGAATTATTTGCTTGGTACTATTGCCCTTTTCTCTGGCTTTTTTGGTGCTGAGGTGGCTTGTGGGTCATGCGACTAAATAGCCTGGTATTGCGGAATTTTAGGAATTATGCTGACTGCGAAATTGAGTTTCCTGATCGTGTCAATTTAGTCGTAGGTAAGAATGCCCAAGGGAAAACCAATCTCCTTGAAGCGATCCATTTTATTGGTACATCCAAATCTCACCGGACTTTCCTTGATGATGAATTGATTAAGCATGATGGTGACTGGTTTTATCTTCGTGCTTGTATTACGGATTCCTCGGATGTTGATGGGATGACAGTTGAGGTGTCTAAGGAACTCCGTGGAAATAAAAAGTTCAAACTGAACGGAACTGCGATTCCAAAGGTTTCGGCATGGATAGGGCGTTTTCAAGTTGTTTTTTTTGCGCCTGAGTCCCTCTCTTTGGTTAAAGGGTCTCCCGTTGGGCGTCGCCGTTTTCTTGATACGCTGATTTCTCAAATAGATAGATCTTATTTGAGGCGACTTCAGAATTATCAGGTTGCTTTGAAGCAGCGAAATCGACTTCTTAAGCAGATTCGCTCAAACTATGCGGAAAAGAATTTGCTTGAACCTTGGGATGGTTTGCTTGCTGAAAACGGAGTGTCCATAACTAAAACACGCTTTTCCGTTATCCAGTCGTTGAAGATTCATGCTTGTAGGAAGCATGAAAATTTGAGTGATAGTTGTGAACGATTGGATATTGTGTATCATCCCTCAGTTGGTGAGGTAGTTGAGGCGTCATCGGATGATGCTATTAGGCAGTTTCTTGTTAAGCTTGAGAGTGCTCGTTCGGCAGACTATATGAGGGGGACAACTTCCGTTGGTCCACACAGAGATGATTTTGATTTAATGATACAAGGGCAGGAAGGTTCCGCCTACTATGAAGCGAAATCATATTGCTCACAAGGTCAACAACGCACCATTGCTGTGGCGCTCAAGTTGGCTGAACTTGAGGTCTTTCGGGAGCATCATGGTTCTAATCCTGTTGTGATGTTGGATGATGTTCTCTCTGAGCTTGATAGTATGCGATCAAAGATGTTGTTGGAGTTACTTGAAAGGCTTAGTGTTCAGACTTTTATCACCACAACGGAAATAGATATGTGGTCGAGTCCACATTACAAAGATTGCCACATTATTAGAGTGCAAGATGGTGAAATCCTCTGAGGAATTGAAGAGGTTGGATCAAGTTGTCGAGGATGTGATCCAAGTCTATGGCTACGATTCAAAAATTTCGGAAGCTCGAGTGTTTTTGGTTTGGGAGGACATTGTTGGTCAGTTTATTGCCGAGAATACGCAACCTTCTTCATTAGCCGAAGGTAAGTTCCGTGTTTGGGTGAAGAATAGTGTACTTCTTGCTGAACTTCACTTACTCAGTCGCAATTTAATTGGCAAGATAAATTCTAAGATTGGTAAAAGTGTTGTTCGGGAATTGAGGTTCCAGCTGAAACAGTTTTCCTGTAGCCGACAGGAAAACCAACCTCAGAAAGTAGCAAAAACTAATTGCCAGGTTGGTGCGATTGGGCTAGACCAAGAGATTTCGCAGAAAATTAATAGTATTATCCAAGATGTTGAAGACACCGAATTGAAAAGGGTTTTGAGGCGTGTTTTCGAAAAAATGGGTGAACGGAATCTCCACATTGTAAACTAGCTATCGTCTAAAAGGAGATAAAATGTCAGAAGCAATGTCTTACTCCGCAAAGGATATTCAAGTTCTTGAGGGGCTCGAAGCAGTTCGAAAACGTCCGAGTATGTATATTGGAAGTACTGGTCCGTCGGGGCTTAATCATTTGATAACTGAGTTAGTAAACAACTCAGTAGATGAAATTACGGCCGGCTTCGGATCTGAAGTGGAGGTCATTCTCCATCTGGATGGTACGGCAACAGTTCGTGATGATGGTCGTGGTATTCCAATTGGTAAGCACGAAAGTGGAGTTTCTGCTTTAGAAGTAGTGATGACGACACTTCATGCGGGTGGTAAATTTGATGGACGAGAGAACGTTGGTTATAAAACCGCAGGCGGTCTCCATGGGGTAGGAGCTTCATGTGTGAATGCACTTTCGGAATGGGTGAAAGTACAGGTTAGGCAGGGAGGTAAGGTGTATCAGCAACAATATCAGCGAGGGATTCCTCAGGCTGATGTTGAGGTTGTCGGCAAGAGCCGAAAAACAGGTACTATTACCACTTTTTCACCAGATCCGGAAATTTTTGAAACGGTTGAGTTTAGTCATGATTTTGTGGCGGAATGTCTGCGTGAACTTGCTTTCTTGAACCGTGGAATAAAAATTGTTTTTCTTGATGAAACGGTGCTTGATGAAGGAAAACCCAAAGAGTATGTTTTTGAATATGAAGGAGGTATTGCTTCGTTTGTCCTTCATCGTAATCAAAATAAAGAGGTCATTCATAATCCACCGATCTCAATTGAGGGAGGGCGTGATGATGTGTATGTGGATATTGCATTGCAATATACAACAAGCTATTCGGAAAACATATTTTCATATGCTAATAATATTCGTACCAGTGAGGGTGGTTTTCACGAGAGCGGGTTTAAAAGTGCACTAACCCGGACTTTCAATGTATATGCTAAAGAAAATAATCTCCTGAAAAATGGCAAAATAACACTCTCAGGCGATGATATTCGTGAGGGAATGACGTGCGTTATTAGCGTTAAAGTGCCTGAACCGCAATTTGAAGGTCAGACAAAATCAAAGCTTGGCAATACACAGGTTGAAGGTATTGTTCAAGGGTTTGTTAATGAAAAGTTAAAGGCATACTTGGAAGAGAACCCGTCCGTTTCCAAGAAAATTATTCAGAAGAGTATACAAGCAGCAGAAGCGCGTGAAGCCGCACGAAAGGCCCGTGAGGTTATTCGTCGAAAGGGAGTATTAGATGGCGCTTCAATGCCTGGTAAGTTAGCGGATTGTTCAGAGCGGGATCCCGCTTTCTCGGAGGTGTTTCTGGTTGAGGGGGACTCCGCAGGAGGCACGGCTAAGCAAGGGCGTGACCGAAGAACACAAGCGATCTTGCCACTGCGTGGTAAAGGGATTAACGTCGCTAAAGCTAGGCTTGACAAGGTGCTGAAGAATGACCAGGTAATCGATATCATTACTGCACTTGGAACGGGGATTGGTGAAGAAGATTTTGATATTGAAAAACTTCGGTATGGTAAAGTCGTTATCATGGCGGATGCTGATGTCGATGGAGCACATATCCGAACGCTTTTATTGACATTTTTTTTCCGGCAAATGCCACAGCTGATATCTGATGGTCACTTGTATATTGCTCAACCGCCACTTTACCAAATTCGTAAAGGTAGGCGAGCGGAATATCTCTATGATGAGAAAGATATGCGCGACTTTTTGTTACAATCTTCATTAGATACAACCGAACTTACGAATGTACGGCGTGAGAAACCGTACACGCCAATTCAATATGACAAAGTTATCCGTCTTATTCAAAATGTGGAATTGGTATTGGGTGAGATTGGTAGCAAAGGGATTGATGCAGATCGGATTTTCGACCAGTTTTTTGGTGGTGCAGAGAAAGTTAAGCTCTTATTCATTGAGACTGATCAGGGGGCGTTCTATTGCTTTGAGGATGATGATATTGATCAGCTAATTGCAGAAAATAGTAGCCCTGCTGAATTGGAAATCACGGATTCTGAGAGTGATATTGATGTGGACCTTAATGGTGGAACTGAGAATGTCATTACCGATGCATCTGATATGAAAGAATTGGACCAGTTGGAAACTGTGATTAAGGACTTGGAGAATCTTCAAGTTATGCCACAGGATTTTCTGGTACGTAGTAGGGGAAATGGAGGATCAAATTCAGCTGAGTCTCATGTCTTCTCGGTATCTGAAAAAGATCGACAACCGATTCATTCCGGTAGTACACGGGAACTAATCCAGAATATTATGACAATTGGGCAGCGTGGTATTAACATTACACGCTATAAAGGGTTAGCTGAAATGAATGCTGAACAACTCAAGGAAACTACGATGGATATTGAGAAGCGAATTTTGTTGCAAGTTAAAATGGAGGATGCTCTCGAAGCCGATCGGATGTTTACGTTGCTGATGGGAGATAATGTTGACATGCGTCGTGACTTTATCGAGAGATATGGTGGTCAGGTTCAACTTGACATCTATGGTTCATAAGGTGCCTGATTTGGGAGAATAGAGGAGGACTACAGGAATATGAAGTTGCCGCATAACCGCGAAGATGAACAGATTCAGCCACTTTATATTGAAGATGAGTTGAAAAAGTCGTATTTGACATACGCTATGAGTGTCAATACCAACCGGGCTATTCCCGATGTTCGGGATGGGTTGAAACCTTCAACACGTCGCATTATTTATGCTATGGGAGAGATAAATCTTACTTCAAATCGCCCATATGATAAATGTGCTGCTGTGGTTGGTGAGGTGATGAAAAATTATCATCCACATGGAGATGGTCCAATCTATTCAACTTTGGTTGGTTTAGTTCAAGAATTCGCAATGCGGTATCCGATTGTTGATGGCCAGGGGAATTTTGGTTCGATTGATGATGATCCTCCTGGTGCTATGCGTTACACTGAATGCCGGTTGACAAAAATTGCAGATGAAATGTTGGCGGATGTTCATCGGGGGACAGTTGAGTTTCAACCCAATTACAAGGAATCGACTAATGAGCCGACAGTCCTTCCCGCACGTTTGCCGAATTTGATACTTAATGGGACAACTGGGATTGGGGTGGGTTACTTAACCCGCATACCACCTCACAATTTGAATGAGGTTGTAGATGGGATTCTATTACTTCTCGATAACCCAGAGGCTTCGGTTGATGAATTGATGGAGTGCATTCCTGGTCCAGACTTTCCTACCGCGGGTATAATTGTAGGGAGAGCAGGTATTCGTGATGTGTATAGTACAGGGAGGGGGTCAATTCCTGTGCGTGCAAGGGCTATTATTGAACGCCGTCAAGATGGCAGAGAGCAAATTGTTATCACTGAAATGCCGTTTCAGGTTAAGAAGAATCAATTATTGATGAAGATGTATGATTTGGTGTCTAGCAAAACTATTACTGGTATTTCGGATATTCGAGATGAATCTGATCACAATATACGAGTTGTTATTGATTTGAAGCGTGGTGAAATTGCACAGGTTATACTGAATCAACTTTTTAAACATACTCAGATGCAGTCAAACTTCAGTGCTATTATGCTCTGTTTGGTTGAAGGTGTGCCGAAGGCTCTCAATCTTCCACAGATATTGACTTACTATATAGAGCATCGACGTGAAGTTGTGCGGGGCCGGACACAATTTGAATTAAATAAGAGTGAGAATCGCGCTCATATTTTAGAAGGTTATCGTACCGCGTTAACTAATATTGAAGAGATCATAGAAATTGTGCAGACAGCTGATTCGCCTGATTCTGCCAAGAATCTCTTAATTGTGAATTATGAGCTCTCTGAAGTTCAAGCCAGCGAGATTTTGACGATGACTCTGCGTCAGCTCACTGGACTTGAAAGGCAAAAGATCAATGATGAATATACTGATTTGATTGCGTTGATTGCTGAGTTAAAGGCTATTCTTGATAGTGAGTTATTGGTTACTGATATCATTAGACAGGAACTGTTGGAACTCAAAGAGAAATATGGTGATGAACGTCGAACTGAGATTTCCGGCGCAGTCAAGGATTTTGATATTGAAGATTTAATCGCCGATGAAGAGATGGTGGTCGTTGTTTCCCATTCTGGATACATCAAGCGTATACCAAGTGATACCTACCGGCAACAACACCGTGGTGGGAAAGGTGTTATTGGTATGGGAACTAAAGATGATGATTATATTGAGCATATTTTTGTCGCTTCGGCTCATCAGTACATTTTGTTTTTTACCGATTATGGCAAATGTTATTGGCTCAAAGTTTTTGAAATTCCTGAGGGTGGACGAACTGCACGGGGACGAGCTATCGTTAATCTCCTGAGAATTGAGGGGGATGAGCAGGTTAGCACTTTTGTACCTATACGTGAATTCGATCCAGAGAAGTTTGTTTTCATGTCGACTGAAAATGGTACAGTTAAGAAGTGTAGTTTAGAGGTGTTTAGTAGACCTTATTCTGCTGGGATTATTGCCATTAATCTGGTAGGGGAGGATCGGCTTGTTGGGGTAGAACTTATGGAGAAAGATTACCATATTGTATTGGTTACTAAGAAAGGGATGTCCATACGTTTTAGTGAAGGTGATGTACGAAGTGTGGGTAGGCCTGCGCAAGGTGTCCGTGGTATTCGTCTAGCTGAAGGTGATAAGGTTGTTGGTATGGTGACTGCTGCTGAGGAAAATAGTACCGTGCTTGTGGTAACAGAAAATGGTTATGGGAAGCGTACGTTGCTAGATGCTTATCGGCGACAATCGCGTGGGGGTAAAGGGGTCATTACTGTAAAAACCAGTAAAAGAAATGGAGATGTTGTTTCTGTTAAGATGGTTAAGGATGGTGATGAACTAGTGATAATTAGTTCGAGTGGTATGGTAACTCGAATGGGTGTAAGTGACCTACGGAAGATTGGGCGAAATACGCAGGGTGTACGGATGATGTCTTTAAATGCTGACGAGGTTGTTGTTGACGTGGGGCAGATCTTGGCTGAAGATGGAGACAAATAAGGGACGTTACGTTCAACAGATTTTTTCGTCGATTGCAAAAAGATATGATTTTCTGAATTCATTGCTTAGTTTGAGCTTGGATCGTTCTTGGCGAGAATTTGCTGTGCGATTAAGTGCCTCTTCCAAGGATAGCCGAGTTTTGGATGTATGTACTGGAACAGGCGAGTTAGCCCTGGCTTACGCCGAGGAAATTGGTCAACATGCTAATATCTTAAGTACGGATTTTTGTTTTAATATGTTGGCAGTTGGGCAAGAAAAGTTTAAAAACCGTAATCTCTCCTTTTTTATTCCGATTGAGGCTGATACCCTTAAGCTGCCGTTTCGAGATGGTGCTTTTGATATTGTATCCGTGGGGTTTGGCATTCGAAATGTTTCTCACCTACGGAAGGGCCTTTCCGAGATGGTGCGTGTTGCGGCTCCCGGTGGACGGGTGGTCGTGCTTGAGTTTACACAGCCGGTTTTGCCTGTCGTTAAACAAGTCTACTATTTTTATTTCAAGAAGATTTTGCCTTTAATTGGTAACCTGATTTCTAAGAACCGTGATGATGCTTATGGTTATCTGCCTAGTTCGGTAATGGAGTTTCCTGATTGCTATCAACTCCTAGCAATTATGGAGGAGTGTGGTTTGGTGAATGTTAACTACTATCTTCGGACATTTGGTATTGTCGCTGTACATGTGGGAAATAAAGAATGAAGATTAAGTCTTGGTTCCTAGATTTGGGGGGATCAATTGTGAAACGTGTTGTGTTTGCCTGTTTGGTTTTTCTTGTTACAGTAGATTTATTGGCTGCAGAATATTTGCTTAAAATTCCACAAAATTCTGATCGTCAACTTCAGGTTTTGCAAGAGCAATATCGGTTCAAACTGCGTTTTCGGACCCAAAATTTTGCCCTTATTCAAGCTGAGGAAATTTCTTCGGTAGCGAAAGTTTTGGATCAGGTCACTCCGGATTTTAACTATTATATTTTGGAAACTCATGGGGCTGACCGGGTATTTGTTGATATTAGAGAATCCAAAGTGTTGGACAGGTTTAATGGGTTTACTCTGATCAAATTGCATGTAGCGTTTGAGTCGATGTTGTTTAATTTAACATCCCATTGTGCTAAGTTGCCGATTGAGATCCAGTTACCGGACAGTCCTGTAGTATCGGCACCGAGTTTGGCTGTAACTCCGGAGTCGTATCAAAAAACCGTTTGGAGTTTATTGCGCCAAGTTGATGCTGATAGCTGGTTTGATAAAGTTAAGGCTTTGGTGGAGAATGAGGATTTACAGCATCCCGGTCATTTTTTCCGAAGTCGTTATGCTTTAAGGGTTTATGATACCAAACAGTACGATGATACAACTCCACCGGATTATGCTTGCGATAACGCTGCAGATTGGATTGCCAGTCAGTTTGAAAGCTATGGGTTGTCGGTCGAATTTGACTCTTTCCAGCATACTCGTTCTAAGATAGGAAGAGGAGTGTTGGGAGAATATACCATGCGGAATGTTGTTGCAACGCTGTTGGGTAAAGGTGCTAATAGTGATGAGATTTATCTCGTGACAGGTCATTATGACAGTATCTCATCCAAGACGGATAAATGGGAGGAGGATTGGAAGGTTTTGCCAGCTCCTGGTGCTTCTGATAATGCTTCGGGGGTTGCTACCATGATTGAAGCTGCAAGGCTTTTGAGTCAGATTGATCTCAATCGGTCCATTCGGTTTGTTGCCTTTTCGGGGGAGGAACTTTTTCTCCATGGTAGTCGGCATTATCGCCAACTCGTTCAAGCCCGTGGTGATAAGATTGTTGGGGTCATTAATCTCGATATGGTAGGCCATGATGGAGGGGGCGAATTAGATCTTCATGTATTGGGTGACCAGCAGTCACAATGGTTGGTTCAAGCGTGTCAAACTGTAGCTAAACGCTACGATATTGAAGTAGATTTGCGTTTGAAAAACGATCCAAGTTTCATTTTTAGCGATCATTCGCCATTTTGGGAAGTTGCTATTCCTGCTATTCAAATTGCCGAAGAGTCTTCGTTAACTGATCCTACCGAATCAATTGAATATATCCATAGTGAGTTTGATGTGCTTGATATGATAACTGTTCCCTTGGGAGTAGTTGCTCTTAAACTGACAGTTGCAACTATGGCTGAACTTGCTGGTCCTGATGGCGAGGGATTTGTTTTTGAACCAAAACCGGATTCCCCCATCATTCGGAATTTAATAGTCTATCCTAATCCAGTTAATCTTCAGAAAAGCCGGTTTGTTGTGTTGGATTTTTATTTGACACGGCCTGCTGAGGTGCAAGTCACAATTCACTCTTCGTCAGCTGAACATGTTTTCACCTCCCAACCTTTTACTGGAAAAATTGGCAGAAACAGTGATTTTGATTGGCAGGGCAAGAACATGAATGGCGTTCGTGTTGCGAGTGGCGTTTATAGTTGTTTAGTTACTGCCACTGATGAAGATCAGAATTCTCATGTTGTAGAGAGCAAGATTGTCCTTATTCGGTAGTATTTGGAAAAATTGTTTTCCTCTTCCCTTGCTTGACAAAAGAAATCAGCTTTGTTAGAATCGGCTTTGTCTTTACGATACTTTAATTAGGTTGTCCTTTACAAGAGTGATCAGTGTCTCTCTAAGTATGGTAAAGGGCTGTTTTTCTACGATTTCTAAATTTCAGGAGAAACTAAAAATGTCAAAATTGGTTCCGTTGGTAAGTTCAGGACTAGCTGGTCCTTTGGGAGTGCTTCATCTGCCTCGGTTTTGGTCCAAGGTGGTACTGAATGCGAAAGGTAAGCTGGCTGATGGTTATCCAGAATGTGGTGCTGGATATGATCAGATGGTACTTGATGCACTAGGTTTGGATAAAGAATCAACATTAGGTTATCTGCATGAAAATGTACCAACCTATCCAGAGTTTGAAAGCTGGGTGTTGGAACAGTCCGGAGGGAGTCTTGATCAGGGGGCTGTTGATGAACTGAATTCGGCTATCCTTGGGTATAATCATGATGATGAAACACGTCAGTCAATTTTATCTGATTCGGGAATTGACGATGATGGGTCAATTTTAGATGCTGTCAATCTGAATAATCTCGATGATTGGTATGAATTTCATGCCTCTTTGGATGGTTAATAAGAATTGATAGGAGCACAATATTAATATTGTGCTCCTATATTTTTGGTTAGAATTTGGAGAATTGCTATGGTAAATTCAGATTATAAAATTGGTTTTATTGGTGTCGGTAGAATGGGCTCGAACATGGCTCGTCATCTACATGATGAAGGTTTCTCCGTGGTCGCTGTGTATGACTCGAATCCAAATCAAGCCAAAAGCTTGGCTGATGAAATTGGTGCCACTGAGGCTGTACAGCTTTCCCAAGTTTCACATCTCGCTGACTATATTATTACTGTAGTTACTGATGATAAGGCGATGCAAGAAATTTTTTCTGAATCTGCAGACGATAGTTTGGTCAAGAATGCCGAAGGTGATATTTTTATTAATTGTGCTACGATTTCTCCCGAGGTTCATGTGGAAGTGGAACAGATTGCTGAGAAGTATGGTGCCCGAACACTTGAAGGGTGTATGGCCAGTAGTATTACCCAAGCACGTGAAGGGTCGTTGTACTTGATGTGTGGGGGTAAAGAAGAGACCTTTAATGCTGTTAAACCAATTCTTGAGTCACTCAGTGTGTCGTTACGTTATATTGGTGATACAGGAACTGCTGCCCAAGTTAAAGCCTTAGTAAATATGGTTATGAATATCAATACAGCTGGTTTGGCTGAAGGGTTAGGACTTGGTGCTGCGCTTGGTTTGGATCTCGACATGTTACAGGAAGTTTTCTCGCAAACTGGTGCTAATTCCCGTGTGTTGGAAACAGATGGTGAGGATATGCAGAATCGTGATCATGAATGCTACTTTTCTTCTGCTCATGCTTCCAAAGATTCTGGGATTGCATTGGGGTTGGCTGAGCAATTTGGATTGAATTTACCTTTGGCAGAAGCTACTAAAAAACAATATGATCAGATGATCGAACTTGGGAAAGGAGAACTCGACAAATCAGGCGTTGCCGAGCTGACTTTTCCGGATCGTTCTTAATATGTTAAGTTGAGAGTTTAATGCAAACAATTGTTTTTGAAGGGCAGGATCGTATTGTTCTTCAGGAAAAACCAATACCTTCTCTCGATGACGGAGATGTGCTGATTCAGGTTGATCTGTGCGGGGTTTGTGCGTCTGATATTGCGGCTATTAATGGTGAAGTTACGGATTATTCCCCTCCCGTTGTATTGGGTCATGAGATAGCCGGGGTAATTGTTGAGAGTCGACACCCTGAAGTACGGGTGGATCAGAAAGTTACTGTTAATCCGCTTATTAGTTGTGGGGCATGTGATTATTGCCGTGTTGATCTTGATAAATATTGCTCCCAGATCGAAGGAATTGGACACGACATTGATGGGGGTTATGCTGATTTTCTCAAGTTTCCCAAGTATGGGATTGATACAGGTAAGCTGATTGTCGTCCCGGATTCCGTTTCATCAGAGAACTTAATGTTTCTTGAACCACTTGGTTGTTGTATTAATGCTATGCGTGAAACAATTCTGAATGAGAGTGTCGCAATTCTGGGGGCAGGTCAAATCGGTCTAATGTTTTCTCAACTAGCTACATTGCGTGGACTAGAAGTTTTCCTTCTTGAACCAGATGTGTATCGTCGTGATTTCGCGCATTCTTTGGGTGTGGATCGTGTCTTTGGTATTACTGACAACGAGGTTAAAGAATTGATCGAAATCACTGGTGGTGGTCTTGATACCGTGATTTCTGCAACTACAAATAACCAAGAAGCAATTGATTTGGCGTTCCAAATTGTACGCCGTGGTGGATGTATTAATTTCTTTGGCTTATCAGCACATGATCAGGATCTCACTGTCAATCTTGAGAAACTGCATTTTTTCGGGCATAAATTAATGGCTTCTTGGGCGTTCTCTCGCTGGAGTTTGAGCCAAGCTCGACAGATGATAGTCGATCAAGGAATTCAGCTTGGACCAATGTTAACAACTCGGTTTCCGATTGCCTCTGGGATTGAAGCCATTTCACATGTTCGGCACGGGGGTGGAATTAAGACTGCATTGGTTGGCGGATTAGCTTTGGAGAATTGAAGAGACTAAGTTTTCGAGTAATGCGAGCTGGAGTGAATCGCAGTTTATATCGGAAATAATTAACTCAGATGTTTCGTTTTCAAAGTAAGTTGCGTTTTTGTTTAAATGTTGTTGGTTATAGATTCATTTTTGGTTGAGTCGCCAAGTTTTTTGGAGCTGATAGCTACCTCGTTTTGTTTGGTAGGTTTGGGGCAGTAAAAGGATTGCGTTAGAGAAGTATTTTAAGTCAACAACCCTAAAAATTATCTGTTGGCCAGTGTAGCAATTGATCTGGTGGGAATAGGGTTGACAGAATTGGGTAGGCTGTTGAGGGAGAAGAGGTTTTTAGTTCCCCAAAAATCAAGCGTAAAATTTCCAATTGGCTCAGTTGTAAGTCGATATTAGGGGTATCGGTTCGAGGTCTAATTTTGATCTTGCCATCGCTAATGATTAGTGTTTGTACATCCAATTCATACTGAAGCCGAATTTCCCCTTGCCAAGTTGATAGGTCGGATTTGCTCAAACGGTTCTCCAGCATTGGAACTAGTTTGACAAGCAACGACCTGAAGTTGGTTATTCTAAACATGAAATGGTTTTGTATATCGGTAGATGACGGAATACCCAGTTGTTCTAAGGTTTTTTGGATTTCCATATAGTCTTCTACTCGGATTGTCTCTTGTCCTATCTCCATCCGGTTTTGTAGGAAATGTTGTACCAACTGGTTGAGTGCTGTCTCCCCTGTTTTTGTGTTCGGTTGATATCCAATTTCCAAAATATCCTTACTCCCACCTTTTAGGTAGGCCACAATTCTTCCTTCTTTTCTGGCTACCCAAAATAGATCTGGGGCTTGTCCTCGCCATTTAGGTTGGTTGTGCCAATAGGTTAGGTTTCGGACTGTGGTACCGGTACGATTTTGGTTGAATTGGTCGTAGATCTCCATTACTGCTGGCAGATTGGCTTTGGCATTATATCTCTCGATTGAAACTTCAATGGCAGGTTTTAGTGTGGGTAGTTTTGGTAAATCTATGGAACGAAAAGTGACTGGATAAGTGACCCAACCCGCTTTGGCGTAGTGTTCGTTAATACCAGTGAATAATAGTGATAGGTCGAAACTAGAGGTTTCTAAATAGTTAACTGTATCCAACAGTACTTGTGAAGAATACCCTTTTTTGCGATGGTCAGGGTGGGTGCCTACACTGCCCAAGCCACCCATTTTCACAATGGTGTTGCCAATTCTTATGGGGCGTTCGAAAATTACTACGACACTAGCAACTTGGCCGTTAACAAAGCAGGCACGTGTATTGCTTAGGTTGTACCATGGGTCATATTTTACAATGCGGCTGAAAAAATGGTCATCGGAGAATCCCTCTTCTGACCAATCGAAAGCGCACATACTGCAATAAATCGAATCGTTGAGTTCCTCTATATTTTCGGGAGCTCGGTAGGTAATCTGCATTTTTTGATTTATGTGTTCTCAGATTTTGAGTGTTTGCCCTTTTAGGTAATTACCATTTGTCGATTGTGTTCCAATTCAGGGGAAATGGGCAACGCAACTCCCTATTGGAGATAGAATGGGTTGATGGTTTAGCTGATGACGATTGAGTTCCACATGCACCATATTATAGCAGAGGTTGTTAATTAATGGGGTGTTTAAAAGGAGTTAAGCTTGGTTCCACTACCAGTTGAAGTTCTAGTCGGCTAAAAATTTTTCTTTAACCGAATCGTTGTAGAGGTATTTACTATTGTGCAAACTTGAACGAATTCCAAGTTTGCACCTACCACAAATGTTGATAGGAAATAATAAAAACTTTGATTTATTAGAAGGCGAAAATCTGATCTAACGAAATCTCAGTGATCTTGCCGTACTTGGCTGGGTCCTCTAAATCTATCTTGATTTTGTTTCTGACCATGTAGAAATTATAATCTTCACGAGTACCAGCATTTTCGTATTTTGAGCTAATCGACTGATATGATCTGTTAATTTCGTTAGGAATAGCATACTGAGCAGCCAATTGTGACTCGGCGTTGATTTGGGCGTAAATAGCTTCTCGATTTTCAGGATTAGTTTCCAAAAAGTGTTGTTCATAGAGTTGGGTGATGCGTTCCAGATGGATTTTCTCTTTTGGGTAATTAGTTGTTCCTAATTCTCTTGTACCTTTGAACAAAAGATGTTCCAGATAGTGGGCTAAACCTGTGGCATCATCTGGATCGTTTTTACCTCCTGCTCGTACTACCACTTCAGCATGGAATCTTGGTTCTTCATGGTTTTCAGTTAGGTGGATTTTAGCTGATCAACATCTGTTTGGGTTTCGACAGTTGATGATTGGAGACTTGTACAACCAGAAAAACCTAAAAGGATGAGGATGAAACACAAGATGCCTGATCTTGGGAAGTATTGCACTTTATAACCTCAATTGGATAAAATAAGCCCCAATCCGATGAAGGGTAGAAGTTTAGGTTATGGATTAGGGCTTATGTAATGTATGCATAGATGCATTACATAACTACGACATGGGAATCGTGAAGTCAAATAAAACTTCATTTAAGGGTAGGACCAAGGTTTTATTTCGGTGCAAACACCGCCTTGGGTGATAATAGCTCGGGAGGGGTTGTTTCTTCTAACGGTAATACCAACCGTAAAAAATAGACAACGATAATTTCTTCATTAGTGGGCACTGGTATGATTATTGTCTATGTCCTGATACTACTAGTAGAGGGCACTGTCAAAAGAAACTATTGGTCCTCTACTATAAGCCACACCGGGAAACAAAAGTATTATGAGGAAGACAGATATCAATCTGTGTTGAAACAACTGTCACCTAGCAAAACTAAGAAGTATCCGAGTGAGTCAATCAAAGAACTAGTCCAAATGAAGATGAGGTGCTTATACTTGACACAAAGTGAGACTGAACAATTACAAATGTTGTATAATGAATATGGTAGAATTCCTACGTTGTAAGAACTTGGTAAAATAACAAGAGCGCCCGCATCCAATTTAATAGGTTTTTAAAGGAGGTAATAATGGATGATGTAGCGAAACCGAAATGGGATCCAGTCAACCATAAATGGGATCAACCATTTCAACCTTCAGTTCAACAGTACATAATTTTGTTAGAAAAGAGGATAGAGGAATTAGAAAATTCCATGGAAGCTTCCAGAATTTCCTTTTATTTTAATAATAAGAAAATAAGCAAGGAGAAAGCAAAAGAATTGCTGGAGAAGATTGTCTAGATGTTACTGTTGTGTTTGTCTGCTGTTTCTACCATGCTAACACTAAGAAATTGCTAGGGTCTAAGACTCCCAGTTTCTTGACCTGATTTAGAGGGATATTGCTCTTCTGTGTTAGGTGAAAATAGGTTACACTGGACAACACATAATAGACCTTGGTATGTTAGACTAAAATAGCTCAAACATATCATTGAACTGATAACAAATGTCCATCAAATGGTCGCTGGAAATCCAACAAAATTGATGCTAAACCTGTAGTAACCTGTATTAAGATGCTTTTGGGCTTGGGTTTGGTTCCTGCCATCTACACCATTTCTTTTTGGCCTTTTGCTGATAAGGGGGGTCCTACATTTCAGACATGTTTTGAGTGTAGTGGTTGGCTATTTTGGTCACACTTCCATTATTTCAGCTGGCTATAACCACCTTGTTCTCTGCAACGCAGTAGTAGTTGTTTCTTCCAGTCTACATTCCACAAGATTTACATAATCCCTACTAGGCAGAAGAGAATTCCATTTGTCTTTAAAATGTGGGATTTTCAAACAAGCTAGATCCATTTCTGCCCATTTACATAATTTGGCTTAGCATCTTTATGACCAAATCTGGCATAATTCTGGCCAACTGAGAATTATAATGGATGAGATTAAGAAGTATTCAGGTCAGAGCTAGAGAAATTCAATTCCAATAACTCTACAATATTATATTCCATAAGCATAGAGCCCTTATTATTCGAGACAGAATCTAACCTATCCATAGAAAATCCTCAACTGTATCAGATTGTTTCAGCTGTCCTCTAAGTTCCTCAATCTAGGTAAGAGAAAGGTTTTTGAGATAAGACCATCAGAGTCCGGATTCTAACCATCTCCTTCTAGAGGTCTTAGGAGACATGCCCATTGATTGCCTAACACAGCAATATGGGGAAAGATTATGTTGATGTGTTGAAAAAACTGTTATCTAACAGAACTAAGAGGTATCCGAGTAAATCAATCAAAGACTGGTTCGAATAAAGATGAGGTGCTTATACTTGACACAAAGTAAGACTGAACAATTACAAATATTGTATAATGGATATGGTAGAATTCCTGCGTTACAAGAACTTGGTAAAATAACGAGAGTACCCACATCCAATCAATTTAATGAGTTTATAAAGGAGATAATAATGCATGGTGTAGCGAAACCAACATGGGATGCAGTCGACCATAAATGGGAGCAACCATTTTTTCCTTCAGTCCAACAGTACATAATTTTGTTAGAGAAGAGGATAGAGGAATTAGAAAATCCTAGAGAAACTTCCGAAATTTCCTTTTATTTTAATAATGGGCAATTAAGCAAGGAGAAAGCAAAAGAACTACTGGAGAAGATTGTCTAGATATTACTGTTGTGTTTGCCGGCTGTTTCTGCCATGCCAACACTAAGAATTGCTAGTGGCTAAGACCGGTTTTCTTGACCTGATTTTGGAGGAGTATATTGCTCTTCTGTGTTTGGATTAAGCTCGCATTTAAATTTTGCTTTCTAAGGTAATCTTGCTCTTCTAGGGTTTTTAGAATATTTCTCTGTTCTTCTAAACCTCTTGGACCTTGGCTGGGGAATTTTACCAGAAGGAATTCGTGTGGACACGGCAATATTTACATCGTCTTGGTATTCCGGCTCTTCCGAAATGGTTTCGATTCATAAATCTTGCACCTCAATATTGATTAAGCCAAGCTCTGGCACGTAATTTGATGCGAATCGAGTGTTTTCATTAAATGTTACTTTTGATTTCCAAGAATTATCTTTACCCGTATATCCCTGTTTACATAATTCATATAGTGTTGTCATTGAATGTATGGTCCCAGTTCGATAATGATCAGAGATGATATATTTCCCTAAAATCTTTTTTGTGTTCCTGTGATATGGCCCATGTATTATCAGAGCGTGCGTTGGAATATAGTTTGCCTAATGTGGTAATTGTCACCTTGTCTTTCTCAATTGTTTCAATTAGACTGATCCTTGCTGCTAAACAGACAAGAGTTCTGACACGGCTCAGCGGTTTCTTAACTTTCTCTCTTTTTATCGTTTGAGTAGATAAAGTTCCTGGGGTGCGAAAATCAGTTGTTTCTTGTCCCACAACTTCATATACAACAACATTCACATAATGAAGCTTAGCAACTGTAAAAACTTGTCCTTTCATCATTTATTTTAAGCACTAATTAATAGCTTGGTCAGAATTACTTCCTTATATACATTAACCTTGAGCCAAATAGCTGGTACAGCAAAAGACCAAAAACAGGTGCTTTATAACAGTTTGGTAATAATTGCCGTCGTCTTTATCGATTGGCAACAGTAGTAATAAACATGAGGCAGCGGTTGACTTACCATTGCTGGTTATCAACGATTTTTGAGATATTGACAAGTGCATTTAGTGGATAAGTAACCAGACGTTCATCCGGCGTCAATCAAAACATATCCACTGCCACTTGGGAACTTACTAATATTGTCAATCATGTTTCTTATGGAAAACCAGCTTTTGTTGCCGGCCATTACCGTAGAGCATCAGCTGATCATCGTTAATCTTGTATGAGTTTGCCTCGTCCAGCCACTGTAGAAACTTCGTTTCTTGTTCCATGATTCCTTCAGGTTGAAGACACCACATCTCTGTGGAAGCAATATCTGTAATCGAGAGTTGGCGGTCATCTCCGGTTTGATAGCTGGCAAAGTAACGGTTGCAACCAGCGGTGCCTGTTAACTTCTCTGTTGAAAAGCGGAGAGTCACTTCAGTGTCAACCACCGGTTTTTTTCCTTGACCATTTTCAGTAATTAATTCGAGGATCCACTCTTGGTCTAATATCTGGTTCAGGCTAAGCTGTCGACCAACAAGTGGGGGTGTTGTTTGAGCCGCCGAGTCTTGAATTGTGCTTGAACTGACCGTAGGTTCCATTTGTTGGCATCCGTAGAGTGAAAGATGGAATACCAAGAAGAACAGATATAGTTTTTCGCGTCTTTTCATATAACAGAACTTGCCTATTATTCTGTTTCTTAGTATACATAATACATTTTTGTGAACTTTTTTGTCTGGAATCCTAATGTTTTCTCCTGATTCTGCCCATATATAAACAGTTTGATTGAGCGTAGGAACTCAAACAAGCGGAATACAACACAACATTACACACAACAGCAACTTCAAAAACATAGGGTAAATCGAAATGAACGGCTT
This sequence comes from Candidatus Poribacteria bacterium, assembly GCA_002709695.1. Lineage (GTDB taxonomy): Bacteria > Poribacteria > WGA-4E > WGA-4E > UBA9662 > UBA9662. The sequence continues at coordinate 36,902 of PAQF01000019.1, forward strand.
GAGATTATGTATCAACACTACAGCTAATGACTCTGTTGGTAACTACACTTCAACTTACGATGGTGCCAACACATTCTTACTCTCTCGTGGTGGAGTTGTTGCTGTCGACTATACTTTGACTACGGGGCCAGGCTCAACAGAATCGATAGAACCTACGACCTTCAAACTAGATGGGAACGATATCACCATCCGACTGAAACAAGGCTATGCCCAGCTTGATGGCAGCAATTTCACCTTCAACGTCTAGAACACTACCATCTATGATGCCAACGTTCTGTCAGTCAATAATGCTAGAGCATCTGTTACTCCTACTTAGTCTACCTTGTACGTAAGTTGAAACTTAATTACAAGAGCATCTGATCTGCTTTTAAGCCGGAATAAAAAAAGAGACCTGTTAGGGTAACAGGTCTCTTTACACAACAACATGTTAGGAGAAAATGCCATTTCGTCTAGTAGGAGTTGACGAGATAGCTGAT
>PAQF01000020.1 GCA_002709695.1 Candidatus Poribacteria bacterium
ATCACACAGTTGAACCGTGGAACGATCCTGATATGCGTCGAGCCCTCAGCCTAATGATTGATCGCCAGCAAGTGGTTGACATTGCTTATGAAAGCACATCTTCACCAACCAAAACTCTATTTGTTGAGTACGTTGGAATGACACCTTATATTAATGGCCTAAAAGATCTTTGGATTAGTCCAACAGCAGACCTAACTGCTGGAAGTGCGTTGATCGAATCTAACGGATGGTCAAAAAATGCCAGTGGATTTTACCAAAAAAACGGCCAAGAATTATCACTGGATATACAGACACATGAGGGATTTATTGAGATGCGTCGGATTGCCGAGGTAGTAGTTGAGCAACTTCGCGCGGCAGGGATCATGACAACCATGCGATCTGTTGCTGGTTCAACGTGGTCTGATAATAAAGCCTTTGGCAACTTTGACGCTGTTATAGATTGGGATGCTTGTGGGTCGGTCAATGAACCATGGTATTCGATGAACCGCTACACGCAACAGTTCCTGCGCCCAATTGACCAGCGTGCGTCAGGCAATAATAATTTTGTGCGTTGGAGTGGGGCTGGTGCAAAAACATACAGCCAGCTTGTATCAAAAATAGGAGTTCTACCGCTAGGTGATTCAGCTATCATGCCCCTAATGTCCGAAGCAATGAAGATCTTCATGTCTGAACAGGTTGTGATTCCAATCACACAATCTCGGAAACTAGTTCCTTTTGATACAACCTACTGGGTTGGTTGGCCCACACAAAAAAACAACTACAATCATCCGTCGACCCATTGGCAAATGACCCACCAAATTATTCATAAACTAAGAAAATCAGGCAGTTAATTATTTGCAGAGGATCTCTTCTAAAAATGGATCATAATCGAGCCTAAATGCATAGGCAACTGGCCACAAAAACCATAGAATAAATAGACAAAGAGGAATTTTAAGATAATTCGGTGTATGCACAAGCAGGGCTAACTAGATGTCACATGATGAAAACTCCAGTTATGGAGTAAGTATATGTGTGTCTTTTTAAACTTAATTTTTGATGGCTACAAAAAGATTCTCCTCACATACGTATTTAGAACAAGTAAATAACACCAAACATGGGACGCAAAGAATGACATGAATCACGACAATAATATGCCAATAACAATACGGACACCACGTTGGATAAATCCCACTACATGTATAGCCTGGACGTAGATAGATCGGATAACCTGCCCCCTTGCCATAATGAGCCTATACTATTTCCCCCGCCTTAACCTATAGAGCAGGTAAACCCTCCGTTTGATCTGATACAATAGTCGTGATATAATGCCTGTGAGCTAATGCTATCGGCTATCTGACCTTCTTGGTCAATGGTTACTAAGATAATATTTTGGGCGGAAAATATGCCAAGAAAAACGATCAAGAACGGGTTTCAGAGGCGACAGTTTCGACGAGGTGAGCGTCGTCTACGTGGCGACGAAGTTAAACACTACTTAACACTAGCTGATTCTGAGGATTCTCAAGATCGGATCGAAGCTATGGAAAATCTATGTCCTTGCCATGTTCGCAAACGAATTGAGGTTGTTTGGGAAGCTCTTTACCGAGGGCTTCAGGATAGGGATTTGAATGTCCGCCAAGCCGCTTGGCATACACTGGAAGATGGTGGTCGTCCTAACGATCCCGAGCTAGATTCAGCCATGGTTGAGATAGCTAACACCGAAACCGATCCCAAGCTGAAACAAAAAGCAACCAAATTGGTAGAAGCAGCCAAAATGGTAGAGTACAAGAAACAGGACCTCTCTTTTCAGCGTCATCATTACTTTACAGGTAAATGTGATTGGTGTGGAAATTCAATTGCTAAAGTGTGCCAACTCTACGATAGCGAACTTGAAATCGGCGGTACAGCTCGTTTGGCCCAAATATGTGCTGACTGCCAAAATGAATACAAGCTTTAATTGACTGTCAATAGCAATTTTTGGCAGTCAATTAAGGTCACAATATATTCTGAAGAGCCCCTGTAATTTCAGAACAATCTTTTAGCTAGATAGAGGCATTAAAATGAATAAAAAGCATCGTGTTGGAATTATTGGACATACAGGAAGAGGTGGATATGGTCACTACCTAGACCTAGCTTTTAATGGTGTGGAAGGTGCAGAAATAATAGCCGTATCAGATCCGGACGAGTCAGGACGTCACAATGTTCTGAAAAAAACAGGAGCTCAAAACGGTTATGCCAACTATCATCAAATGTTAACTGTTGAAAAACCTGATATCACCGTCGTGGCTTCACGTGAAATCGGAGACCATTTGGACATGGTTTTAGCTGCTGCAGAGGCAGGGTCCCACATTTATTTGGAAAAGCCAATAGCTGCTTCACCATTGCAAGTTGAACAGATGATAGAAGCCTGCAAAAAAAAGGATTGTTTGTTAGTAGTTGCCCATCCTTGGCGGGGCCACCCCCCTATTCAGAAAACAGCGATTCCCTTGATAAAATCAGGAAAAATTGGTCAACCTCGGTTTGCTCGAATATATGGGATGGGAGGTGTGCATGGTGGGGACCAGTTATTTCTTGACCTCTATCCGCATTTTTTCGATTTTCTATGGCAGCTGTTCGGTCAACCTTTATGGTGCCATGCTCACCTGACCCAAGATGGCAGAAGTGTTACACCCACTGACCTGAAACAAGGAGTTGAAGGAATGGGATTGGTAGCTGGATGGAATTAAAGCTTACTATGCTTTCGCGGACGGATTTGCGGCCGATTTTGAATCCTATCAAGGAGACGGCAAGGAAAATCCTTACCGTATTGACATCCATGGGACATCCGGTACTATTTCTCTGCCCGGGCCAATGAGTAACCAACCTGACATCTATTATCACCCCCTAGTCAATCCAGGTTTATTTGGTGATAATAGATGGGAAATAATAGAAGCTGAACCACCACCATCAGAAGATAAATGGTTACAGGCCCATCACCGAATGGCAACTTCAATGATTGACATTGTCAATGGGAAAACACCGGAATGGGAATTAGTAAACGGCCAGAATGCAAAATTATACTTGGAGATGGCAATGATGGCCCATGCTTCTCACATTTCCGGTTCTCGAGTAAGCCTGCCATTACCTGATAGTAATAATCCATTTGATTCTTGGAAATGAGTCTTCATTACTTATTAAAGCAAGGCCCATCTTTGCCTCCGGGAGAATTAACAATGATCTTTTCTACATCTTGGCAACAAATCCTTTCCTTTTTACTTAATGTTTCTCTTACATTAGCTCTTACTTTCTCAGTTCAAGCTCAAGTTCATTACTTGGGAAATGGTAGTCCTTGGAGCAGGAAGGCAGAAACAGGTCCCGACGCCGAGGTTGGAGGATGGTACTACAATTTGGGCACTACAGGAATTCGTGTCCAACTGATAGCTGAAGCACCCAAGCACCTTTTAGTTAAATATGTCTTTGAAAATTCGCCTGCTTGGGAAAAAATCCAACCTAATGACACTCTTATTGGTGCTGGTCATCATTTGTTCACAACCACGCACAAAAACGGTTATGGAATGGATAAATTTGGACCTGACGGCCCCATTCTAGAATTTGCTATAGCTCTAGAAAATTGCCAATCCGAATCGGGAAAGGGTTTGTTATCCATTACTCTTGTCCGGCAAGGTAAAACTGAAGTTGTGGAGCTTGACATTGGACAGAACAATAAAGGTTATGCTAATAGTTTTCCATTTAACTGTCAAAAAACAGATAGGGTTCGGAAACAACTATGCGATTATCTCGTCGAACATCAGGACAAGGATGGTTCTTGGGGAATTCCTCCACAGAATACCTTTGCACCATTGGCACTTTTAGCCAGTGGGGAGAAGAGCCATCTGGAAGCAGTGAAAAAAAATGTAAAGATGCATGCCAAAACTACCAAATCGGAAGATAACTCTTGGTTAATCAATTGGCGTTACATGGCTGCCGCTATAGTGATGAGCGAGTACTATCTGGCCACAGGAGAGAAATGGGTCCTGAAGGAACTTGAAGAAGTATACACTTTCCTAATCTCCAGCCAATATATCAATATGGAACAAATAGACCCTAAAGTAAAAGAGACGCATCCACATGCCTATCCTAAAGACAACACAGATTCACATGGAGGTTGGGGACACAATCCAGGATTTGAAGGCTACGGACCAATAAGTATGCTAACTGCTCAAGGGGCATTAGCTTTTGCTCTAATGCATCGTTGCGGAATTGACATTGATCAAACCCGACACCAAGCAGCTTACGAGTTCCTACGAAGATCCGCAGGAGCTAACGGTTATATTTGGTACAAAGACCAAGCAGCAGGTGAAAATGATTGGGCCGATATGGGACGCACTGGAGCCTCAGCAATTGCACACCAACTAAGTCCTTACCAAGATAACTATTATAGTAAAAGAGCACATCTACAAGCTAAAGTCATTGGAGACCACCCACAGAGTTTTCCTGACACCCATGGTTCTCCAATAATGGGTATGGGTTACGCTGCGATTGGGGCTTGTATTTTGCCTAATTCTTTCAATGACTTGATGGTTGCCAATCGGTGGTGGTTTATACTTGCAGAGTGCCACGATGGTAGTTTTTATTACCAGCCCAATCGTGATAACGCTGGTTATGGGAGCGACTCCAGGATTTCTGCCTCCGCTGTTACAGCCTTTATTTTTTCTATTCCAAAAGCTAATTTGTATTTGACTAAGAATAAATTACACTAAATTTGCAGAGTTTTTTTCCGCGAGCTTCCACTAAGAATTTGATTCATACGATGAGACTTCACTTTGGTTGCCACACATCCCATTAGCACAATTTTCCATTGTTTTATCTCAATGCAAATCATACGATTGGCATTGCTATCAATTTATAAAGCGGGATAACCTAGAAAGACTCACGTTTTTCCTGTGGAGGCAAACAGTCTAATTACAGTATACGGTAAACACTATGAAAATACAGTTTGTAATGTTAGGAAGTGGTGCAGTACGGGATAATCCTCGACGAGGTGGTCCGTCTCAAATACTATATATTGATAATCAGATTCTTATGTTCGATTGTGGTCGGTCAGCTAGCTCCAATCTTTCTCAGAGAGGCATAGGATGTGAGGCAGTAGATCGTTTGTTCTTAACACATCTGCATTTTGACCATATTGTGGACGTCCCTTATTTGGTATTTGTGGGTTGGATAAAAGAACGAAAGAATCGTTTGCAGATTTATGGACCAAATGGAACCAAAGATTTTGTAAAAAAGATTATTCGACCACCTTTTCAGCAGGATATTGAAAGCCGTGTAGCACATGGAAAAGACCTCACATTATTAGATCCAGAGGTCTATGAAGTACTTCAAGCCAACCAATTTCTCTTGGATCATAACTACCAAATATCTTCAGTATTTATGAATCATGCTGGAATTCCTACCCTAGCTTATCGAATAGATATTGGAGATAAACGGATCGTTATTACTGGAGATGGAGTTCCTGATGAACAGTTCCCTGAGTTTTGCCACGGGGCTGATCTGCTATCCATTGAGTGTTCCGGAACGTCCGAATTCTTGAGTCAACAAGCATGGGGCAGTTGGCACATAGAGCCGGCAAGTATTGCTCAAATTGCGTCAAAAGCAGGAGTAAAGACAGTGATTATTAAGCACTTAGTAATGGAAGATATTACAGGAGATCGTGAAATTGGCAATTACATGGCCAAGCAGATTCAATCTCATTATGATGGTGAAGTGATAGTTGGAGAGGACGGGTTAGCAATTGATCTCGGCTAAATAAAAATGAGGTTATATAATCCGGACTAAGCTGTGAATTCCAGTGAGATTAGTTTCCATACGACTAACGTTAACAGTATAAATTCTCTTGTTAAATTGTCACGGTAATATTCAGAATAAAAAGGGCTGTACAATGGAATGAATTGCTGCCCAACTGTTATAAGGAGGATTGTACTTCGAGTAGATTTTAATTGTGGTTCTATGACAAACTTTTGCCTGGATTTGATACATACATTGGAAAAAAGAGGAGTTAGTCATAATTTTTCATAAATACACTAATTGTATAGGGACAACGATGTTACGTTACATGCTTGTTGTAGCAACGATATTACTTATAATGACCAATAGTGATGTGTGGACTAAAGAAACACCTAACTGGCCACAATTTCGTGGACCGGGATCGCGTGGAGTAGCTGAAGGTAAAGGTCTTCCGTTTACCTGGAGCACTACGGAAAATGTGACGTGGTGTGTCTCAGTTCCTGGCCGGGGTTGGTCCTCACCAGTTATCTGGGGAGACAAGATTTTTCTCAGTTCTGCCCTCAGTTCAGGTAAGGAAAAGAGCATCAAAAAGGGACTCTATTTCGGAGGTGAGGAAAAGACCCCATCGTCCAACCAACATCAATGGATGATTTACTGTTTCAGCGTTGAAAATGGGAAAATTCTCTGGCAAGTAGAGGTTGACACCGGCAAGCCAAAAACACCTAGACATATTAAGAACAACCATGCTCCAGAGACTCAAGTGACAGACGGAAAATTTGTCTATACTTACTTCGCTGATCAGGGACTCTTTGCCCACGACTATGAGGGGAATTTGAAGTGGGAGAGAAAGGTGCAAGCATACAAGACTAGATATAATTGGGGAAGTGCAGCCTCACCCGCTTTGCATGGAAACTCTATTTACATTATTAACGATAATGAACAGAATTCCTTTATCGAAGCCATTGACAAAAAGACAGGACAGACCTTATGGCACAGAGATAGAGATGAGAAGAGCAACTGGTCCACCCCCTTTGTCTGGGAAAATCACCTGAGAATCGAGATTATTACTCCTGGTAGTGGAAAAACTCGCTCTTATGGGCTTGATGGCAAACTATTTTGGGAATTAGAAGCCAATATGTCGTCGATTACCATTGCAACCCCCTATTCCGCTCATGGATTACTCTATATTACTTCTGGTTATGTTGGAGATAAACATAAACCGATCTATGCCATTCGTCCGGGAGCCAAGGGGGCAATCAAACTACAAAAAAACAGGCCAATCGACAACTCCATTGCCTGGATACAACCCAAGGCTGCTCCATATAATCCTTCTACCTTGGTCTATAAGGACTTACTTTATGTACTCTACGATTTCGGCTTCATATCTTGCTTCGATGCTAAAAATGGCAAGGAGATCTACGACAAGATTCGAGTAAAGGAACGTCAACGAACTCCCTTCACCTCATCACCTTGGGCTTATAATGATAAGATATTTTGCCTAAGTGAAGAGGGGGATTGCTTCGTCTTCAAAGCTGGCAGAAAAAATGAGTTGCTCTACGTCAATAAGCTGGACGAATTGTGCATGGCCACACCAGCTGTAGCGGCAGGAAGTCTATTCATCAGAACAGCATCCAAACTATATAGAATATCCAAGTAGCACTCTGAAGGGTACAGTTCGAATTACTTGAGAGTCGAACCCAAGCTAAAGATGTAAAGGGTTTAGAGATATTCCCGCTTTTCTAGCGAAGGCAAACGGTCAAATCAAAGTTATCTAAAGTACCAGTAACAATATCAATGTGTTGGACCTAGCAAGTTCAACACCCGAAATTAGTTCGATGCTTTTGAAACAGACTGATTAGAACAAGTCCCGTGGTTTGACTTACAGTTTCGTAATTGAGGAAGTAACTTTAGAAAAAACTAAGATCAAGGAGGACATGTTGACAAGTAACGATGAAACACAGTCTCATCCTATCTTGGATTCCTCCCCCTTCTACTGAAATTACTCTTAATTCTTCCAGTTTTGAATTAACCTTTCTTTTTAACTGGGCAAAGGATTTAGCTCTAACTTATTCGATGACGGACACACCAAATGCTATTCCATGTTATGAAGCTGCGTTACCAGGCAGAGGCTCTTTCTGTCTACGTGATTGGGAACATATGGCGTTGGGCGCACATTTTCTCGGGCTTGACTTGGAAAACATAACCATGATGAAGGCATTTGCTAAAACTGCAACTCCAGAATTTGACTATGTTCCAGCTTGGCATATTGACTACTATGGCAAAATTTGGGAAAGAGCACACCAAGTTCCCACTATATTCGATGCTATATGGACTTCATATCAACAATACTTATGGACAGGCAACACAGAGTGGATCGAGGATACTGAACTATATGAATATTACACGAATGCTGTCACTCGTTATCTGACATGTCATGACAATGCTATTCCCAATAATGGCATTGCGGATGCCCCAGGCGAAGACGGTTGGGAAAACACATGCACTTACAACGAAACTAGTGAAGATCATTTTAGAGAAGCAGCGGATGGTATTGGGATGCAATATCAAGGCTTTAAATCCTACGCAGAGATACTTAAAGCTCGTGGTAATGTTGATGGTTACAACACATGGATAGCTAAAGCGAATGAAATCTTACATATGTTCAGGACAGATTTCTGGGAGGGAAGCACATATTATCGAGGTTGAAGGAGCTTGACAGATTATTCAGCTGGTTATGGCAAGGAAAACAGTTTCCTAATGCTGAAGACACTAATAACAGAACCGGGTTACAAATCAGAGGGTTATCTGGATTTTATCTGGGACAATTGTGCGAATGACAACATTGAAGCTAAAAGTTATCTGCCTGATGTGTTTTTTCCCTATGGACAGAAAGAAAGAGGGTGGCACTATATGAAAGAGTTGTATTATGCTGATCCGGAAAGACGTGAGTATCCAGAGTTACCTTATACATTTGTGAGTCATACTATTCACTGGTTGATGGGCATTGACGCACATGCTCCCAATAATCAAGTATGCACATTACCCCAACTTCCAGATGAAGTGTTATGGGCAGAAGCAGACATGATTCCTGTAGGATCTAAAATGGTGAAAGTGCTTCAGGAAAATAACTCAAGGACAACTCTGAGTAACAGGAGCAATTCGCCAATCAACTGGGAGATACGATTCTATGGAAACTATGATTTCATTAATTTGAATGGCGTAAATCATCCTACAACAGTCTCAACACTAAACGGCCTAACTATATCATCAATTCAAACAACAATTGAAGGCCATCGAACCTCAGTAGCATTATTACCATAATTTCACCAACATGTTAAAGTCACGAAATGAAAAATGGGAAATGCCAAGAAAGGCTGCATTAGGCAAGACTTATTGTACGAAAGGTTATAACAAAGGGAAAAACCTTCAGTTCTCTTAGGTAATAAATTGTTGTTTGAAGGTAAAGGCCTAAAAAATTTCGACCCAAACGGCCGCGCTAGATCTATTTGCAATGAAAACTCAGGACTCCATCGCCTGAAGTACAAGACCCAATGGAAAGAGGATATCATGTGACAGATGAATTCTTAACCTTTGCTTGTCTGGAATACACAGCTAAAGATTGTCCTGAAAGGTATGCACAAAGTCAAGCCATGTTGGATAAACAACCGGAGCATATTGGCCAAGATATCTACACTGCATCCATTATTGGCGATACCAATACTGTTAGAGATCTACTACAGCAAGATTCGTCGCTAGTGGAGCAAAAAGGAGGGCCACGGAACTGGGAGCCGCTACTCTACTTATGTTACGGAAGAGTCATCAGTCCACTTGACGGACACAATACCCTAAAAACAGCGAGAGTTCTGTTGGCAAGCGGGGCTGATCCTAATACGAATTTCACCTATCCCTACGGTTCTATCTTCACCGCCGTCACCGGAGCTTTGGGAGGAGGAGAACGGGGCTTCTTGAACCAGCCGCCTCACCAATATAGTTCTGAATTAGCCAAATTACTGTTGGATGCTGGAGCAGATCCTAACGATGGCCAAGCACTCTATAACCGCATGTTCGAAGCCAACGATGAAACTATTAAGTTGTTACTTTCCTATGGACTGAATGCGGAACATAAAGTCAATTGGGTAAAAGACAGCCAAGATAGCATACTCGATTTTTTGCTCGGATATGCAGTGAAGAGCAATTTCGAGCTACGGGTCTCCCTATTGCTCAAGCATGGTGCCAACCCGAATTCCAGAGATTACTACAATCACAAATCACACTATGAAAACGCAATAATAGAGAACAATCTTCAGATAGCAGGTCTGCTGAAAAAACATTCCCAGATTAGGCAACAAGTAACCTCGGAAAAATCAGGGAAAAAATGAAATCGACTGCTGGAGGAAAACATTGTAATAGGATATCATAGCGCAGTCTATTGACAGTCGAATTTAGACTTAAGATGTGAACCTAGAGATACCCCACTCTCCATGTATGGAGGGGCTTTACCACAGGAAGTTCGATTTATGGGGACTGGCGTTCCATAGCGCCCTCCAATCGTCCCAACCAGCTACCATATGTGGAAACCGATGGCTTCGAACAATACACGAAATCGGCCGGTGCCATAATTCACCCAACGGAGTATTTGCCTGACTGTAACGAAAGTCAACCGACCAACGAATTGATTCCGTGTGGTTGATTAGTGACCGGTGAAAAACGAGGTTATGAAAAATGACCAGGTCACCAACCTCCATTTCCAGAGAATCAATATCGACATTGCCATCTGCCGGATCATCAACAGGACTCTTAAAGGATTCACCTTCAATTCGGAGGTGAGGCTTCAAACCTAGCTTATGGCTGCCTGGAACAAACTGTAGCGTCCCATTTTCGGGACAAACATCCACCAACGGCATCCATACTGTCAAATGGGTGTGGTGTTCGGTGTCTGGCATATAGGCGCTGTCTTGGTGCCAAGGAAGGGTAGTTAGTTTTTCCTCCGGCAACTTGGGTCGAGCCCAAAAATCACCGTTGAATTGGGTTTCTCCTTCTGTTAGCGACCCAACGACATCCAAAACTGCCGGATGTGTAATCAAATCAAACAATGCTTGGCTGAAAACAGTAGTATGCCATCCATAAACTTCGTTCTGTCCACCAAACTGCTGAAGAATCCTATACCAACGGTCTTCAAAAGGGGCTTGTTGGCATAAATCGGTAATCTTTCCTGCGGCATAGAAGCGATCCGCCTGCTGGTCGACAACACGCGAAATGATGCCAACCATAGGCACTAAGTCGGATGGAGATACAACCTGCCGCACTACCAAATATCCCTGATTCTGAAAGGTTTGTATCTGTGTTGGACTCAGGGAGCCGAAACTGTTTAATGGATCAAGAGAACTATCAGGGGTTACCATCAGTTTTTTTCCTTGTAAATCGGATATTGATCCAATTTAGCATCAACTATCCTTGGTTGAGATTCTTGGGTTTAAACAACTTTAGCTGGCTGGCTGTGGAGATGTTACGATAACAGCCCTCAAGATGTTTGGCAGTAACAGGATCAGGCTTTCCCCAAAGCAAGACATAGTCTACGTGCTGAGCATAACCGCACAGGTCAATTTCCTCAGGATCCCAATGCAAAACAACCACCCACTCTTTTTTAGGTAGTGGCGGGTGGAAATGGTCCTTAAACTTGACTGGAAAGTAGTCATAATTTGTTTCATAGTTAGCAACATTGATTCCACCATTATCTAAACAATAATAGTTCCCAGCGTTAACGAAAATCCCAATCCGGTGTCCATTACCCATTCCATCGAAGAACAATGGTAATAATACCTGATTTTTTTCAATTGTTCTTATCTCGGCGTTAAAGGCTCTTAATTCCTTATCTAGTATTCGGCAATGGTAGCTCAACTGTAAAACGTTAATCAAGGAAATCAGTATTAACCATCCACTAACACAGAATCGCCACCAACGATGACTATTTTCTTTAATCAAAACTAGCGATAAGACACAAACTAACATTGCAATTCGATCGTTGAGCCAACCACCAGGTCCAACTGACCATGGCAAAACCAAATATAAAAGCAACAGGCAAAGGCAGATGACCAGAAACATTGTTCGGTGGGAAAAAGTTTTGGCATTTCTATCTGGCTGCATATCTTTTTTCTTCCAAACGCTATAAGCCAATAAGAAAACAAGCGTACCAGAAACCAGATAAGCCAAAATTGATTGCGACGCATCCCATGAAATCAGGATTTCCATCGATAACAGCTTGGATAACAAAACGGGAAGCCGGGATAATCCTATTTTGGGTGTTTCACCAGAAAGGAGATCAGAGGATGGCAAATAAGCCAGCACCAAGCTACTGGCAGGTATCAAGCAACATAAGTGGGTAAAAAGCAGTAAAATTCGTTTGTAATAAAAGAGAATGATAAGAAGGACCAATGAAATGAGAGCGAAACCATACGATATCAAATGAGAAAAATAAGTTCCAATCAAAATGAGATTCAGCAAAATAATAGTTTTAGCAGAAAGATTATCCTTATGTCGCCACCAATAACCAAGAGCAAAAAAGTAAAAAGGCACACTCAAGGCAAAACTGTAAAATCCCATCAAAAAGAGATAATTATAGGTGAAAGGGAAAACCATCAAGCAGACGGTTTTTCTTCCCGCTTCGATGGAATTCAGGAAATAAATAACCGCTACGGGAAAAAAAATCACGTAAAGACTTAGAAATACCTTTTCTGCCAATATCGAGGGAAAAATCAGTAAAAGACTCGCTAACAGAAAATGGGTAATCCAGTTAGGTAGAAGTGTCCATCGGATATCATAGAATTCAGGAAATTGGTATGAAGAGTTCCAATATTCGCGAATAATCTGAGCATTATAGAGGTGACTGGGACCATCCTGAGTGGGAAAATAATGACAGACCCAAACTGGTATTAAGTGGAGTCCAATCAGAATAAGCAAGATTAGCTGATTGGAACGTGAAAAGAGGAATTTGGTAAATAGAAGATTACGGTAGAATGACACAAATAATTAATGGCGAATTGAGCCCCAAGTCCAAGGAACAACAAATTAGTAAACTTGAAGGCCCAATTTATTCGCTCTAAGGATTATTGAGGTCGACTTTTCATTTTAGCCCAAGTAAGAGAAAGTTTGTCCAAAGGGGTTACAGAGGTTGCCTTCAAGGGCTGTTTCATCTCATCTATGGAAACAACACTATTCCAAAGTGTTACCTCATCAATAACCCCATTAAAGAATGATTCCCCACCTCCCTTACCACGAGCTCCAATAGCCAAAGGCAATCCGTCAGTAGGATGTAAAGGGCCAGTGGCTGCCAAGTCAGCTTCAACCTTTCCATTGACCCACAACTTTGCTAGTTTTCCATCATAGGTTCCAGCAATGTGATACCATTCAGCTGGTTTGATCTTGTAATCGCCGATACAACAAGCCAACTTATTGCCTTTTTGAGAGACGTAAAATGACAAGGTTGCGTCTGGTTCCAAAAAGAAGCCATAACTCCAGTTTTCGTGAACACCTTTTTCAATCACCGCGGTCCAAGCATTGACTTTAATTAACTTGATCCAAGCGGAGATAGACAGTTGATCGAAATTGGCAATACTGGCATTATGTTCAACAGATACCCAATCCGAGCTGCCATTCAATTCTAAGGCCGTCTTAATTTTCCCCGTAACTGACCTTGGTTTTCCCTGTATTTTACCATGGTTATTATTACCGCTTAAATCTTTAACCGAATCTCCTTGATCGAAACTCCAATAGCCAACTAGAGCACTAAACGAAGAGTTGGCAGTCACTAGGGAAAAGAGTAAAAAAAAGCTAAAAGCTATCACTGTTTGTGGGCGATATTTATGGGAGTAAGACATCAAAATTTCTCCTTTTTTCTTTATATTATTCTAACTTTAATTTAGTTTAATACTAGTTGGATAAAGCTATCATCTTCCTTTCAATTGGGCCCAAATAACAGCTAATCTCTTTGCTGAACTAACTGACAGGGGGGTATGAAGGTCATCTAGTGTGACAGCTTCATTCCAAAGTGTCACTTCGTCGATCACACCATTGAACTTGTTATTACCGTCGCGGCTACCAATAGTCAGTGGCAACCCTTCGGTGGGGTGCAAAACTCCCTTGGCTGCCATCTGTGCCTCTTCTTTATCATCGACAATTAATTTAGCAATTTTTCCATCGTAGATACCAGCGATAAAGTACCATTTCTCTGGTTTGATCTTGTAGTCACCAATACAACAAGCCAACTTATTGCCTTTTTGAGAGACATAAAATGACAAGGTTGCGTCTGGTTCCAAAAAGAAGCCATAACTCCAGTTTTCGTGAACACCTTTTTCAATCACCGCGGTCCAAGCATTGATTTTAATCAGTTTAATCCAGGCTGAAATGGATAATTGATCAAAGTTAGCAATGCTGTCGCTATGTTCGATCGACACCCAATCTGATGTACCGTTAAATTCCAACGCTGTTTTAATTTTCCCCGCAACTGACTTTGGTTTTCCCTCTATCTTACCGTGGTTGCTATGATCACTTAAATCTTTAGCTTCGTTGAGGTCATTGAGACTCCAGTAGCCAACAAGCTCACCAAAAGAAAGTTCAGTTATCATCGAATATAAGATCACAGTAAAAAAAACAGCCAACAACCCTCTACGAGAGTTTGGAATTAGATCCACTAAATTCCTCCTATTCTATTGTTTTAAGTAGTGGTACTGCCCTGCCTGAACCATTCGCTCACATGAGTTGAACAAGACAAAAGTGATTATCCTATCAGGCTATACAATGCTTTGTCAATCCTTACAGTATATCATTCCAAGGGTTAAAACACTTCCAAAAAACGAAGTTGCCATTTTGACCAGAAATATACATGTGATCTCCAACGCCAACTGATAGCCGTAAGAAAGGAGAAGTCTGAGGGCTTGGATTTGAACTGAACCTGCTAGTGTGTTGCGGGTTGCGATTTGTGATTCAACTGACACTTCTTAGGGGAGAAGAGCCCAACAAAAAACTTTCCTTTACCGCCACGAGTCACGGTAGTTCCATGATGGTCCAAACCCTGACATCTGCAGTTTACTCTTAGATACAAAGATGACAATACTTTCCAGCCATAGCCTAAAACCTAAAGCTACACAACTGATCTGCTGATCTAAGCTCTAAGCCAGTGCGGGTGAGTTTGTTTTGCCTACACTATAGGCTCGCTCAATATATCCTTCTACTGGAACAATTCTGACCATGATACTACCCAAGTTGGTGACGTTGACATTCAGTACTATCTGTGTTATTTTGGAGTTTATTTCAGTTCAATAAGAGAGATAGTAAGCTTTACTATGATCAAACTAGGTGTTATCGGCTGCGGAGGCATGGGCAGCCACCATGCCAAAGCCTTACACAACATGGATAATGTCCAGCTAGTAGGCGTGGTCGACACAGTTGAAAGCAAAGCGTCGGTGCTGGCCAACGAATTGGGTGTTGCCGCGTATACAGATTTCCATGACCTACTGCCCTTTGTGGATGGTGTAATGGTCTGTACACCGCCATTTGCCCGTACCAACGTGGTGCTTGACTGCGCCACCCATGGCAAACACATCTTCGCCGAAAAGCCTATCGCCCTAAGTTTGGAGGAGGCCGACTGCATGCTAGAAGCCACCGATCGGGCCGGCGTGATCATGATGATCGGCTATGTGTTGCGTTTTACTCATCCCTTCCAAGCACTTTATGAACTGTTCTCCGCCGGCGAGCTAGGCCGTCTAGTCAACTGCTGGACACGACGTTACATGCCTTTCGACACCTCAAAAACATGGTACGGTGACCAAGCCAAAAGCGGCGGCGTAGCGCTTGATTTTGCTAGCCACGACATAGACTGGGTACGCTGGGTAGGCGGCGAAGTACAGCATGTCTTCGGTCGCGTCGACCGCGTCCGCCCGGGTATCCAAACCGACGAGCACGTACACGCGCTGTTCACCTTTGCCGAAGGGACCGGTTCCATTGATGACAGCTGGGTGCCGGGGCTTAGCCACAGCTCAATTGGCTTGGTGGGTAGCACTGGATCCGCCATTGTCAGCGAGGACGGCACCATCCGAAAACGGTTGGGCGATAACGATGAAACAGTCATCATCCCGGAACCAGGCGAGACCATCCAAGCCAACTTCGTCCGCTGCATCCGAGACGGACTGCCCCCCAAAGTCACCGGCCATGACGCTCGCGCTGTGCTGGCCATCGTTCTGGCTATCCAAGAATCATCAAGAACTGGAGAGGCTATCCCTCTGGAATCCGCACTCCAATAACCCTGAAAAAAAGGAGTCGATTTTATGGTATACAAAGCGCCGAGTTCTATCATTTCGGGATTGGTTGATACAATTGGAACATAATTGTGCAAGTAACAGAAGCTTTAATATTACGAACAGATTGTCAAAAGCTGGAAACAGGACTTATACACAATGACAGGATTCAAAATGGGGAAACGCCAGCTGATAACCCAAGTTGGCTCGTAATAGTAAGGAGAAAAACTGATGTCAAAGCCTAACATTCTCTGGATCAGTAACCACGACTCTAGTGCATGGAACTATGGTTGCTACGGAGATAGATACGCGCATACCCCGAATATTGACCGCTTGGCAGCAGAAGGTGTGCGTTACACTAACGCGTTTACCGCTGGCCCAATCTGCTCACCGTCACGCACGAGCATCTATACCGGTATGCATCCGACGACGCTGGGCACACATCATCACCGTAGCGCAGTCATCCGCCCCACAGGGATTGAATTGCTAACCAAAATGCTTATGGGTGCGGGGTATGCCTGCACGGAACCGGACAGCGATATCAATCTTTACGTCTCTAAAGAAGAACGGGAACAGTATTATAGCTCTGGCGATTTTTGGGAGACGCGCCCTGAAGACAAGCCGTTCTTTTTGTATCACAAACTGGGCAGTTCCCACGCCAGTGTATTCAAACTAACTCCAGATGATGCACGGAAAGGGCGTTCCCCACTCTTGAGCGACGACGAACTTCACGACCCAAATGATGCACCCGTACCAAGCTTTGTTCCCGATACCCCCCTGCTCCGTGAACGGATGGCTCTCTTCTACGATGCACTTACAAATGTCGACAAGCAGGTAGGGGAGATCCTGAGCAAGCTTGAGGAGCAGGGGCTTCGTGAAGACACCATTGTTGTCTTTTGGGCAGACCATGGTACAGGCTATCCCCGGGGCAAGATCCACGCCTATGACGATGGACTGAAGATCCCGCTGATCATGCGATTCCCAGAGAAATACCGACATCTGGCCTCAGCAGAACCCGGCGTTATCGTTGATGAACTCGTCATGCACATGGACCTCTGTGCGACAACTCTACAATTGGCAGACATTCCTGTAGCTGAACATATACAGAGTCGAAACCTGTGCGGTCCTAGCAGAGATGAAACGCGGGAGTTCGTCTGTAGCGCCAGAGATCGGTTAGACAACAATCCAGAGATGATCCGCACGATCCGCACCGAAAAATATCGCTATATTCGTAACTTCCTACCGCACCAGCCATACGCTTCGTTCTATCCAGACGGTGGGTTCTTTGCCGCAGTGCCAGAGGAGGGAACACCAGAGCGAGACTTCTGGGAAACTTCCTGCTTGCCAGATGAACAGAAAATCCACGATCCCGACGGCATATTTCTAATGCTTGGCCCGCCGGTAATGATCCAACAAAACGGGTTGCCTGAGCATTACCGACAGTTTCAGATCTGGCAGAATCACAAACCGACCGAAGAATTATACGATATCGAAAAGGACCCCGAAGAAGTATATAACTTGGCAGATGATCCCGCTTTTATCGACATCGTGGAGGAGTTGCGGCAGAAGTTGTTCGGCTGGATGATCGAAACCCGTGATCTGGGGTTGATCGATGAACCGGAGATTGCCGCCCGAGCCGAGCAGTACAACGGGATAAACCACGATGTCGGTGTACACTGTGATAATCTCGAGAGGATCTTGGAAACAGCGGACCTAGCGCGAATGGGCAAAGAAGCAAAGACAGAACTCTCAAAACGACTTGGTGACAATGACAGCGCCGTGCGATTTTGGGCCGTCACTGGCCTTTGCTCACTTGGTGTGGAACGTACGATGATTGAGCAACTATCCTTCCTCCTTGACGATCCCGCAATAAGCGTCAGCCTAGCCGCGGGAGACTATCTGGTACGGGCAGGCGAAGGCGCTCTGGCTCTACCTGCGTTTGCCCGTGCGCTGGTGAGTGATATACTCTGGGCGCGGATACGAGCCGGCGCTTATTTATCATACCGCAGTCGTGAAGAACTGCAACCCATGAAGCCGCTTATTCCTTTCTTGGAGCAGGCCATCAACAAACAGGAGATGTTCGGACCGGAACATAACTTGCAAATCGAAAGGAACAATTACACAGGCAGGCTCGATGGGCAACGGGATGGCATTGGCAAGACATGGGTATTGGAACGGGTAAGCAGAAGGATTGAGTTATCATGAATACAAACACAGAATCCAACATAACACTATAGATCCTGTTCCCGACGGAGAAGGCTGGTGTCAATCCGTTCCTAGGACTAGCGAGCTAGGCATTGAAGATGAAATTGTTAACATCAAACCTTAATGCAAAACCTAGTTGAGAGAAGTAGAGACATCCGTCGCTCGTATTCTTTTACATTTATTTAGTTCTGATTCCATTTCAGCTCCAGCCGAGTTTCGACGTTCCGAAAAACGACCTTTCCCAAATCGACAAACAAGTCCTTAAACTGTCTCCCAAATCCCCCCTAATATTTATTTAGCAATGCAATATAAATATTTATGTCCACGAAGATAAATTTCGTTTCTCGTGATTGCTGGAGATGCGTCAAAATTGTCGTTTAAACTATTTCCAGCTAAAACTTCATAGGATTGTCCACTTGTAATAACCACAGACGTACCGTTTCTACCAATTAGATACACTCTTCCACTAGCACCAACTGGAGAAGCAAAAACACCTTTAATACCAGGGAGACGCTGTGGCCCATAATATAGTTCTCCTGAGGTTGGATTGTAACAAGACAAAATTCCTTTGTTCGATTTCAGACCGTAAAGTACATCATCGTACAACAGCAATGATGGTGTATATGAAACATCTTTTTTCCGTTGCCAAATAATTGCATCTGTATCCGTAACGTCTCCCTTAGCCCCAGTGACGCGAATTGCTTGTATTACTGTTTTTCGATAACCTGAAGCTACATAGACGATACCATCTTTGAAGACTGGAGTTGGAATAGTGTTCATATATAGTCCACCTGCCTCCCAAAGGAGTTCTCCTGACTGAAAATCATAACCACGTGTGCGGCGGTTGCCGCTGGTAATAATCTGCAGTTTCCCATCGGCAGTAACAACTATTGGGGTTGACCAAGTCGTTGTTTCATCCCGATTTGTGCGCCAGATTTCGCTACCAGTTCGTTTGTCTAAAGCGACAATAAATGACTGGCCTTCGTGGTCCCAGTTGACAACAACAGTATCACCATAAAGCATTGGTGTACATCCTTCACCAAAATCATAAATAATGTCCATTTGGCCAAAATCTTTCTGCCATTGAATATTACCTTCTAAATCACAGCAATACAGCCCATATGAACCAAAAAAAGCTAGTAATCGATCCCCATCAGTGACTGGCGAGGCCGAAGCCCAACTTCCATCCTTGAAGACTCCTTCATGGGGCAATGCTTCCACTGCAGTCCGCTCCCAAACTATACCTCCGCTTTTCCGATCAAAAGCCAGAATTACGAATCTCAGATAGTGGTTGGCCTTTTTGCCCATTAATCGCCGCCAAACAGGTAATTCTTTTTGTGTCTTCTTTATCTCTTCGGACTGTATTTTTTCTCCAACTTCGATGGCAGATAGAAGGAAAACTCGATCTTTCCATATAACAGGTGATGAGTGGCCAAAACCTGGAATTTTGGTCTTCCACTTTACATTGACGCTATCTTTCCGTGTCTCACTCCAATTGATAGGAGGGTCAGCCTCATGGTAAATACCATCCATATCTGGCCCCCTCCACTGATTCCAATAGCGAATTTCCTCGGATAACTCAGCTGATACTAAACTTTTTATAATACAGAAACTAAGTAAACACAGGCTGATTATTAGATTACATGCGTTTTTCATAGGATAAAATTACTTTTAAAGACTTTCTTAACCAAAGCTGTTTAATTCATCACAATTATATCGCGAAAAGCTTACCAATATTGATTTTTATACTGAAACTAAAAAACATTATGGTCAAGAAACCAGTTGTTGTGACGGTTTTATTTGTTGGCTTTGTTGGCAAGATTGTTAAATTTACCCCCAAATGTACATTAGCTGCGCAATACTAGCCAAACTGTTGATGTAAAAATCCTTCGACCTTTGCATTTTAGAAACTCCCAGACACTGAGTCCCCATAACCAATAGCCTAGAAACCAAATGGGGTCAAGTTTAGATAATATCGACACAGTATCATACCGGTCAACACTTTGCATGAACTGGAAGTCAAAGAATACCGTGGAGCAAGCATAGTGAAATCATTTGGAGACAAGTATTCAGGGCGTCTTTTAAAGAAGGCGAAATACCGAACTATTTTATGGTTATTGGTTTCATCAACAACAGTTAGACAGAACTTTCTTGCCATTCATTTACGAGCCCAAACTCTTAATATTTGATAAAACATCAATTGAACTAGGGAAGACATCATCTTATAAAGATCATACTGAAACCTTTGGTTACAATTAGTGCGTTAGTATCTACATGACCCTAGAAATCGAAAATAAGGGTAACGCCAGTCTCTATCGCAACTATCACGACTACATAATTAGCAATGTTCAGAAGGATCGAGTCGTGGATACAAGAAACAACGCGGCGACTGTGAAATTCTGCTGGTCAATTAGCCAAGGAGGTATCATGTCGGTTTGCTATCGTTGCTGCGGTCTAATGGGTTACTAAATCTCATCTGAGTCTAATCAATAGTACTCATGCTCGTCGGGTCAAGATACAGATGCCAATCATCCTTACTATCAATGCAGGCAGCTCATCCATCAAGTATCAGTGTTTTGAAATGGTGGATGAGATCTGTTTGGCTAAAGGCCAAATTGACCGACTCAACTCCTCCAAGCCAGAATTAACCTACCACCGTCACGACGGTACTAATTATCAGCTAGAACTAACGGCACAACCCTACCAGAAATGGTTCCCCTTAATATGCGCGACGTTGACCAGCCCACAACATGGTATCATTGATAATTTAGAAGTTATTACAGCTGTCGGTCATCGGGTAGTTCATGGTGGTTGCCACTTTTCTTCCTCCGTTCTAATTGTACCTTCGGTCGAGGTTTTGATCGAAGAATTATCAGATTTAGCACCATTGCACAACCCTTTCAATCTGCAGGGGATTCGAGCGATTGCACAATTTTTGAAGGAGATACCACAAGTCGCCGTTTTTGATACCGCTTTCCATCAGACCATTCCACCTCACGCTCACGTATACCCCATTCCCTACCATTTTTACCGCCAACATCATATCCGACGGTATGGTTTTCATGGTACGTCACACAACTACGTGGTCCAACGTGCCGCTGATATCTTGGGGGAACCAATTGAATCGTTGAAGATGGTTTCCTGTCATTTGGGAAGTGGTGCCAGTGTCACAGCTATTGACGGTGGTGTTTCAGTCGATACCAGCATGGGGTTCACGCCTTTGGCCGGTTTGATGATGGGGACGCGCTGTGGTGATATCGACTCGTCCCTCATTTTCCAATTGATTAACCAGCACCAAATGAGATCGGACCAAGTGATGGAGTTACTGAACGACCAGAGCGGTTTACTGGGGGTTTCTGGGGTTAGTGCCGACATGCGTGACCTGTTAAGCCAACTATCCGACGAGGAAGAAACATCTGAACAGATACTTCTAGCTCTTAATATGTTCTGCTACCGTGTCAGTCAGTACATTGGTCAATATGCAGCCACGTTGGGTGGTTTCGATGTTTTGATATTCACTGGCGGCATTGGTGAAAATGCACCTCGCATCCGAACCCAAATCTGCCAAAAACTAGGGTTTCTAGGCATTCAGCTGAGCCATCAACAAAACATTTCTAAAGAACGCGAGAAAACGATTCATAGCGAACTGGCTGCCGTCAAGGTATTGGTGATTCCAACCAACGAAGAATTGATGATCGCTCGTAGTACGCTCCAACTATTGTAGACTATGCCTGACCCACTAAATCCGAGCGTCTCCTGTCTTCAATAGATCCAGAATGAAATGGGAAGATTGAAAAAAAGATAGCAACTAGGCAGTTGATACCCACCTGATTACCCTGTATGGAAGTTGAAACAGCGAAGAAGATAGCGAGGTATACCATTAAAACACGTAAGTCGGTTTATAAGTGATTTACACTTGGCATTATGAGCTATCTCAGAATTTACACAAGCTCTTATATTCATCCAAAATATGAATGGCGGTTATTACGAGGGTCAAGAATTGTATTTGTTATCGCTTGACAGTGAAAGATGCTACTATAATGCTTTCACGATTGTGGCTTCTGATTGGCCAGTACGATCAGTCAGTTTACGCCGTGCTGCCCGATCTTTCACTTCCATCCATAGGAGCGAAAGAAAAAAGGTGGTACACGTTCGGCCATACTGTCACCAGCTAATCTGAGTACAATTCCCATCGGAGCAGGACCAAAATCAAGAAACTGGGCACGTGCGTTGTAAACATTTCCACCCCAGCGTTTGGTCACGACTAAAAGGTTGAAAGAGACAAACTTTTTAGCCTTTTGATCGTAAACCGCATGGCCTTTAAGTTTAGCATCAACGCCGCGTTTCTGGAGTTTCGGAATGCCAGGGCCAGGGGGATTCCATTTCCCTTCGATGTGTACGCCTTCGTGGACTTCCGAAGTCCGGGTCCGACCGTTGTAGCCTAGCGACACGAGATTGTAGCTCACATCAATCACTTCAGCCGTTAAATCTGCTTGCTCCACCGCCTTTTGTGGGAAGGGCGAATATGTATGGCCTCGCACAAGATCGACGAAGTGAAAGCGAGCCAACCTTTCCACGAGGTCTCGTTTAACTTTCCGCTTGGCGCCTTTGATCAATTGTCCTGGCAGGAAAGCCCGAGCCTCGGATTGGCCGAACCAGGCGTAATCTAGGTTGTACATATTACGATGTACCTGGGAAACGTTTTTTGCATCGGGGCGGGGAAGGTCGCGGCAGATCACGCTGAGCACGAGTCCGTCAGCAGGATACCATTTGCTACTCTCTTCTTTAGCAAGCTCTTCGACAGCCTTAGAAAACATTTCCTTCGTCATGAAGCGACCAACTGGTGAAATGGTCTTCCACTTTTTCAGTCCCTCTTGTAACAGCTTTTTTACTTCCCGCGTATCACGAGCATCGTGATGGGTTCCAGCCAACAGCAGACCACTGGGTGTTGCCACAAAGACACCTTGGTATGAATCTAAATCGTTGCATTGTGTCTTTATCTTTCGTACCAGCTGACTCTCAAAACTCATGTTAGTTTTGTCGTCTAGGGCCTTTCCCTGTCGTTCGATCGCGTCGGCAACGGGTACAAGCATCTGGGACAATTCCTGTACTTTAGGGTCAGTCCAGACAGACTGTCTGGCAGTAACACCGTTGCCTCAGGTACAGCCAAGCGGATGTCCATTCATCAAATAGATCATAACCGGCTTGTCATTCTTCTGCGCATCGACGATCCCTTGCAGAACAGATGTGCGCCACGGAATCTTCTGAAACGAAGCTTCGCTCGGATTCGACAACACAAAATCACGTAACCTCGCGTTTTCACGTGAAAACTTCAGAGTTCGCAGGGAATGGGCCTCGCCTGCATATAGACGAATACCTGGCACTAGTAACAACAAGGTGGCAATCGTGTTGTTAACGAAATGACTCATGCATCGCTCCTCGATTCGTGCAACCAACCTGCACTAGCCTAAGTTAAAATCATTAGATCTAGTATATAAATAATGCCTGATGATGTACTAGCAGGCACTATAGTTACTAACTTTACCATATAATTTGAATTCGGAATATATTGGCAACGTACTCGGATGTTGGAATGCTACTAGTTGTTTTCTTTGATGACCTTTTCAACCACTTTCTGTTTAAAAGGATAACTACAATAGGTACAAATCAATTCAGCGAGGTTAGCTTCTAGTCGAAAGCAAATTAAGATAAAAAACGACGATTGAAACCAAGCGGATAATTTTGTTATTGGCTTAGTTAATTGCTGCTCAGTCATTAGTTTATAGGGTGTTTTATCATCAAAGTTGAAATCGAAGAAATATAAAGGATCAATCCAATGAAGCCTGCAAGTAATAGCTAAACTGAGAACTGCAATTGAAGGAAAATCGAAAGTTGCAGGGCTAAACATATCAACCTATGTACAACATTGCCTTGACTAACACTACCCCCCCCAACTCCCTTGTGTTTTTCTTGAGTTTTCCTAGAATAAAAAAGGAGGTGATGTGGAAAGACAATACCCATCAGTCATGTTTCCCTTCTACTTAGTCTACCTTGTACAAAAATTTTCAACTTAAATACAACCTGACTTATTCAAGACTTTCTCAGGAATATAGGGTGATAGCTTAATCTTCAGAACTAGCTAATGACACCTAATCTTTTGCATCTTCAGCACCAAGTCGAGTTGTTTCTGCTAATCAGTATCCTTTTCTCATACTGGACCACAGGGTTGTCAATTTCCCTTTGGGACCAACCGCTAATCCACCAACATCACTGCCTTCGATATCTCGCTTGATTTCAGCTTCACTCAAAATCCCTTTATAGATCACCAGGTCATCGATCAGACCGGTGAATTTCTGTTCTCCCGCGGGACAACCCCCAGCGGTGGCGATAGACCCGATCTGGTAACATTGCTGGATAGGAATGGTCTCGTTTGGTTTGGAACCACTTTCGGCTTTGACTTTCCCATTGAATCGAATCTTGACAGCATCTTTAGTATCGAAAGTAACAGCGATATGTGTCCACTCTTTGGGAAGTGGGTCCTTAGTTTTGGCTTGCATTGACCACGCTGGGTTAGAGGCCCAGACATACACACTTTGGTCGGAATTGTAGATTACAGCCCAACGAACCCGATCTGCTGCTACCATATAATTCCAGGTACCTGCCTGTTTGTCTGACTTTTTGACCCAAAACTCAACCGTAAAATCTTTAGTCAGAGATTGGAGGGCTTTGGTTAAAGGTATTTGCACATGGCTGGTTCCATCAAATTCGATTGCTTTGCCAAATTTACCGTCAGTCCATGTCGGTTTTCCTTCGAACTTCCCTACATGCTTGTGATCGGAAAGACCCTTGACCGTGTTCCCTTTTCCTTCATCCAAGGGAAAATAAAGTACTAGTTCGCTTTCAACCGACCAACTTATAGGTAAAAGCAAACCAAAAGAAATCAGGAAAACTATTGCTATTATCAGTTTAAAATTTGGTTTCATCTATGACCACACTCCATACATTTATTTATGCCATAAAATCTAACACCTACGTAAAAATATATTCTAAGACACCTTTTGATAAGAGTCAAGGACATGAACAACCCCAATAAACTGGACGGCCAGGAGCCAAGCTCTGACAAGGCTAGGCTCAGTCAATTAAACCGACAATCACTGACACGGAAAGGGCAGATTACTTAGGTTAACGAAAGGGGGATTTATGTATTACTCGATGTAATAGAGAAAAAGAAACTAGTAGGGAAAGGAAATGTTATCATCTAAGGGCTGCTGAAACCTGTCTGATTACCAACGTGCTTTTAACCGCAGCAACATCAGGTGTTTTTGAGTTATCTCTAAATACCTATCTTTATATGAATTGAGGTTTGTCTCAATCTTATTGGCAGTCCACTTCCTTTTCTTTATGAATAATCCCTGTTTATTAGAAACACCCACGTAAAAGATAACTCGTACGTGGGGTATCTCGACTAAATTCATTTGTCAATATACCCCGTAGGGTCAATGTCCCCCGTTTCGGGTTGCTTTCAACTCCCTTCACACTTGGCAATATATGTCGCTGCGGCATTGTGCCTAAGATCAGAACATCTGAAAGTTAGCGGGCAAAAAAGGGGGTAGGCCTCAGTTTTTTCCCAGTCTCGACCATTGACCAAGTACACGAACCAAAAGCCAAGAGAGAAAAACGCCACAAGACCGAAGTCGCCAAGATTGAAGGGATATCATTCCTAATAGTGCATCAAATAGGAATGAAAGCCTGATCGACGGTACTCACGCCATGAAGGACTTTGTTCAGAAGACTGTAATTGACTCAGGACCGCGTAGCGACGAGCATCTATGAATCTGAGCATACGTCGGATAGATTCTTCAAATTCCTCCACACGGTGACCTTTTTCCAAATCCGTGGCGATGTACGGGTGGATCAATCGATAGGTCTCAGCAATTCGGCTTTTAATTTTGGATTCGTCCCAGACCTGTTCCAATAATTGTTTCATCATTTGGCAATAACGCTGATTGCCCGAATCAGTCTGTATCAGTGCACGACTCAAGATACCTCTCTGATCACGAAAAATGTTACCCCTCACGTCCTGAAAAAGCTGGTCAGCACCATGTGGAAAGAACTCGAACTTCTTTGTCTCTGGGTTGTAGTACATTCGATAATTGTTGGTTTGAGTGTAGCCATCCCAGTGGTTGACTAGCTGCTCGAGTGCGATGAACCGGGTAAAATTACCAAGGTCGACATAATCGGCAAGTGATTCCCATGGATTATTATCATCCGCCTTTTCTATAGATTTGGCTAAACGACGCAGGTCTCGACGGTTCTCTCTTCCCTGATTGCTGTCGAGATCTAGCTCTCTCCATTCCACTACGTCCCTGAAAGAACCTTCGTATAGGTTCCCTTCCGTTTTTGAATACCATCGTTTCAGAAAGTCGCTGCTGACAGCTTCAACCTGCACGTATAACCCATATGGTTCTTGGTTAACGGCCACCGTTGCATATCCAATGCGTGGGGCTGGCACACCAGCATCACGGAAGAGACCATAGCCAATGTATTCACACATATAGGTTGGATCCTGTACGGCATTGTTCAGAATAATTCGGCGAAGCCCATGGAACCGCTGCCCCTTAACGAAATGATTGAATTTGATGGTGAATGCCGCTTTGGAGTTCCCGTCTAACATGCGAAAACTACCGTGTCCACCTTTCAGTCGCACCCCAACTTCCTTGTAAACATCATCACCTTCACGAAAAGTCGCACGAACGTAATGTTTTGGGTCTTCATGTAACTGTTGAATGGCGCTATCAGAGAGTTCGATATGGTAACTACGAACCTGTTTGGTACCAAATAAGTCTGCACCCTTCCCTTCTTTAGTGACGATTCTTGAACCTAATTTGTTGGTGGTCAAAATAGATAACTTTTTGATCAAAGCGCTAACCTTATCCGTGGATTTTGAATTAGGGTCGACCTCGGTTACAAGCGTAGCCAAAATCCGAGCTGAAAGTTTGTTTACGTTGGCGATGTTGATCGCATGATTCACTACTCTTGGAATTAGTTCTTCAATCTTGAATTCACTTTCGTTTTCTTTTGGTTCATCATCGCGGCCTTCTACCCATATTTCGAATGGGCGACGGTGCCGATCATGGTCTTCGTCACGCCTGTGTGATTCTGAATGTCGGAAAATCGTTTCCGCGATTTCACTGGATTCCGGATCTATTGCCCGCAAAAGTCGAATCTGAAATCGCAGTTGATTTTGCTTGTGCCCAGCTCGCAATGCTTTCAACAATTCGTTATTAACATCTTCCGCTTGATTGTATAATAGTTCGATCGGCAAATGGTACCTATGAAGGATCTCACCCCATTTTCGTTCGGTAACGCCCTTGTCGGTTTTCACCCCCTCTTGGCGTAACAGATGAGCAGCTTCAGCATAAACCCCCAATTCAATCAAGTTTCTGACATGTGCAACATTAGAATGTCGACGGTGTAGTTTCTGCCTAGCTTTAGCAATCTTTGCATTGATATCTTTGATATCACCTTTACGTACGATATCGGTGGTGATCCCCCATTCATTGAGAATATGGCGAGCTTCATTTCCAAAATCAGTGTCGTCTGCCCGCAAAGCAATGGCTTCTAGAACGCGGGCGGCCTCATAACCGGCTCCTAATTCAGCTAGCATTTGTAC
Source organism: Candidatus Poribacteria bacterium (assembly GCA_002709695.1). Taxonomy (GTDB): domain Bacteria; phylum Poribacteria; class WGA-4E; order WGA-4E; family UBA9662; genus UBA9662. The sequence continues at coordinate 27,907 of PAQF01000020.1, forward strand.
TGCATCATTAACTCGATGAAAGTCCTCCTCAAAACCGTTGAAAGTAATGGGCGACAACTCATCATTAGCCATTGCTTTCACCATAAACACTTGAAAAGCCAAAATAAAAATCAGTAACAAATTCAATCTTTTCATTCCAATATTCTCCTGTTTAAGCTAACCTCTACTCACAAGTACTCACCATATTATTTTGTATTAAACCTTCAGAAACAAATCTATCCCAACAAACAAGCCGTTTCTGATTATGATAACTGCAGCGTTTGTCGTTGCCGACAGAATTTTACGGGTATTAGAACAATAAGATTGTGCTTCTTACGGATAGGGAAATAAAATAGTGAGCAATGTGATTTTTGCAGTTTCTTGATTTTTCTTCTCTTTTTTCCCCATTACGATTTTATGCCTTCAGTCAATGTTGGCACTATAGAAAAGAGGGAATCAAGCAAACATGATAATTATAAGAAAAAAAAGGAATAGAAACAAAAGAAAAAGGGTGTCAACAGTCTACTGATACCCANCTGATTCCATGAAGATTTAACNATAAAAAGACTTACCCAACCCACGCCGCTAAGGATACTAGACTTCAAGCTAGATAGGAAATAACAACCACCATAGGCAGAGNGNACCANCAAATGCGAAAAACAATCAGAGCCTATGANCTCGTTGTATAATAGAGGGTCGAAGAAGGACTGAAGTACATTCAGGCCGATCCGTGGCCCTCGCCCGCAAAAAATATCGACGTCGCAGATAGTATGGCGCTGCTGCTTGTCTTCAAAAACAAGAAAGTGAAAGGGGCGAATTGATTGGTTCTGGCGTATATTGTTTGACAGAGTCATAAAATCAACCATTTCACTTGCTCCGCTACCAACCAATAGGCAATTCCATACAACTTAACAAGTGTCAGAAAGCCCCGTAGCCTAATTACTAACTTTGGGCAATTTCGACCACGCGTGTGAAAATTAATTGACTGAATCAAAAAATTAGCATATCATGCTTCGCGGGTCTTCGGCTTTGGTTAAAAATTTCAAAAAATGGTTAACTAAAGTTCCATTCAATACTAAATACTGATGACTGGTTCCTTTGAAAAAACCAGCTTTTTATTTAGCCTTCCTTTAACATTGGAGGAATTGTGTCGACGTTTCCACTTTCAGACAATCTGATCAACCGTTTTCACCAGCAAGGTTTCATCAAGGTAGAAAGCTTTATTAACCAAACGCAAGTTGCAGAACTAACCTATAATTATGATCAAGCTACCTCTGGTGAGATCCACGTTCCCGCTTCCGGAAGCAATCATGTTAAGGGACGGATGGTACAACTTGTCAATCCATCGCAACATATTACAGGTTGGCAAGAACACGCCTATTTTCTGCAAGCATGGGATGTTGCCAAACAACTAATCGGACAAGACGCTATCTATATCTATGATCAGATGATTTTCAAACCTGCCCATCATCCAGCCGAGGTGCCGTGGCACCAAGACGCAGGATATTGGAAGAAAACCCGTGGCTCGGACAATGCTGTCACTTGCTGGCTAGCTTTATCACCCGCTTGGAAAGAGAATGGTGGTATGCAATTCATCGTCGGTAGTCATCAGGGAGAAATCGCAGAGCATTACAGCGTGGCTCATCGTTCTGAAATGAATGGTGCCTTGGAGACAAAAGTTAACTCAAAGCAGGCCGTTGCCGTATCCTTACAGTCTGGCGACGTAACTTTTCACCACTGTCGCATGCTCCACCATACAGGTGGAAATTATACGGATACACCCCGCCGGGGGCTTATCACCCACTTTTGGTCTGGTGATTAAAAGAGCAAAAGGACATATGTTACACTAATAGTTTGACTGTCTTTAGGTAACTTTCCATTTAGGTAGGCAATTACTATCGTTTATATTATTAGTAAATAATATGGGGCACAAGCTAATCGGCGTATTGCTTTTGCAGAGATTCCTAGCTTCTTAGGCATATCACCACACTGAAACTTGAACGTGGGAATTGGTCTCTCATAGCGGTAAAATCCATCATCATAATTTTCTTGGATTTTAAGACGAACTCAAAAGGAAAGCGGTGCCTGGATAGGGATTCTGTTCAAATTCTTTCGTAATATGGCGTGATGAAGATTCTTCTCCTGGGTTACGGTATCCGTAGACTACCGTCCAGCGCGTTGTGCTGTCAAGTTTGCGAGCATTTACAGCATGAGCAGCATGTATCCACATTAGTATCACCGTCCCCTTAGGTGCTTCTAACACTTCGAGGTCTAAGGGAACTCCAGTCATCGGATGTTTCTTGCCATTCAACCACCCACTGCGCAATTCTTGATCTGTTCCCCCTTTGATGGCAGGATCTCGATAGTGATGACTGCCCGGTACGACCTTGAGGGAGGCATCGTCAGCGGAGAAGCCATTGACATAAAAGAAGACGAGGATTAAACCCAGTTCAGGCTGATCATCAGCATACCCGTGGCTATGCCAGCCAAATCCTTGATGTCCAGGGGGACGGTTAAGAGTACCACAATGGTCAAATCGGATATCAGGCCCAAGTACTTTGTGCATCAAATCTAGCATTTGTGGATGGGCTATTAGGCTCGCCAAATAGCTGTCGTATTCGGCTGCATAACCGCTATGGTGACGTAGTTGAGGATCTTTGGACTCGCGAAATGGCTGTATTAGTGCCAGAGACCGGGTGAGTTGCTTACAAGCTTCTGAGGTGAGTATACCGGGTAGGAGGAAGTGCCCATCCCGGTCAAAAGCCTCTTTTTCTTTTTCATCAAATTCGAACGGATTAAAGATTTTAGTTTGGCTCATATAGTATATCCTAAATATTAAACTGCCTGTTTGTGATAGAATGCTAGCTAAGCAAAGTTGACTTGAGGATTATACCACGATTGTAGTTTTGGGGTAAAATAGTGGATTTTCTAACGGGGATTACTCTCGCCAATTGGACGAATGTCCCTACTTGCGGACTATTTTCACTATCTGCTGAGTGTTTAGTGGAGTTCAATCAAAGAAGCAAGGCTTATGAAATATACAAGCAGAAAATTCACAGAATTTAGCAGTTGAGGTTGAAGTTTAACTCTTCGAACATCTACGATTTCTCAACTCTCAGCTTTTGGATTTGCTTTTGAGGACCAAGGCAAGGACACAGAAATTTTGAAAACGCCTGTTTATATTACTTCAGTTTACAAGTTTTAATACGATTTTTATGGTCCCCTAGCATTTGTTATTGTCCTTAAGCTTAAAAAGGTGTTATTATTAGCAATTGATATTCTCAGCTTTCACATTTTTTAATTTCATATCATTGCCTGCGAAAAAACATAATTCCAGATGTTTAGTTAGTCGATCTCCAATGCTAAAAAGTGAGGCAAACTGGCCGGAGGCAATTCGTTGAGAAAACCAGTATCCACCAGTCAAACGGTTCATCAAACCTTAGCCAACCTAATTTTACCCCAGCCCAAGTTTCGATTAGAAAGTATCGAAACTTGATAAAAAACCAACTAAACCAAGCCTATTCCGAGCAAAGGGGATCCAAAACGTGTCAGATAAGTTAGATCAAGAAATTACGTCATCAGAACAACCATTTTTTCCCAACAGCCAAAAGGTCTACGTACCAGGCCAACAATACCCCAAACTTAGAGTTCCTCTACGTGAAATCACCCTAGAGGATAGTACACCACATACTCATACCACAACCGGAAACAGTTCTAACAACGGTCAATCATCCAACGAGGCAACCAACCCTAAAATCCGGGTTTACGATACAAGTGGCCCTTGGGGGGATGAGCAATTGCTAGGAGATGTCCAACAGGGCTTAGAACCTCTGCGACAGAGTTGGATTCAGAACCGGAACGATGTGGAAACTTACCACGGTCGAACGGTTCAACCACAAGACAATGGCTACCGGAATCAGGATCAACTAATTTCAGCCCAAGCTAGTGATAATAGAAACGGTAAACTAGAGCGTTTTGAAGGGCAAAACCGACAACCTCTACGGGCTAAATCTGGCCATAATGTAACGCAGATGCACTACGCCAAACAGGGAATCGTTACTCCAGAAATGGAGTTTATTGCCATTCGAGAAAATCTGGGACGTGAAAAAGCTTATGAAACGGCAGCCAATGATCCACAAGTCCGAAACGTTACGAACTTTCAGCACCCTGGTGACTCGTTAGGGGCTAAGATCCCAGCTTATATTACACCAGAGTTTGTGCGAGACGAAGTTGCCAGAGGTCGAGCCATCATCCCTGCTAATATTAACCATCCAGAAACCGAACCGATGATTATTGGCCGTAACTTTTTAGTTAAGATCAACGCCAATATCGGCAACTCAGCGGTAGCCTCTTCAATTGAAGAAGAGGTAGAAAAGATGCGATGGGCAACCAAGTGGGGAGCTGATACAGTGATGGACTTATCGACCGGAAAGAACATTCACGAAACTCGAGAGTGGATTATCCGTAATTCTCCTGTCCCTATTGGTACCGTACCAATTTACCAAGCCTTAGAGAAAGTCGATGGCAAAGCCGAGGAGCTAAGTTGGGAAATCTACCGAGACACTTTGATTGAGCAAGCAGAACAAGGTGTAGACTATTTCACTATCCATGCCGGCGTGCGTTTGCAGTACATTCCTCTGACAGCTCGACGCATGTGCGGAATTGTCTCTCGCGGAGGGAGCATCATGGCCAAGTGGTGTTTGGCTCATCATCAAGAAAGTTTTCTCTATACCCACTTTGCTGATATTTGTGGGATTATGCGAACCTACGATGTCTCCTTTTCTTTGGGAGACGGTTTACGACCGGGATCAATCGCCGATGCCAACGATGCCGCTCAGTTTGCTGAACTAGAGACACTCGGTGAACTCACCCAAATCGCTTGGGAACAAGATTGCCAAGTCATGATCGAAGGACCCGGCCATATCCCAATGCACATGATTAAAGAGAACATGGATAAACAGTTAGCCCATTGCGATGAAGCTCCTTTCTATACACTTGGCCCTTTGACCACTGATATCGCTCCCGGCTACGATCATATTACCAGTGGTATCGGTGCAGCCATGATCGGTTGGTTCGGTTGTGCGATGTTGTGTTATGTAACACCGAAAGAACATTTGGGCTTGCCCAACCGGCAGGATGTCAAAGATGGTGTTATTGCCTACAAAATTGCGGCTCATGCTGCCGACTTAGCCAAAGGCCATCCAGGAGCACAAGAGCGAGATAACTTCCTTTCCAAAGCCCGGTTCGAATTCCGTTGGGAAGACCAGTTCAACCTTAGCCTAGACCCAGAAACAGCCAGGGAATACCACGACGAGACTTTACCTCAAGAATCAGCCAAAAAAGTCCACTTTTGTTCTATGTGTGGCCCACACTTCTGCTCGATGAAAATTACGGAGGATATTCGAAAATTCGCTGAAGAAAAAGGATTAACCGACCAAGAGGCCTTAAGTGCAGGTATGGAGGAGAAGAGCCGGGAATTTCAGGACAAGGGCTTAAACGTTTACTCCGAAAGCAAGTAAAGTAGAATTCTTATCAAAACCAACATCCAAAGGGATTGAAGCAGGAGGGTGTCAACAGCCAGTTGACACCCTTTCTCTTGTCTCTTTACTTTGTTTTTTCGAGGAACTCTAGTCAAAAGCGAACCCAGTGAAAATATCATATTTTTGTTTCCCTGCCTTATCTACAGTTGTGTTAATTTTATTTTATCATCATAGTGACATAGCTACGCGGAAAACCAGTTCAACTAGCTTCCCGAGAGCTGGGCAAAACAGAATTTATCAAGGACCAACCTGTTAGATACTAAATTACCACGAAGTTGCTTTAATAAAGGCCTCATAATTTGGTTTTCAGGACCTTTCCCTTCCTATAATTTCCAACTCAGGTGCAAAAAAATTGGTCATAAACAGGGTAATCAATAATGCTACCTCGAAAAGACTCTGTCAAATTAACTTTGAAGCCGACACTCCAACATATCGTTGCGACTCTAATAGGTTTCTTTTTCTTAATTGTCGGCACAAAGCACTTTATCGATCCAGTTTGGTTCGAACCAATTGCCCCCCGAATCCTAGGCCGACCGAGACTCTGGGTATACGCAAGTGGAATGTTTGAGGTTCTATTTGGTTTCGCTATCCTCATCCCAAGATGGCGCTCTTGGGCAGGCCCCTCAATGGCCATCCTTTTGATAATTCTCTACTGGGCTAACCTAAACATGTGGGTAAATGACATTCCTATAAATGGTCAGACATATACGGGTACATGGCACCTACTCCGTGGCTTGGCTCAAATCGTTTTGATTGGTATTACCTTATGGATAGGGGATTGGACACTTTCTAGTTGCGCTAATCAAGACGATGAAGCGGATCCGTTTGACAAATTAACTTAGTTATATCTCAGTTAATTACTGGTGTTCCGGATATTGACAATAACTAATATAGTAATTTATAGCTGTATGATACGCTCACAAGGAGTTTGAACCGCCGTGACAGCTTTATAACTTGAAAGGATAAAGACAACCAAAGTGGGAGTTCATGGTGTCATCAGACTTTTCCGTTCTCAATCTACCTCCTAGTTTCTCCTGTTAAGATAGTCTATAATCAAAGCAAAAATGCAAAAAAACATTAAAACAACAGCCTAAAAAGCCACACTAAAAAAACAAAATTTAATGGACAGCCAAATGGCTTTGATCATCAATTTCGCTTTAGGTATTGGTGAGACAACTGGTTTTCGCCTGAAGAGTTGAAGGTTTAGTCTGCAACTATTTTTTCAAGCCGTAGTCAAACATAGATTGAAGGAAATTAGAAATGGGAATACTAAGCGCGGAACACCACCAACACTTTGAGCAATTTGGCTATATGGTAATCGAAGACGCTGTATCCATTGACCTATGTCAAGCGGTAGTAGAGGCTATATTTGCTTTTCTGGAAATGGACCCTAACGATCCCAACGACTGGTATCGATGCCCACACAAACCAGGTGCAGGCATGGTAGAGATGTACCAACATCAAGCCATGTGGAATGTTTACCAGCATCAGCCGATCCATCAGATTTATACTGAAGTCTATGGCACGCATCGAATCTGGGTACATCCGGACCGTGTCAACATGAAACCACCTCGTCACGTAAAACATCCCAACTGGGACCACCAAGGGATGTTCCACTGGGATGTCGACACCTCCAATTTACCCATCACATTCGGCACCCAAGGCGTTCTGTTTCTGACCGACACCGCAGACAATCAAGGCTCGTTTGTTTGCTGGCCCGGAGCACACAAATGGCTAATCGATCCGAAATCCCCATGGGTACCAGAGTTATCACAGGAGCATTTCATACAGGTCGCCGCACCAGCAGGTTCTTTACTCATGTGGCATCGGGCGCTACCACATGGAAACGGCCGAAACACATCGAATAAACCTCGATTAGCCCAGTACATGAACTTCTATCCAGTGCCTGAGCCAATGAATGAAGAAAGGCGACAAGAACGAATCACCTTATGGAGAGAAAGAAGGGCTCTTGGCCGAGGCCCTTGGCCGGGTGACCCAAGGGGATGGGAAGCTAAAAATTATGGTCCAGCAAAACTGACAAATTTGGGAAGGAAGCTTTTGGGCCTAGATCTGTGGGACTAGGATAGGATAACTTGCTATTACAATTAAAACGCTGAAAAAACATCTGACCTCTGCATTGGTACATACACTAGGTCTGGGCCCATTCTCTACAGTGAGCCCATTGATATGTAATTACTATATTCCCAATACATTTTTCTAGTTATAAAGGATCGAACATTATTATCTTTATCCACTTTTTTTTCTATCAATTTTCCTCAATGGTCTCGGCCTCTATCGGCCAAACCTGCTTTGGCAGCAACTGCAAAGAAAATTTCTGCCAATAGTATTGATACCGATCCGATTCCCAATCAGCGTAAACCTCTTCCCATTTCAGGCGGCCTTGATGTGGCCCCAGCAACCGATTCATTATGGGATCACTGGCTTTCTGATATCGATAATCTACTGATAGCCGCAACTGATTGCCTGACAAATTACTTAGTCCCTGGTGAACGGTATGACTGTGAAAGAATAGTACATCTCCGCAGTTAAAGGGACTGGAAGCCCACTCCAAGTTGGAAGTTTCGATATTGGTTCGCAATCCTCCAGCACCTAAGGATTTTGACACTGGTAGGATACCCAAGTGGTGGGACCCCACCAGTACACTTAACCCACCTAGTTGCTGTGGACAATCACCCAATGGTATCCAAGCCGTCCATACATTTGGTGAACCTTGGATATGAACATAATCCTGGTGTGGCGGTGTGGTTTGTTCCAAGTTACAAGGGAAAATCACGCGGGCAATGTTACTGGGTTGCAGCAACACATTTGCTTGCAATAGAATTTCTACGATATTAAACAAAGACGGATAATGGGCTAAGGAATGAAAGGATTCTAGTCGTTGGATCATATCGTAAACTCTACTGAATTCAGGATTACCTGAGACACAGGGCTGGTGGCTAGTCAAAGCCTGCAGAGGATCAGTATCAGCATCAATCCACCCCACTTGTTGTAAAATAGAGACAATGTCCCGTCTTATCTCTAGAATTGGTGCGGGATCAATCAAGGCCGAAAAAAACAAATAGCCTTGGCATTCAGCTCGCTGACGTAGGGCTAATCCATCATATCGAATATCATTAGATTTGGTCAATGGTGACAAACTCATATTCTTTACTCTTAATGTAGATTAGCGTTTTTAAAATTGCTTGTAATTTTTATACTATTTTACTTGCCAAATCAATTTGTAACTTAAGCAGAACGAAGAATGGCAAAATCATCATCCTTGCCCTTAGTAACAGTTGCCTCTTGGTAAGTCAGAATAAAAACCCGTCGGTGCTGGTTAGTATAATTACCCAAAGATGAGTGGCATAGTTTATTAGAGAATAGTACGATTGAACCTGCTGGAATTTGGCAGTAAACGGTATTAGGCAATTCACGATCGCCGGGTAAAAAGCTCAAACGGCAAGCGCCATGATCCCTTGAACTACGGGGTTGATGAGGAACAATCACCCCTTTTTTATGGGTACCAGGAATCACACGCAGACAACCGTTCTTTCTATTAACGTCCTGTAAAGGCAACCAAATAGACATCCGACACTCACTCTCAGAATAGATGTGCCAGTAGGCCTCATCTTGGTGCCAGTGACACACGTTGTTAGGTTCATTTGGACCTTTGGAAATCAACTTAGCCGAAAACAGAGCGATCCCAGGTTTGACCCAGTCCTCAACTAGGGACAAAATCCTTGGATCAGAAGCGAGTTGCCGAGATCGTTCTGAATCTGCTCCTAGGCCATGGATTTGATTTCGTTTTTGCTCATCCTGGGCAATTTCTGGGTCTTTCAGCCGTCTCTGGTATCGTATTTCCAATTCATTATTCAAGTCTTGAAGTTCTGCTAATGGAAGCACATGATGCAAGATGAGATATCCTTGACGCCGAAAAGTTGACAGCTCATTCTCAGTCAATCGCCGCGGTAATGAGGAATTTGGATCCTTGATCATTCTGTCACTGGTTTTCCATTACAACATGTTGAAAATTTTGTTTGGCAGTTCCTACAGAGTAAACGGTTGCTCATCAGTTTGTTTATAATGACCATCAACTCTTTTGCCAAACTCAATCGAAAAATATAAGCCCATTGTTTTGATAAGTAATTATAGAGTGAATCCTAAACTTCTGTCGCTTTGTATATCTTAACTGTGCTGGATTGCGATTAGTTAGCTTTTCAGTACCAAAGTTCATTCAATTCTTGGCTAGATAGCATGTCAAAAGCCTACTTCATATCCACACTCAACGGCAGGTTTTGGGTTTCTATTCTGCACCAACCACAAGAAATTATGGACAATAGCTTAGATATTCCAACCACTCCACAAATTTTCGGGCGTTGGCACTTCATGATCCTCTTTGAAGTTCCGAACATCAACCCACCATTGCTCCCGCTTACCGGGACCATAGTACTCGTCGTCGAAGAAGATACGTCCATTTTTCTGAAAGTCACATGGTATCACAATACGAATACACGGGTTACCATCTATCATTGAATAGTTTTTACCCGCTGAATGTAAGATTCTTGGGTGCCAGAAGACCACATCGCCAGGTGACCCAACACATTCCACGGGAGCGAGAATCCTCACTGTTCGATCACGTTCACAGAAAAACGCCTCTAACCTTTTTTGTGTGCTAATGCGGGTACTATTTCTGGTATCCCAGAAGGGATAAAGGTTAATATGTGAGCCAGGCCAAACGCAGAATCCCCCGCATCTAGGTGGAGTTTCGGTAACAATGACCATGGCAGATATATCAGCTGGAATGACATCTACATGTGGACTCAACCTCGTAGAGGTAGTATCATATGTGGGCGACACACCATAGAGACCACGTACTCTTTTCGTCGGACGTACTGGATTGCCAATGAACTGTTCGAGAACTCGTTGTACGTTTGGATGGCTGGCGCTTAAAGCTAGTATGGCAGGTTCCGTACCGAACTGGAAAGGAGATTGAAATTTTAATCCTGTTGACGATGTACGGCCCAAGGTCTGACTGTCTTCCACCGTTAGTTTCTTATTAGGGTTCATGAACCACGTAGTACTATCATCACGATCCATAAAATAAGCTGGCACATGGTCCCAATAGTAGTCCACAAGACGATCGAATTCCTCTCGATTATCTATCAGACCGCGCTTGATAATAAAACCCTGCGACTTAAAGTGCGAAATCTCTTGGAATGATAATTCAACTTGGTCAAATCCATCAAGGCAATCTTCATACGGAATAGGTTCCAGTATTTGGACTTCCTGGTTGACAGGCTGTTGGTGGATAGGGTGACTACGCCCACTGTAATTGGCTGGTGGCAGTATCAGTACATCCTCCATTGGATCGATGAGTTCTTTTAGTGAAAACTCTTCCTTTGTTTTACATCCATTTTTTTCCCAGTCCACTTGCTTCTCATGCTTACTACTCCGATTAAATCATTCTACTGGAAAGCAAGGAAAATGAATTCACACCCCAGAACCAATGTCACTCGAAATTGGTTTCGAGGAGAAAAATAAAGTTACTCCCAAGCTTTGATACTCGCCCAGCAGGAAGCAAGCTTACCAAAATGATCGACAGCTTTTGGCAAACCTGCATTTTCACCTTCGCCGTCTCCCAATTCAATATCATCAATATACGCTACTAACACATTTGGATGGTCCCATCCCAAAAAAATCCAACCTAGATCGGGGTTGACACCACCTTTACCTCCTTCACCTCGAAATTCAAAGCCATTGACAACTTGTTTGCCATCAATGTAGAAATCATAGCTCTTCTTTTTAAAATCAAAAACCAGCCGAAAATGATACCATTGACCCAATTTACCCTTGAACACTTCTGGGAAACCAGCATTTCCTTTATTGGCAGTGATGACGCCACCCTCCTTAATATCAATTTTGGCTGCAGCGCCCCACTTCACAGCATCTCCACCAATATAAATCATTACAGGCCCTGGACCATCATCCTTCCTCGCGAATAATGAAACGTATTGAGTACTGGCATTGGAACCTTTAAATTTTCTCAATACCATTGTTTTTTCGGAGACAAAAACACTTTTGCCCACATCACCATGCTTGACTTTACTCTGAATTTGGCAGGTCTTTTGGTTCATAGCGATTTCCCAGTCATCCTGGCCTACAATATCACCATTCTTAAACTTGTCAAAATTTTCGGTATACCAAGCGGCACCAAGAGCTTGGAAATTAAGAACTCCAACAACCAGACTAATTATTAAAGTATACTTTGCCATTTTTTCTCCCTGACTTATTTTTAACTCGGCAGATAAAAATATGACAATGATGCTAATCAATATAGCTGGAGTTGTCAAGGTTAATTTAGAACAATTTCTTGCATAGTGTAGTGAGCAAAACGAAACGAGGCAACCAGAATTTACCTCCCATCACGTGCTCAAAAACAGCTTCTATAAATTAAGTGTGTTGGTATCAAATTGTCCTAAATCACAAATACACAAATAAAAAAGATCTATGCTCTACGTTCTTTTAATGTGTTGATTTTGATCAAAGTAATTCACTGCTGGTCATTCATCCAATAGAACCTTAGGTATAGCAAGGTCATCATCTTCATATCCCATCGCATGATATAGGAACTAAACCTCACAATTAGTGGAACTGGTCAGAACAAGTAATTCTGTAACACCACCTTCGTATACTAATTGTCCTCTTTAAACAATCAACACGTGTCTAATAGCTCGAACAGTAAGCTTCTTGAAGAAATAATTAATCCACTTCTGCATGAAGTGCGTCATAAAACTGACCCAATACTACATTATGATGAAGCACAAGCATTAGGGTAATAAGAATGCCAGAAGCACTGAAAGCAATCGAGGAATATTATTATCTAAAACAGAAAAGCTACGAACATCTAAAAAAAGCAAAAATCCATCTGGCAAAGACTCAGTCCTGAGTTGGGAGACTAGTGATGCACTAGAAGAAAAAGTTTATATTTCGGTTTTGGAAAGACTACTATTTACAAATTGGTTTCTGATTAAAGTGATAATTTTCTTGCTGTCGCGTAGTCTTAACCCATCAATTAAATAATTTTCTCGAAGGATTTCAATTTTGAGGCAAGATTGACGAGCTAGTTTTTGCCAAAAGGTTTGCTCAATTGACAGAAAAATTATTTGGTTAAAGTCCAATTCAAAACGAACCATTGCATAGGGAAGGATACCAATGGTTGCTTCGGCTAAGACCAATAACTTGTGCTTGGTAACCAAGACAAACTCAGGTTGAAATAATTGTGACCCTCCAATGGCACAGACAACGATAGATCTAGGATCAATTTGCTCAGTGGCTAACTTCTGAATCTTTTCTGGTAAAAGTGCAAATTCAGCCATGCTATCTATAAATTCCCTTTGTATTATGCCAACCTACTTGCAAAGGGTTGTCCTCAATTCCTACATATCAATTTATAACAACACCCCTGACCTTAATCTGTTAGTTTGTGAGGTATATTATGTGCCTTTTGTTTTATAATCATAATAGGAATGCTGTTATTCAAAATCAATAAGCTTAAGTTACTATGTATTACCAAACAGGGAAAATCTTTATTACCTCTTGTATTAAACGGTCTAAGGTCAAGCGTATTAGACCTAATTTTGATGAGCTACAAAAGATTGATTTTAGCAACAAAAAAACAGCAGAAATGTAGGATAAAATTGTGATATCCGCTATCATTATCTACACCAATCTACCCTTAATTTGTTTCATATCACCTCAAGATATTGCCCAAAAAGCTGACTGTGTCAGTGATCTCAGCCACATTAACTTCAGCAAAAACATTAAGCCAAAGTATCCATGAAAATTGTACAAGACCCTAATCAACCCTCTTGCAAATTGCTGAAAATAACTCTTAAACATTTACTAGTTGTTCTTCTCTTACTCGTCCATCTGTTGCCAATTTGGATTGTTAAGTATTTCCCAACCCAAGATGGCCCCAGTCACATCTACAACGCACAAGTGTTCAAAGAATATCACGATCATAACAATTTCCGCATCCGGGATGTCTACCAACTAAACTGGGCCCCCTTCCCTAATTGGACAACCCACCTGCTGATGGCCATACTAATGCACATTTTCTCGCCTTTGGTTTGCGAGAAAATCGTACTGAGCCTGTGTGTGCTCGGTCTACCACTGGCTTTGTTTTACTTTCTAAGAGTCATTGATCACAACAAAGTTATTTTTAGCCTAGTCGGCGTCATATATTCTTATCATTACTTGCTGATGATGGGATTTTACAATTTCTCTATCAGTGTACCTATATTCTTCTGGACACTAGGCTATTGGTGGAAACACAGAAACAATATAATTCCCAAAGGGCTGACTGGCAACCAGCCCCTAGTTGGTTTTTACTTGCTACTGATGCTTACCTACTTTAGTCATTTTCAGTCTTTTTTTCTGTTGGTTATTTCGATCTCAGTCTTTACAGGTTTATTATTTTTGTTAGAATTGCAAACCGATAAAACAAGACCTAATTTCATCAGTCGGCTGCAACCGCTGATCTATTTCGCAACCTACATGCTCCCAGTCTATTTCGTAGCATTGACCTACTACCTTTCCAAAACACAGGGCTATGGTCGCAATTACCGAAAATTATCTTGGCTAAATGAATATTTTTTCAACTTGAAATCTCTGGTCTATTTTCGAGACGACCATATTTTAATCGGCCGATTTTTGTTCGTTATCTTAACCATACTATTGTTTTACAGTTTATGGGAAAGAAGCATTGAATTTGTCAGTAAATCCTCAGCTAAAAACAGAATCAGATTCAAATCGACTGACCTATTCCTAATTATGTTTTTGATCTTAACCTTGATTTATTATATTTCGCCCAATAATATCCAATCAGGTGGGGGCTGGATTAACGATCGAGTTCATATCTATCTTGTTCTGATGTTACTACCATTTTTGAAAACGCCGGCCCATCATTACCTTCAATACATTTTGATTACGAGTTTAGTTGGTCTCTCACTTTGGCATCTAGCTTATACAGCTCATGACAATTTCTTTTTAGATCAGGAAATCACCGAGATGACTCAGAGTACTAATTTAATAACAGAAAACTCGACTTTGGTATTGTATCTTGACAAACATGGTCAACAATTCTCAGATACATTAGGTAAAATAGATTATGTCAAACCGTTTCTGCATGTTGGAAGTTACTATTGCTTAGACAATAGAGTAGCTTTACTCCGCAACTATGAGGCTGCACTTGATTATTTTCCCATCAACTATCAATATCAAATGGATACCCGTCCTTATTCCGGTCCAAAAACGTCGTATCCACAACGAGCAGATTATGTTTTGGCTTGGCGAATGACATCCGATGGCATCAACAAACTGGAGCAAGAAACACTAGGTCCAGACTATAGATCTATCCATACGGCCAAGCGATACACCTTATACTATCTGAACCCAAATACGCTGGACGTAAATTGGTGGACAAACACACTAAACATCAATCGGAAAGAATTAGCCTTCGATTTTCATCCTCAAGACGCCACGGCTGCTCTCAACTCCATTTCAATATCTCCAATTAGCAAGTACGAAAACCAAGCGCATCAATACGGCTGGTTGACAGAAGCCAAACTAACGTCCAGTTCTCAGAACGAACAACCAAACCCTGTGTTTCAGAACGCAATTACGAATACGACAAAAACTGATGGTGTCTTTAAAGTAGTTCTACCAAATGGCCGTTATCGCGTTACTTGCTTCTTCTGGGTTGATAATGAAAATCCAATTTCCTTAATTGCCAACAGTGAAAAGGTAATTCAGAACCTAAGACAAACAGACACTACAAAGGTTATCCAAAAAGTATACACTATCACTATCACCAACCAAGAATTAATACAAATTGTTTATACAATAGGCCAAATCTGGAGTTGGTGTGGGTTTAAGATCCAGCCAATCGGCAATCCACCCGATGCCTGAGTCTTTATTAAGCACCTTATAGGATTCAGACCAAAGACAATCCACACTTCTGGATGAAGTGGTTAAGATAATTGACTATTAAGACTGCTGTCAACCAAAATAGATTTAATAAAAAAACTAGATTCTACTGAACTCTATTTTTTTGATCCTTCTAAAAAGCTTTTATACACTAAATAAAATATAATGGTAATTTACGCCAGTAAACATTCCAAGAATCGTCCATATTTCAACAATGTAATACTCTCGCCCAGACTAATCTTATAAATAGTCTATGAGGCATACTGAAGACGCACAACTCAAATCTATAAGGAGACAGAAACAGGACAAACCAGATTCAGTGGGGCATCTTATGTGAAGATAACGGCAGATACACGCATATCAAAATATTCCCACAAAAGGAAAAGACATCGGCGACTATACTAAGGAGTTTACCCGCCGTGAATGAAAAGAGTCTTAGAATCTGCTACGACATACTGGTAATAAGATACCGCCCAGCAGATGACTCTTGCAACAGAACAATCAGACAAGGAACATTATAATAATAACAAATTACGAGTGCCCATCTCGCCTTCCCAGACTATACTTATCAGAATGGTCGAATGTGTTTCCATGTTCGGCAATAACCACACAGTCCTCCAACCAAGAGGGATTACCGCAAAGAAAGATTTCATGTGAGGATGTTGATCTTACGAGGTTATTTTTCCTTGATAAACGCCCATTTAGTGGACAATTTATCACTGACTTGAACAGCAAGGGAACCTAATTTCAAGCTTTTTATCTCTTTTTCCGTTAGGACCGCACCATAGATTCTAGATTCGTGTATCAAACAATCCAGATCTCCAGGACCTCCACCGACGTTACCGTGTCGCTTGCCCCACATTACTTCAGCATCATCTTCCGTCCAAGTGATAGTTTGCCCCTTTTCATAACCACCAATTTTCTTGCCGTTTCGATATATTTTGATTTCAGTTGCTTTCGCTTCCTTATAAGATATCGCAATCATAATTTCAATTCCTGTCTTGGTTTCTTTAAAACCAGGTTTAGGATCATCTGTCCGTCTAAAATGACTACTACCTGGCATCCACTGGTTGGGCTGCCTCTCTGCGTAGACGATGGAATCAAAATGATCTCCGCTAATCTTGTCAATGCACAGAATTGACCCTTTGGTTACGCTTATATCTTGCATAGTTGCCCAAGAAACCAATGTTTTATCAGTAATATCTGGTCCTTTGTATTCACCAACAGTAATAGCCCATTTTCCTGCATCAACGTCTAAAGCACCTTTGGAAATTTTAGCACCCATCAGCTTTACATCAGGGAAATTTCCTGTTAAATCTTTCAGTTCCACCCCTTTCTCAAAGGTCCAATGTCCAACCAGTTTATCTTTCTTAACTCCGGGGTTAGCAGCTTGTGGAAATAACGGATATAAAACTAGCACTAACAGCAGAAAAGTAACAAAGGAACGCAAATAATAACCTAATTTATTCATCTTTATCTCACTCCATCATTCAATTCAAAAAACACTGTGTCTGGTTCGGTTGCAGTAGTTTTACCCAGCAACCACTATACAATATATTTTCCACAGTCTAGTCTAAAAAATTAATCGTGTCAACATTCTTACCTCCGAAAATGTAAAAAAAACATACTCGACGCTCGGGTGAAGCCAAAAGGGGGATTGTTCAAAATAAAGTATCTTTTACTGAATGAACTTCCCGAGAACAAAATTTCATATGTACAGAAACTCTTAATTATTTGCTTCTGTACATATGAGGGACATTTAGTAGCAATATCTATTTTAAAGATAGCATTGTTGATAACTATCAAAAGCGTCGTCCTCAAGATACTTGGTTTCTCAAACCATCCCTTGATGGGCAATGTTAAGATTAAATACTATTCCAATAAGAGTCCAGAAACTCGCCAAAACGAAGTCTCCTAAAACCAACCCTAAAAAGAATGGAAGTGCTGTTTTATAAGCTTTCTGTCCTCCGTATTTAAGTATCAACAACTTCATACTCCAGCTGAGAAATATAGGAAACCACAATAAATGTCCTCCATGTGTACTGGAAACGGCATATCCCGCCGGGTGAAAAGGCCACCAAATAAACTGTCTGTTCATCACATTTAAAAACAAAGTAAACCCTAAACCAATAAAGAAAAGTCCTAAACCTCGAACATTTGGCTCTGTGGGGTTAGTAATCCATTTTTGCAACCGCACAAACGATTCGTGTCCAAACCCCAACTTACCCTGAAAACGATAGGAAACATCCAAATATGCCCAGAAAGAAACTGGGATGGCAACGACAGTCGTTAAAATCATACAAAGAAATAGGTTACGATGACTGATCCTTGCCTTCTCACCGATAAAAAAGGCCTCCGCTTGATGTGGAGGAACGTCGCTATAATGTGCTCGACTCAAAAACCAAAAAAAAGGGATTATGGAAAGGTTACGTTGACCTAATCTGCGTACTCCAACGCCGTCAATCATCATAACTTCTGGGCCTGAGAAGTGTAAGTCATGTACTGGGGAACCCAACTGTGTACGAACTCGTACAACGGACACAGCAATAAAAAAGTAAATGATGAAGAATGTCACAGAAACCCAGATTGACATTCCTGCCTTGCAGCAGAATAATATTATCAATATAAAACCAATAACAATACCCATAATAGCTGTTTGGTATGATCGATCTTTGGCAGTTTCGCTAATATGCCCAAACAGGTTCCTAAAAACTGAATATAGGTGTTTTTTTGCACTCCAGATGGCAATCAAGGATAAAGCAATATATGCACCACCAGCCTGCTCAGCTGCTATCGATGGGAGTTGCCAACTGAACATATCTCCAAGAATTAATTGACCTTTCCAAAAAAATAAAAAGAAAAACCAAAAGGAAAATGCGAGTTCAAGAGGTATCAAGAAAGCAAGTCCTATAATAAACGGGAAAAAAATGAGTGATATAGGCCTGACAGCACTCCATGGTCTGTTGATGAATAAATGACCTATATAAGTATTTTTCATAGGAACATGGGGTACACTTGGATAAAAAGCATGTAGCCCATTCAAAATCCCCAAAAACGCAACGATTGAAAAGCCAACCCACATGAGCCGATTCTTGAAGAGAGTTAACTCCAAGTTGGACATTTCAAGCGGCAGATACACAATCGGATATGGTAGCCTCTCTTTTTTTATCCACTGGTGGCTAAAAATAAAATTGATGCAAATCATAACCAAAAGAAGCGTAATTAAGAACCCTGACCAGACAAGAATAGGAGTCAGCCATGCACGAATGTAAGACATGTTATACAGGTTTGACCCTCCCTTCAGGAATTGGTCCAAAGCTTTCATATCATGTACAACCAACCACGTTGGAATAGATCCGACAAATAGGTCTTTCCATCCGTTTTCCGGTGTGGCTAGGCCATATGGAGCAGCTATACTGGGAACAAGTACTTGTATCAAGCTATGCCCACAAATCGCAGATGCTTGACTTAAAACAATAAATACAATGAGCACATCCTGTTGACTGAAAACAAGTTTAAGTGAAATTTTCCTCAGTAAAGGATTGATCAAAACGATGAGAAATATGCTGAAAATGACGTTAAAGAAGATACCAATGATCGTTGCGTGCCCAAAGTATCGCAACATCTCCATATGTATTAGCCAATAACAATGCAGAGGAATTAAGAAAACCCCAACGATTAAACCTTTTGTAATACCTGTACCTTGTCGCTTGTTATTCATTTTTTATACTATATAAGGCTTTAAACCTATCAATTCTTGTTAGCCACACCAAGAGAGAATCCCTGGCACCTCGTGTTTTCTTGTTGGATGTTTCCCATAAAAACTAACTTTTACTTTTTTGGCCAGTTTCTTATCACATCTATTTCTAGGCCGCAGAGAAATTGTTATTGAGGAACTAAACAGTGACGAGAACAATACTTCAATTATGTCAGTTTGAGTAGTTGGGTAACAAGTTACCAGTTTAGCTTAAAACCCTACCATGGCTTTTCACATCTCAGTAAGTGGAAGGATTGCTAAAAGTGATTGGTCATGAAAATAAGGGATATATTGACATGTTTTGCATGTCATTTGTAAATCTAACGGAAGAAGATAAAGTAAAAATTTTTGATAAGCTTTTGAAAGGCTAGACACTCAAAAAATTCTAAGCGCCACGCGTAATAAATTAACCCATATATTTTAACCAAAACTATTAACAGCCAGTAGGCTTTCAAAACAATCATCTTACTGCATAATCTTGCATTATTTGTCTACGACTCCAAATTCGGATAATACACTTATGCTAGAATCTGCACCTTCATGTTTAGCCCAATCCAAAGCAGTAGAGTTATATAGATTGTCAGTTAAATACGGATCTGCCCCCTTTTCGAGTAATAAACGCAGACATTTCAAAGATCCATACTGAGCTGCTAAGTGAATTGCCGTTGCTCCTTGCCCATGCTCAGCACCACCAAAATCATGTTTCAGGTTAGGATCCGCCCCCTGTTCTATCAGCCATTTGGCTGAGTATACACTATCACTGTAGATAGACCAGAGCAAGGGAGTACCTCTGTAAGGATTACTATTTACATTTGCTCCATATTTAACCAATTTAGACATTGAAACCAGTTTTTCGTTTCTAGCTGACCATGACAACGCTTCGTCCAGTAACTCTTGGCGAGTACACGTTCTTACCCATTCGGGGAATTGAGGAAGAGGCCGATAAAAATCAACTTGATTGGCAGCCTCAGGTTTAAGATTTCCCCCCTCCAAAAAAGGTTCTATCTCATGCCCAAGAGCTGCAGCTGTCCTTAAATTATAAGGAGTTGGAGGATTAGACAAGAACTGAGCCATTCGAGACTTAGCATAGAATAAGGCCAATGCCAGCGGAGACCCTCCCCTAGCTCCCATTAATTTCCCCTCTAGCGAAGCGCCAGTATCCAAGAGTAGCTTAGCTAATTCAAAGTGATTAGAAATCGCGGCCACATGCAAAGGGGACCTACCCGTAGGATCTGGTTCAGAAGGATTCGCACCGGCATTTAAAATAATTTCTATCGCTAAAAACTGATCCGTAGTACCCCTTTTTTGCGGTATAGCACCATCTTGAGTAACTATTAGACAAGCTAAATTAAGCAAAGATTGTCCACTAGCGTTCTTTTTCCTAATTACTTGTGAATCTTTGCTTATCGCATTTTGAAGGTTACTTAAGTCGCTATTTTCAATAGACCGAATTGCCTGATTAAAATATTCCATATCTCTTGGACTCAAACGTAGAATATTTCTATCGTCCACATATCATTTGAACAGATTTGTTATACAGGATGACAAACTTTGAAAAGATCTCCTCAGTACCCTTTGAAACTAACCTCTGGACAATCACCATAAAATTCGGTTGATACGGCTACATTGGAAACTAGCAAGTAAAAGAATTATAATTTCAATTAATCTCTGTCATTAAATTCTTATAAAAACAAATCTTCAAAGGAACTTATCTGAAGAAATGAGTGGCAAAAAACATTTTGAGCAGTGAGTAGACCAAGTTTGAACCAAACTATCAACTAGTAAAGGCCAATTTTTCTTACCATTGACAAACTGTAACAAATGAGTATTTCCCCTGAGATCATTGGCACCTAACCCTTTTTCGATGACACGAGTATCGGGTCTTAATTCCAACTGTTTGCCGGTTTCTGCTTCCAGTTTAGCCTCGATCCTCAGGCTCACTAAGCCAATTATTTCCACCTGAGCGCAGTTCAGCAAATGATCGATATTCCAAAACAGTTTCTTGGGTGTATTTGGATGTAAGGAGCCTTTGCCAAGTTGTATGTTAGGAAAGAACTCCAACATCTGTGACCGAATGTAATGAGGTTTTTGGTCAGATGTTCGTGTAGCATGCCTAACCAAACGGCGGGCTAGGGAAGTGGAACCTTTTTTCCCCAAAGCCGAACCTATATAGAGATAATCTGAACAGGGAAGGTGAATTACTTTCCCTTTTTTGAAACGACCAAATTTAAGATCCAAGTCAGATATAACAGTAATAAGTAAAACATAGACACCACAAGGTAAATCATCGCCTATAAAGGTCATGTTGTTATAACTGGTAACCATTAAGTTTGAAACCGAGTTTGTAACACCCATTTCTCTTCGCTGAAAAATTGAGAGTTCCTTAATAACCTCAGTTTATAGCTACTACTATCGATATATTGAAGATTCAGTAATGATCACACTTATTTCCAATTTTTACATCTACAAGCTTACCGATCGCATTTGCACATTGTACTAGCAAGGCAGCAAATCTGCCATAATCTCTGTTAGCTCAGCTTTCAACTGTGGGGTATCTTGTCCCAGCAGGGCTAGGTTAGATCGACGACGTATAAAATCCTCCACAAACACAACTTTCTCTTGCTCAGCAATGAAACGCACTTCTCCCACATAATAACTGGAAGCATTGCTGAGTGACTTCGTTTGGTCAACAAAATCAAAGTCATTTAATTTACCTTTGTCATGTGGGCTAGGCTTTGATAGGAGCGGCTCCCATATATGTTTAATGATAGTTTTCGCGCCTGTACCATACCGATTAAATAGTTTTCTCACTATTTCCGGATCTACTTGGTATTTTCCCGCTACTGTGTCTACCCAACGCTTCCAATCTTTAAACGGATAATCTTTCCCTCCACCAATCATTAAGTTTCTTGTATCAATACAACGTCTTCGACCCAAAAATTCTAGTGATTGATCAGTAACCTGCTCAGCTAATGTACGGAAAGTAGTCCATTTCCCTCCCACCAAATTAAAAACGGGAAAACTACATCCGGGTTGCTTAACGATTTTATTTTGATGATCTCGGCTAATTTGTCCCGTCGATTCCATTCCCCTGTCATTGGGTAGAGGTCTAACACCCGAAAATGTATAAACAATTTGGGAGTGCTCAACCTTGATATGTGGAAAGACGCGGCCAATCATTTCCAAAAGGTAAGTAATCTCCTCCTGAGTACAACAGACTTCCGGCTGATCCACCCGAATATCTGTGGTTCCAACAATCACATTATCAAAATAAGGTAAAAGTAGAACGATACGACCATCATCGTTCTCAAAGAAGACCATATGTTCACCAATCGACTCCCTCAATTGTGGATGGTCTAAAACTAAATGAGAGCCTTTGGTTCCACCGATAAAATCGGTTGGTTGGTTTAACTTTTTGTTAGTTAAATCAATCCAAGGTCCGGTAGCGTTGATTACCAGTTCTGGTTGAATTTGAAATTGTTTTCCACTGACTTCGTCCTGCAAAAGAACAGTGCGGGAAGAATCGGACATTCCCACCACTGAGAGATAATTAATGGCGTTTGCACTTTGACTCATTCGCTCCGTCTCCACAACTAATTCAATTGCCAATCGCTCTGGGAACAGCACAACCGCGTCATAATAGATTGCTGTTGCCACGATATCTGGACTCAGTTCTGGAAATTGCTTCAAACTAGACGTCCTCAACTGAAAACGGTGATTCGGCATCCTTATCTTCGTCATTATTGGAGGCAAATTCCATAGTTCATAGAGCATCAAACCCAATTTGACAATCGCTCCCCCACGTTGATGCCCTTTTACTCCAGATTGGACTAGCTGCGGGACAGTCGAAGATGAAAAAGGAGCACTTCGTCCTAAAAATTTAGCGGCCGTTTCCCAAATTCCGGAACACCAGTTAAAAATCGGGATCATGGTTGGCAAAGGCTTGACGTAGTGTGGTGCTAGTTGTAGCAGTCGATTCCGCTCTTGAACGGCTTCACGAACCAGCCTAAACTCCCCATTCTCCAGATAGCGGAGACCACCATGTATCATGTGAGAAGAGGACGAACTAGTACCGGAACAGAAGTCGCCTTTATCAACCAACAACACATCAACATGCTGAAGTGCTAAATCCCGAAATGTAGCAATGCCATTGATGCCAGCACCAATAATCAGTACGCTAACTTTCGATTTTTGACTGAGGTGCCATAGTTGGTCCCGTCTGGTCAAACTATTCATATCTATATAGATTCAAAGTGGGATTTAATTTTAATAATGATGGGGTTTTGAACATGAATAAACATAATAACAACAAATTCAATATCTCTTTTTAATCCAGAAATAATTGAACCATGTATTGTCCCAGCTGATTTCCTAGTTCTTTAAACAGCTTAGGCTAATAGTAGCACAGTCGAAAATACCCTTCAAACCCAAATGTTTACTTGCCTGCATTAGAGATTAGGCTAGATATAAGCAAGATATTAATGCCGTTGTTGCTTTGCATTTCGATGTAGAGAAGACCCATCAATTATGATGACAAAAGGCAAGCCCAAGCTATTAATCGACATTAAGGTTTAACAGCTACAGTCATCGAGTTAATGTTGTTGAACGTTTCCGATATTCAGGATATCCTTGAACAGACTCAATATCACTAAAAGGACGAATGTTATGCCAAATCTGCTATCTCCAAATCAGGTTGACCAATACAATCAGGAAGGTTATCTTCTGATGTCAGGACTGATTCCAAATTCAATTTTAGCTAAGGCTGAAAAAGAAATGTGGCATTGTTCAGATGTAAAAGCGGATGAGCCTGAGACTTGGATCAACGGTACTACCGCAGCAAACTACCTGAATGATGACATCGTTGCTTGTTATACTGATGAATTTATTATGGTTGCAGCTCAATTGGCAGGAGACGATCCGACGACATATAGTAAACCCAAAGAAGCTTACTCAATCAACGTCTTTCCCAGTGTAGGAGAGTGGAATTGGCCAAGTCCACATATTGATCACTCGATCAAGAAAGATGGTTATAAAACATTTCCTCGAGCCTTCCGGATTGCAGCCATGACCTATCTCAGTGATGTAGGAGAACGTGGAGGTGGTACAATCGTCTGGCCCAGATCCCATCACCGCATCTGGGCTCTAGCTAAAAGCAATCCTGCACATTACGAATACATGTGGGTCTTGGGTAATGACATTCACCAAGCCGATCTCGGCATGCCAATGGAATTAATGCCTAACCGCGGTGATGTTTTGTTTTACCATTTCCTCTGTGCACATTCCGGCAGTAAAAATACGAATAGTCAACCACGTTTTGCACTCAACACAAAGTGGTGAATCACACGACACTAATTGATTAAATCCCACAATTAAGCTGAAAGAACGTGCAAGATCACGTTTTCTTCCACAGATTCAATGGGTGGTATCACTCTATTTCTTCTTATGTTTTACAGAGGATTATTTATTCCATGTTTTGCCCAGATCCCCCATCGTAACTATTTTGCTATTTTAGGTGTTGTTCTATTTTTTTCGTGGTTAGCATCTATCATAAGATTAAAAAAACAAAGAGGTTTTGATAGCTCGACCAAAAGGGAGTGGAAACTATCTCAGAAATATTGTCTACTTTTCCAAAGAAGATTGAATAAATACATCCCTAGTTTCAATACACCATTATTTCTACTGTATTTTAGGTTGGAAGATAATTTTATTCGTTTTTGATAATAAACTTCTTATGCATTATCCGGAAATCCCCTAAAGGTTAGATCTGGTAAGGCCTACTCCATGAGTCACGAGAAGTCCAAGGCAACATATAAAAAGCGTCAGATATTTTTCACCCAAAGACGAATTTTCAAGATAGCGAACACTACATTCCTTTTGATGAGTTCCAAAACTACGAACGCATCCGTACTTGACTCAACTAGACTTGTTTGGGGTGGGTACTTTTATTCTGTCAACCATGCTTCAAGTTGCTGCTCACTTTCATCAGCCCAGGGGGCGATGTCTTCGATGCATAGGCGGTCGTAACCGCTATATACGCGCGCCATGGTATCGTGATATGTACCTCCAGCCTTGGCTTTTTTTCTCCATGCAATGAAACTTTCTTTGTCGTATTGCTTGGCGCGAGCATCGATGCCTTCGCAATCAAAATTTCTAGTTAGGACTTGATCTAATTGCTGTGCTATATTCGTTTTTTCTTTGATGAGGTCGGTAGTTTCGTTGGGATCTTTGCTAATGTTGAATAGTTCAGAATCAAAGCCGATATGCTTGACATATTTCCAATCGCCTTGGCGAAGCATGAAAGTGCCGGTAGCACAGCGATCGCCGTGGTATTCACACATAATCCAGTTGCGCTGGCGTTCGTCAGTACCCGTGAGCTGTGGTAGAAATGATTCGCCATCGAGTGTCTGGGGATAACTTGAGGTACTGGCAAAATTAGCATAGTTAATGCCAGCCATATCCATGAAGGTTGGATAGAAATCGACGAGGGAAACGGGTGTATCGATGGTTTTACCCTTTTGCACATCGGGGCCACAGACAATTAAAGGGACATGAGAGGAAGCTTCATACATTGAGCGTTTGAGAATCTGGTTTTGATCGCCAGCCATTTCACCGTGATCGCTGGAAAAGATGACGTACGTGTTGTCCCGCAGACCCAAGTCATCAATGGTCTGTAATACACGGCCAACCATTTCGTCGAGGGCAGAAATCATGGCAAAGTATGTGTGGCGAATTTGATGAACGAGATTTTCTGAAAATTGCTTGTCGCAGTTTTTTGTGATGCGTTGATAAGCGATGGCTTCATTGTGACTGGCTTCGAGTGGCATAAGCGTTGATGGAATGTCGATTTCGTTTTCATTGATCAAATGCATATGCCGTTTTTCTGCGGTGAATGCTGGATGTACTAATCCTGTAGTAAGATAAAGCCAAAAGGGTCGATCAGAATTGGTGAATTGGTGCAGCTGATGGATAGCCTGATAGGTGCGTTCCCAGTCGCGTCCATTGGCCTGACCATTTTCTACAACCTGTGGCAAGGTCGTTCGACAAAGCGGACGGCGGATGTTGGCTGCACGGGTCCAAGAGCCAATGCGATCTCGGATGGAGTGTTTTCCATAAGCGTAATCAATGGGACCAATAGCAGCCGTTTGATATCCAGAGCTTTCGAAAGTGTCTTGATAAGTCGGTGTGCCTTCATTGAGACCTTCGTGATTATTCCAGCAGTCATCATAATTAGGGTATTTGCCACTCCACATACTGGCACGTGAAGGTGTACATACCGGGCAGTTAGTATAAGCATTGGTAAAAATTACACCTTCATTAGCGAGGCGGTCCATGTTAGGCGTAGCATTTTGCATGGCAGGATGGCCCATGCAGCCCATTTTACGACCGTCCATACTTTCTGCATGGATTAAAACAATGTTTGGTTGTGAAGCCATTTAGAATTCCTTTGGTTTACTTCCCCTCACTTTTAATAAGAGGTTAGGATAGGTGTTTCAAAGGTCATAATACCAAACAAGGATGATTTCGTGTACAATATCTGCTAAATTTTATAAGTGTGTTGATCGATCTACACAAGCTGAAAACCTTGTTTGGGATAAATACATCAGGCTAACATTTTTTATTCGATGGAAG
The DNA here is from genome assembly GCA_002709695.1 of Candidatus Poribacteria bacterium. Lineage (GTDB taxonomy): Bacteria > Poribacteria > WGA-4E > WGA-4E > UBA9662 > UBA9662. The sequence continues at coordinate 54,799 of PAQF01000020.1, forward strand.
CAGAACTAGAATGAAGTTCCCTAAGCATTCTTATAACTTGGTTTCTCGCCATACCTCCAAGGCAGTAGTTGCCCATCGTCGTGATCTGTGGCCATCCGAAGGTCTTCGGATGGTGGAAAGAATTCAAGTCGGTCTAGGCCCAAATTACGTAGAGCGCAACTCTCAACCGGAGATAAATCTTCACTTCGACAACGATCGAAACGCATTGGGACTTTTAAGCGCACTTGACTATTACGGATAAACCTTGGCTTTCGCAACAAATTTTGAGAGGTAGTATGTAACACCTGAGGATATATAAGGTAAACAGTTCCCACTCTGCCTATAGCTGGTATCCCGACATGACATTGCTGGGCTACGTTATGGCTTGTTCTCAATTGATAGGCGGATAAACCCTGTGGATTATCTAGAAAGTGTCGTAGAATATGGGGGATACTATCCGGAGCAATATAGGTTCCCCCTCCATGAAGGTCGACATCAGTGAAAAGCATTAGGATAAACAATCCTGCCTCTGGGCTATCGATGAATTGATTAAAGTCGCCGTCTACGTGCCATCCGCCTTCACGCTCAATGGGTTCTGTCCAAGGTTGATCGCTACCCAGACTGAAATTTACTACAAATGTATTGTTAACCGTAAACGGCTGTTGAATACGTTCTTCTCCACCTACCAACTGGCAGATAACTGCCCAAAGTTTGGGTGAAAATTGACTCAGCGGTAACTCTTTTATTTTAGTCATATGCTGACCTAGAAAGCAGTGGGGCTGTGGCCAAGTGGCGGAGTCTTTCAAATCAACTCCTGTCTGCTGGCAAGCATCTTCCACCCATTCGTGCGCGACTTCGGCTGAAAAACAATCCTCTAGCACAATATAGTTGTGATCAATGAAATTTTGTACCTGTCGCCTGTTCAGCATTTAATCACACCCATAATTTTATTTGTTTCGTTATTTTAGCACGTTTTCAGACTCTAGCAATTTACACTTGATAATGAAATTTCTTGGTCTTCATAAGACCGGATAAGACATTAACAAACACAAAATCCCGGCGAAGACATCTTGCAGATAAATACCAGTTTTGCAATCATCATCCATATAACTATAAGGTCCACCTTCGATAACTTCGGGAGAAAAATAAAATTCAAATCTAATTATTTTGGTGAAGAAAATGCTTGTTTATACTTTGAGATTATTCCAAAATACATCTCAATAAAACTTAAAAAATATTAAAGGAAACGAAGGTGAAAAAAGTATTGGTTACAGGTGCCTCAAGTTTTATTGCAAAGCATTGCCTGAGTGAATTGATTTTGTCCGGATATAAAACCAAGGGAACCCTGCGATCTATAACTAAAGCAGATCAGATAAAAAAAGATTTAGAACACCATCTAGAACAATCTATAGACATTGAATTTAGTCAGGCAGACTTATGTAGTGACAATGGTTGGGATCATGCTGTCGAGGGTTGTGACATTGTTATGCACGTAGCATCTCCATTTACATTTAAACAGCCGAAAGATGAAAATGACATGATTCTGCCTGCAAAAGAGGGAACCCTACGTGTTTTAAATGCAGCCAAAAGAGCGGCCGTACATCGTATTATCATAACATCTTCAAATGCTGCTATTTGGTTTGGGAATTTCGATATCAAAGAATATAACGAGACCAATTGGACAAATATAAATCATAATTTGATAGACCCTTATACAAAAAGTAAAACAATGGCTGAAAATGCAGCTTGGGATTTTGTGCAAAAAAATGAAGAAATGCAGTTAACAACAATAAATCCAGTGGCTGTGTGGGGACCAGGAATTGGGGACCATTTGCATGCAACATCCCTTACTTATTTCAAAATGATCATGAAAAATGAAATACCAGGTGTCCCACGAATGAAAATCCCAATAGTGGATGTTAGAGATGTTGCCAAAATGCATGTAAAATCGCTTGAAACCGAAGCAGCTATTGGTAAACGTTTTTTATTGTCAGAAAAAGAATACTGGTTTTTAGACATTGCGAATGAACTAAGGTTTTTGGGATATAATACGCCAAAGAGACAAATCCCTAATTTCATGGTAAAGCTAATGTCAATTTTTGATGAAACTATGAAACCTAGTATCCCCTATTTAGGATTTGATTATCGTTTAATAACTGACCAAGCAAAAGAAATTTTAGGATTCAACCCTATTGATCACAATAAAACCTTAAAGGATACAGCTGAGTATATCGATTCGTTTTAAAATCGTTAGTTTTCAGGACTATATCAGCTCCATTTGTGTCTTTAATATAGGTGTTCTCAGAATACATAGATGGTTGTTTAAGGATTCTGTAACAAGATCAATGTATCCCAACCATTGAGCCAAAGACCTGCTGTCAAATCAAGATGTAAAATTTCTCCAGTCATCAAATCTAAAAATTTATTTTCTTGGTTGAACCAATGGGATAATTCAGATAGATCTACCCTCCGTTTCTCACTATGACCGTTGACTAGAACTAAAACGGTTTTGTCATGACTTATTCGTAAGTACTTAATAGATGTCATTGTCAAAAGTTGGTGGGTAGTAGATCATCTTACCAGATGTCAGAACACTATATATTTTTTAGTAAAGATATTACGCTTGTCTCTTGGAAAACCTCCAAGGAAATTAGATCTTAATCTGAAGGATATCAACTCGTTATATGGATTTTGATCAGTTATGCCAAGTAATGCTTGCTGATTGAATCGGATAGCATTAACTAGCCATTAAGAATGGTTGAAAGGGGTATATATTGCTAAACCCTGGCTTGGTAGCAAGCCCACGTATAGTTAATTGATTGGGTAAAACCGATAAATCTGCTGGGACCTTTCCGGAAATTGCTGCCAGACAGTGTCGGAAATGCCGCAGTTGCGCCTTTCAGTGGCACTTTGGTTACCCAGCACATTGTGTAAACGATGGAAATAAACCATGGCAGTCATAGGACGCACCTGGTCAGTATAATTAGGCATAGCTCGATGCCAACACCGCATGTCCCGCACCACCACGGAACCAGCCGGCATAACCATCCGGACAGATGGTAGTGTCGTCCCTCTTTCCTCGCTGCACACATGGTAGTCTCTGAACAAAACTTCATCTTCAGTTTCAGGAATGGTCACTGGATCTACAATTAGATGCGAGCCAGGCCAAATTTCGGTGCATCCGTTTTCCAATGTAAAATCGATCAACGGAATATTGACCACAATTCTGGTTACAGGCAAGGCCATACCCAGTTCGGGGAACATATGCCCTCCGTCTCGGTGAATCCACTGCTTTTCAGCATTGTTCCAGTACCTAGATTCACGTCGAGTTTCATTACAACCATAGGGTAGAAAGGAAAAGAATTTCGGGCCCATGGCTGACTCTATAATTTGCAGGGCAAACGGATTATCAATGATGCGAGGGTCGAGAAAGGGGCCATGCAGAAAATGATCGCGCTGCTCCTTCCCTTCTGGTAGCGACGCTTTATCTTCAAATGCTTCTCTAACCTCTTCCATAAAGCTACAGGGCAAGACCTGTTCAAAGATGACGTAACCAATTTCTGACAGCCTCTGGCAGGCCAATTCTAAACTTTTCGGAGAGAGTTCCCCTCGTTGCTGTTCTTCTACTGTTATTTCCATACTTGGCTCCCATACCTCACGTACTTTGCTTAGTTTCAAATTTCCGCTTGGCTACCAACTTGATGCTGCCACTCCGAATTAGACTGAGGTTCAACTTTAAGCTAACTTCAGGTCAAAGCTAGAATACCAATAGTATAGTTCGTCGTTATGTTGGATTGCTTGGCAATATTTGTAGTTGCTCACTGACAATTCAGAATTAGCCCACAATCCCATTCCATTGTATCAGAGACGGCAAAATGTATCAATTTCAGCTTTCGTCAACCCACAGTCTTACAAAAACCCCAAAGGTTTCTAGTATCAGGCTGTATCTACATTCCAAGCAAAGACCATACGTTTTCATCTTAGCGAAACTTCGACTCTCAAAATGTTAACTTCGGTATCCTATCACGACTGTAGCAGGATAAAGTCGCAGGGTTCTACTAGGAATTTTTGCTGGCGTCTCAACTGTCAATCCAACAAGTCACCCAGAGCATGTTTAAATACGGATAAGTTGCCAACAAAACAGGATCTCTGGCACCTAAATCGCAATTGAGTTTTGAAAGTGAGAATCTAGCTCCGTCGTTGAACACTGAAAGAAGATAGTTATTTGTTAAAGCACCGCGGGATGTGAATGGTGATGGTAACGTAGATCTCTTCGAACGAGTTCTGGCAGCTAACCATTTCGAACAGAGACAAGTACAAGCTGCTGTTGTAGCTTGTGTCCCACGATCTAAAAATATTTGTTATAGCCCAATTTTGGCCTGAGGTTGACAGGTTTATTACTAGTGAGTGGTTCAACATTAAAACTATCTGAGACTTGGTACTCAAATGAGTGTTCATCTTTACCATATGAACACTTTTTCCGCTCCTCAATAGCATAAAGGATCAAACGGATTCTATCCTCTACCCAATTGGAGTTGATTGAATAGCCCGGTCTAACACCTTCCTTGATCATCCAAGGGATAGATTGAAACTCATAGTATATTGTCCGTCGTAGTTGATCAGAGGTATTCTGATGTGAACCGTGAACGAGGCGGACATTATGTATCAGAATATCTCCCGCTTTCATCGGCACCGATTCCAGCCCTAGATAGTTGAACCCTTGCATAGCAATCTGTTGGGAAGTTTCTCTCTTGTAGTGGCTTCCAGGAGCAGCCAACAAGCAACCATTTCCAGTGGTAGCATCATCCAGATAAACATCAACGTTAAAAGCCAGATGTGCGTCAGATGTTCGCAAATCAGCTGGATCACAGTCAGCATGTACAGGTACAATCCTGCCATTACCAGGTATTTTGAACACTAGGGCTTCAGCTTCGCAGAGAAAATAATCACCTAGCAAGGCATGTACGATTCTTAATATTTCTGGGTGTCCCAATAGGCAAAGCAAGGAATTAGGTGAGGTTGACGACTTAGGAAAGATGTATTGAACCCGGTGAAAAATGGTTTCACTTGTTTCCGTATCCAAGTCAGCAAAGTAGTCAATTTCGTCATCAACATCATGAAAAGGGGAATCGACTATTTTCTGAGTGTCAGCTTGAATGGTTTCCAATTCTTGAGTCTTAATTATATTGGCTAATTTGACAAAGCCATCTCGATGAAAAGAATCGACTTTTTCCTCAACATTCATAAAAAACTCCTGATGATTAAACTATCAATCTGACATATATCATGATAATCCCCTTTCCCTAGGCCAAAAAAAATCATATTGTTCTTAGCATCCATTCCAATAGGTTGCTTTCTCTTAACCAGCGTAATAACTAAATGTCTGAAATACCTTATCTAACAGGCCAACTATTTTCACACTTCTGATAGGTGGTGAGCGCCAACTTATTGGCTAAAGTAACAGGTGCTATAGTTACAGAGCGTTTACTAAAGTTGTTCTCTGCCATCACCAAATCGAAGATGTTGACTGGACTGCCTCTATCTACAGCAACTGCCATTAACGCTCACGCGAGATGATTGATCTACGGTTGCCAAGATTAAACGTTACTTACCTTTATTACTCGGAAAACGAACATTGGAAATTGAAACCTGGCCATATCGTAAACAAGTAAATTACAGACTCAGTAAAAACACGAGTTATCTTTAATTTTTAGGAATTAAATTCCCTTTAGTTTAGCCCATACTGTAGTAATTTTGCCTGTGACTTGAACCAATAAGTTGTTGGACTTAATCTCAAAGTTCTGTTTTGCCTCTGCAGGCGTCAGACCTCGATTATAAATCCGAACTTCATCAATCAGTCCGTTAAAATGACGCATGTTAAGTGCATCACCGATATGCAATGGTTCTTCGTTTTGTGATAAATCACCTTTGACAGGTTGGTCTACGAGCACTTCACCATCCAGATAAAGTATTCCTTTTTTCCCGTTATAAGTTAAGATCACATGATGCCAATCTTGATTATCATAATTTGGTAAACCTATCTTACGTGTGTCTTTTGGAACCAAGGTTACCGAACGAAATCCAATATCTGTTGGATTTCTGGTATCTCTAACCCAAACACCATAACCAGAATTATCTCCTAAGGATTGTCCTTTACTAACTGGCCTAGGGTATTCATTGTCACCACTCTCGCCTTTGAGCAAAAACCAGAATTCAATTGTAACTTCTTTTCTTAGGTCTAAACTAACATGATGTGGGATTTCCACCAGCCCTTTTTTCCCGTCAAACGACAACGCTTGACCAAATTTACCTTTGACATTTTTCGGTCCACCTTTAATGGTGCCATGATTCTTCGACCAGATGTCGTTCACAACTTTTCCCTTAATGGTTGCTTGGTCGAAAGACCAAAATCCAACGAGACCTTTTGTCACTATTTCAGGTGGTATAACTGGCCGACTATCGACTGTGCTAAAAGCGGTGACCACTAAAAACAAAACAATGTAGGAAAAGGGCTTTGCCATCATATTCTCCCGCTACGTTTTATCATGAAAATTAAAGCTGTAGAAAGATATTTTACGACAATATGTCGCGAATCAGCCTAGGTTTTCCCATAGTAACATGAGGAAGTATTTTCTTCAAACCCAGTTGTTTACTTGTCCACAGTAGAGGCTGAATATGGTTGCGAATATAAATTTACAGACGTAGTAGAGCTCTACATAATCTCGGACCTCAGTTCGTTTGCACTGGAAAACCAACCGGCGTTACGTACTGCTGTGGCCTATCAAGCTTGAGGTTAGCTTACCTTGAATAGGATACTGGTGAAAAGGGACCCAGTTGAAGTCCATGAATGTCAACAACACCATTACGAGTATAGGATAACCAAATGTCAGCCTGTTCTGGATTCATGGCTGAGTGTTGATAATCTTGGGCCAGCAGATCGAGATCGTAATCGATCCTATAATACTGGATCTGACCATCCTCTATCACCATACATTGGGCACGATAGTCACCGTCGCGAGGTTGACCTATAGTACCTGGATTAGCAACCAACTTGCCGTCAATTTCCAGTCGCATGGCCATGTGAGTGTGACCGACCAAAATTCGGTCCTGACCTGAATACTGCAGGTTTTTCCGGTTTTCAGCTTCCTCAGTGTAAGGGTCGAATCGACCCGTCAAGTGATTACTAGGTGAACCGTGAACCAAACAGTAGGAGATACCATCTCTTTCCAAAGTCAACAAGGTAGGAAGATTGTTGAGATAATCCAAATCGTTTATCGGCGTATTGTGTGGGAACCAAACTGTCCAACCGTCATCAGTCTGAGGTTGGCACTTAGCAAAGCTCAGATCGTGGTTTCCAGCTACTACTTGATCACAATGTTGACGAACCAAATCGATGCAAGCCGATGGCATTGGTCCGTATTCAACGATATCACCCAAACACCAAACTTCATCGACATTGTCGAAAGCATCAAGGGAGGCTTTCAAAGCACGATAGTTGGCGTGAATATCAGCAATAACTAAGATTTTCATTTTATGACAAATTCCAATTAGCGAATAGGTTGGGCCATTGGCCAAATGTGTCCGATTTGAATAAAGTAGGATTTCCTGCAGTGCCTTTGGCTACCCATCATCAACACAAAATATGATCAATCCTTTTTATTCTGCATACCATCGCTATGATTCAACAAAAAAATTGTTTTTTTATTATTAATCCCAAAAATTAGCCCTTAAAAATCGAGGTTGACTAGTATTAGAGAGATAATGGCTAAAACAACCCCCACTGCTAATCGTTTATTTAATCGCTCACCTAGAATCAAGATGCCAACGGTAGTTGTAAATAACATTCCACCGGAACCTGAAACAGGGAAAGCAATGAGCGCATCCAACCGATCCAAAGCAGCTATAAACGTTCCACTTCCTAGCACATTACAAACACCGATCAAAATCCCATAACCCATTTCCAGCACTGTAGGTAACTGCCGTTTGTGGAAACAAATAAATAGATATGACATTGTTGTCACTATGAAAAGAAAAAACAGGTACATCGGCTTTTGATCAGTGGGGCACATTTCGTTAAACCCTTTCATAGCCAAACGACCTACTCCTGCATTTAGAAAAAGTAACACAACAACAATTAGGGCAATTTTTGGTGTCGCATACCAAGTTGGCCGATTCGTGCCTTGAGTCGATTTAGTAGTTCCAGATAATAAAGGGAGAGCAACCAAAGCAATTAAAACCCCTAATGACTGCCAAAAATTTGGGGTCTCATTCCAAAAAAACACTGAAAAAAGGATCGGCAGAATCATCGATAGTCCAATAACTGCAGTAGTAACAACAATACCACTTAATCGCATTCCAGCTACAACCAGGACAAAACCAAAAGCATAAGATATACCAGTAACCAAACCAAAGATTAAAGTGAGTGGAGTGAAAGCAAAACTATTTGCTTGCTGTGCTAAAGCACAGGAGAAGACAAAGGCAGTAGCATAATTGACCAAACCAATGGGATCCAATCGATGTCTCCTATTTTCTGCATCCTTTAGGAGAATACCAAAACCAGATATTAAGACTACATGCAAAAACAGATAAATCATGGGTTTTAGGTCAATTCACTGCCATTTTTATTACCGTAATGTTCTTTAATACACAGGCATATTTAATTCTTGGATAACTCAGACATATATGGCTACGCATATATCCCGTATTTACAGGTTTTTACCGATAGTTGACCTCAGAAGTGAATAACGACGGACAAAGGCCTGCAGTTGAGGCAAGCTCGCCACTTTCTCCGGCTGGCGGCTACGGACAGTAATAGGCTCCACTCGGTAGTGATTCTTCAGACCATCGTAGCCTTGCCGCTGCTGCTCCGTCTGCCTTTGGAACTGAGGAGAGGCTACATATCGCAGGTCTACACTCCAGCGTACATTGCTACTAGTATTGAGCTTACTAGCGTGACAGGTTAAATTTGAGAACAGAAGAATATCACCTTGTTTCATCGGTAGAGCCACTGGCGTCCCCCTTTGTTCTACCTCTTCCAAGGTATGCACTTTATTATCCTCTTCCCTTTGGCCTTTTAACAGACTCCAGTTGTGGCTACCCGGTATGATGTAGAGACAACCATTGTCCTCGTTAACCTCTACTAGTGGCACCCATAAACTGACTACATGGAGATGTTGGGTCATCTGACCATAATATTGGCTATCTTGATGCCAAGGAAAAACAGTTCCTTGATTCTGTGGTAACTTGAGCCTAGTAACGTAACTACCGGTCCAAGAAATTTCGGGACCAAGCAACGATTCTAGGCGATCCAAGATAGCTGGATGTCTAATTAAGTGGAACAGTTCTGGACAATCGAATGCTCGTGCCAAGTCCCACAAACTAGCCTTCAACTCAGCTTGCTGGTTGATTAGAACCAAGCGGCGCTCAAACGGCTCACCTTCAAACAGGCAAGATATCTTGCCTTCCTGATAGAGCTGGCTGGCATACCTGTCCACCAATACCATGATCAAGGTACATGCAGAGGCTAATTCTGGTATCTTGAGGGCCTGCCGTTGGATCAGATAGCCCTGATCCCAATATGAGGCCACTTCTGACGGTTTTAGGTGTGTCATTGATCCTCTGATTAGGGCATGAACAACCCACCACTGACATGAAGTGACTGCCCTGTAATATACTCAGCCGCATCCGAAACAAAAAACGCGACAGCATGAGCTATATCTTCTGGAAACCCTTTTCGGCTAATTAACGTCGGGATTCCGAGCCAGTCAAGGGATTCATTTTCAAGGATCTGGATTGGATTTTCGCGGTCTTCTGCCAATTGCCGATTTGTGGGACCAGGCAGGATCACATTGGCTGTTATATAGGGAGCTCCTTCGTGCGCAATTCCTTTGGTTAAGGCAATCAAGGCCGCTTTGGATGCAGCGTAGGTAGCAAATGACCCTCCACCCCGACCGTAAACAGCGATGTTTGAGGAAATTGCTACGAACCGTCCGAATTTCCTTTGTATCATACCCGGCAAAAGTTCACGGGCCAAGGCAAAAGTGGCACGAGCATTGACGTTCATAACTCGCTCCCATTCTTCATCAGGTGTGTCAACAATTCGGTGCGGTTGGCCAATGCCTGCATTACTAACCAAAATATCTACTCGATCGAATTTTTCTTTCGCTTGAAGAACTAATGCCTTACACTGAGCTGTATCTCCAACATCGGCTCTGATAACCGAAGTGCGTCGATTCATATCCTCAATTTTATTTCGTATTCGTTCGGCTTCTTTTTGACTGTCATTGTAGTTAATGATTACATCTGCTCCAGCTTCTGCCAACGCTAACGAAATAGTGGCACCTATACCACGACCACCACCGGTTACTAACGCTACCTTGCCTGATAAATCGATCTTTCCTACTTTCACATTTCCTCCAATGATCTGCGTCTAGTCACTTGTTAACAATGTTACTAACATTTCCTATTTTTTAATTTGATCGTTTGCCTTTGCTGAAAAAATCGTAGCACTCCAAGTTACCCTATAGATTGAGATGTTGACCAAACTTGACATCTTTTAGCGTGAATTCGACGCGCAGAATACCAGCTTAGGCATTCTAACACAATAGTGTATGGCAAAGTAGTGGAATCACCGACAGTAGTTGGCGGGTGAATTGACTTAAAACTAAACTATACACTGTTCAGTGATACACTTTGATTCATCAGTTCAATTCAAAAATCCAACTTACAAGAAATAGTCAGGGTCGCAAAACATCATTGAAATGGAAGGACCATTTTGGTATTATCCACTAGAAATTGAGACAAACAAGTATTTCACGAATAAATTGTAGTAGTCAAATCAAAGCCAAGCATACACTTTTAAATTCTCCATCAGAATCATAGAACAGTTAGATACCTGTGAAGTCTAGTACAATACGACAACCCCTCTAATCCTATCTAGAACCACTAAACGTCGATGGGCACAAACTTCCATACAAAAGACCTGTCGCGTAATAACCTGCCGCCTGAAGACAAAGTGACATGCCTTTATAATCGTCTTACCGAATTTCCGTTGGACACAAGTTAAACTGGTAAACACATATTGAAACCAAATCAACAATATCAAAAAGGACAACTATTTACGATTCGCTACCTCAGAATCCTACCCTTGACTTTCGCTTGGATTGTCCTTCAGACTGGACTCTATGGTTATATTCACCTCAATGGTTTTGGTCAATTCATTGCTAACCATCTACCGGTTGGCAGTGTTTTCTTATTAATTATTTTAGCTTTTTTACTCAACCCAATTCTCTCTCGACTTGGACCAACTGTGCCTTTTAATACGGCAGAATTGACACTCTGCTGGGCCATGATAACTGCAGCCGCCTCCGTTCCTGGCTATGGGCTGATGGAGTTTATTTTCCCTTATATTGCTGCCCCTGTCTACTTTGCGACTCCAGAAAACCAATGGGCAGAACTAATCCTTCCACATTTTAAAAAGTGGCTCTATGTCAGCGATAAAATAGCCCTAAACAAGTTTTGGAACGGTGTTGATTCATATCAAGCTATTCCATGGCAAATTTGGCTTAAACCCGTCGCTACTGCTACTATTTTCGGGTTATCTTTCTTCTTTTCGGTTTGTTGTTGGGCGGTCATTCTACGTCGTCAGTGGGTAGAACATGTTCGATATACTTTCCCACTGGTGCAAGTCGCTGCCAATTTGACTCAAACAGACCTGCATCAAAAAGCGTTTCAACCTGTGTTCCGCAACCGGCTCTTTATCTTTGGCCTCACATTTGCCGTTATAGTCCACTTGATACGTGGGTTGCATCAATTCTACCCGTTTTTCCCTAATATTCCTCTTGATTACCCAATTCGTCAATTCTTCCCCCAAAAACCGTGGCTGGCTATTGTCACCGGATGGCCACTCTTGTTTCGACTTCGGCTATCAGTTGTTGGTGTTACGTATTTTTTGCTCCCGGACGTAACTATTAGTATCTGGTCTTTTTTCTTACTCTACAAATTTCAGGAAGTTGCTATATCAGCTTTCTCTATCACTCGTATCAATACCCAACAACAGGTAATGGGTGCAGTTTTAGTTCTAACTGCTGTCTCAACTTGGCAAGCGCGAAAACACCTCCTCGCTGTTTGTCAAAAGACCTTTACTAACCCAACCCACTCGGTTCTAATAGATGACAATAATGAACCGTTATCTTATCGTTCTGCCCTATTGGGTATGATCGGTGGTTTCGTTTTTATGGGGGCGTTGGCTGTTACAATGGGAATGTCGATCTGGGTGGCCATCTTATTTATCCTACTAATGTGGGTTTTGGCTACTACAGCTGCTTGGCATGTCTCCAATGCAGGATGTTTATTGGTCAATGTTGGCTTCACTCCGTTCAATTTTTTTCGCATGATCTTTGGTGGGCGAGCGTTGGGAATTCGGAACCTAATCTTGTTAAGTTTCGACAGATCCTCTATTCCCAATTGGTCATCGCAATCATTAATGGCATACTCAATCCAAAATTTTCGCTTGGCAAATACTCACCATCTCCAATCTAGAAGTATGAAACTGGTACAGTGGATGCTTTTAGCCGTTGCATTGTCAATTGTGATCACGTTTTTTACCACTTTAACTTGGATTCACCAAAAAGGAGCACTCAACTTAACCCGTTGGATTTTTAATGTTGGCCCTGGAGCAATGAATCGAGCAATTAATGAGATCTTAAACCCATCGTCACCAAATCTACCTGGTATTTTGAGCGCAGGCACTGGTGGTATCATCATGTCGGGACTCATTTTTATGAGACAACGTTTTTTGTGGTGGCCATTCCATCCCCTTGGTTATGCGCTTGGCGTAACGTGGGCTCCATCTCGACTTTGGTTTTCAACGTTAATTGGTTGGGCTATTAAATTCCTGATTCTACGATTCGGTGGATTCCGAGCCTTACAGCAAGGCAAACCGTTCTTTTTAGGCTTGATTATCGGTGAGTATTTTATGGCTGCTACCTGGCAAATTTCAGCCTTGAAAACAGGCATTGGATACTGGGGTGGCCCACCCAGTTGACCCTCTTAAATGGTTCTCCTATGAGGATTAGAAATTCTATACAGTTATAAACTGTATCAGGATAAAACAATAAAGTAATGCTAAAGTGTTTTAACGATAAATCTGGAGCAGATTACCTAAAATAGCAGGCTTATCCCAAGAACGAAAGGATATTCTGCAAAATGGCTAATGTGCAAACTAATATCTAGTTCTTAGCCAAAGATTACTGTCATATTATAGAGGCATTTTTTGTCTGCAACCGTTTTTCAACTAACGTTTCTATTATCTGATTCTCTATACAGTCTGTTTCATACCAATTGACAAAATTAAGTTTGACTTCATTCTCGATAGAAGTTAATTAAACGTGAGTCCCAACAGCATAACGGTTTTACTCAAAAAATTAACTACCACTGGAATCTGAGCTTTTTAACTACCTTTTACCCTATGAATAAATCTTACTATTCATTTATTTGTCTTAGTGTTTTCGTTCCCATCTATTTCTTTCTCTCTGCTCCACTTGTTTCCAACTCTGAACAACAGAAAACTAAAACTAAGAACTTACAAAGGGATCAAATTACAACCTTAATCGAAAAAGCTATAAATCTTGGCGTGCCTCTCTACAATTCAGGTTCTCATTCCGCCTGTAGAGACGTTTACAATATCACATTGCAAGCGATATCGGGCTTTACTGAAGGAATTGTGAGTCAAAATTTGATTACCAATGCTATAACGGAAACAGAATTACGAGACCCCAAAAATGGTGCCTGGTTACTCAGGCACATACTTGATGAAATCTATTTTGCTGTTAAAGAAGGAACGAGTATTAAAGATAACAAAATTGTGTTTGATTTTTCCGGCCAATCACCATTTGAATGGTTTTCAGTCAACGATAATGTTATGGGTGGTATTTCAAAAGGCCAAGTTGAACGAACGAAACAAGAGACGATGAAGTTTTTGGGTCGGCTATCCCTAAAGAACAATGGAGGATTCAGTTCTGTTCGAAGCCAAATACCTGATTTCACCCTGGCGGGTTATGACGGATTAATGCTCAAAATACGCGGTGATGATCGATACTATTCAGTATTAGTGACGACCTTAGAACGTGGGAGAACATGGCAAACCAAATTTAAAACAAGTACAAAATGGCAAATAGTCAAAGTCCCTTTCAAGAAAATGCAGATGTCAGTTATGGGTTGGCGCCCCAATGTCTCTCCAAAAATTACGGGTAACAGGATCCGTGCTATTGGTTTCATTATTGCTGATAAGAATGAAACTCCTTTTACATTGGAAGTTGATTGGATTAAAGCCTACATTGACTAAAGACTAAAATTAATAGATACAATTTACGTAAAAAAGATTTTCATCTCAATATGACACAAGTTGACCTGAAAAATATGACACATTTGGGCCTTTCGCAGGTTTTCCTTTAAGAACAGAGCATACGAAGTAGAAGAAAAAGCCAATTAACCGACACCACCCTCTTGATATATATGGTATGGATACTCCTGCCCTACCATAAAGTCACACGTCAAATACTTTCACTCGCGTCATCCCGGACGTAGTACCCCCCCACAGCCATTTATGACCCAACGGCTACACTACCACTATCACTGGTAAGATCTACGATGGCCGATGCGTGGACAATGGCCATGGTTGGGTCAGCCAAGATACTCCTTCTTGGAGCAATCCAGCCAAGAAAGTGGGTGAAAAACGCTGCGCATTGCCAAGGAGCGAAAACAACCCGAAACCTGCCACCGAATGCGCCGAAGTGCCGGATGAAGTTTATAAAAACTACCATGCCGCCAGCAACGGTATCGAGATTATGAGCAAATGCGCTACTGGCAATCCACCATGGTTTGTGGGTGTTGGCTTCAACCTGCCACACTTGCCCTCCGCCGCACCTAAGACTGGAATCTTTACGAACCCAATACTATCGAGATCAACCCTGTGCAACAACACCCTGAGGGCACCCCCTTTTCACCTGGAAAAATTCGTGGGAATTGCGCAACTATTCCGATGCTCCAAAGAAAGGCCCTATCCCGGTCGACTTCCAGCGCCGTCTGATCCATGGTTACTGCGCCTGGATTAGCTTCGCCGATGCACAGATTGGTCGCCTGCTTGACCATCTTGACCGTCTCGAAGAAACCAACAACACCATCGTCTGCCTTTGGGGCGACCACGGGCACCTAGGAGACCATGACATGTTCCGCAAACACACCAACTACGAGCAAGCTACCCGCTCGCCCCTGATCCTGTCCGTTCCCGGCATCTGCCCCGAAGGCACCTTCACCAACGCACTCACCGATTTTGTAGACATCTACCCGACCCTCTGCAATCTGCCTGGCATTGCACTTCGCCCCGAGTTGAAAGGGACCAGCCAGTATCCCCACCGGCGTAACAAAAAGAATGTGATGGGTTACGCCTATCGAGACCAACGCTATCGTTATGTGGAGTGGGAGCAGAAGAAATTCCGCGAAGGTGAAACGACTAGCCCCGTTGTTCTGCAAGAGCTTTATGGCTATGAGGAAGACCCGATCGAACGGCGCAATCCTGCCTCCGATCCGGCCTATGCGGATCAACTGGAACGAATGGTAGACTTGGCCTGCGCTGCTCGTACAGAAACGCAGGATTCAGAGGCGCAAGCCATGATCATGATTACAGCGTTGGAAAAAGAAGTAATAGCGGACAGTGATTGTAGGAAAAAGTGCCAAAGGTGGATAATAACTAAATAAGGATTTGTTAATGGTGTAGCGACTTACAGAAAGGATGACACAAGTTTAGATTAGTCGGAATGAATTGATCGCCTTGTCGCTACTCTTAGAAGTAACCACAGGCAGCACCAACAATCCTAATCTACTTTATGGGAAACAGATAGAAACGATTTAAGATAAACGGTTGAATCAAGGCTGTAGGTTGACCTGTTGCCTAAAGGAAGACTGTTTTGGTCACCTACTAGCCTGACTCTATTGATCACTACCAACTAGATTTAATGTTTGCCCATTTGGTAGTCAGCTTGCTTTTGTAATCAACCGCTGTGGTAGGTGCTAAAGCATCTTCCATAGCTTTTTTAACTTCATCAGCAGTAAACGCCACACTCCAGATTTTTAATTCATCTACCGCTCCTTTGAAGAAGGTCCCGCCACCTGAATTTTCTGCTACTGACATACCAAACTCAGGGAAGTCTATTCTGACATCACCACCAGCAGCAGCTTTGCCATCAACTTTTCCATCGATATACAGTACAGCTTCCTTCTTAGTTTGTGTGGCAACATAGTAGTACCACTTAGATTCAAATTCTTTATACGTGCTTATGATCCCCAATTCTGCACTATCGGTAGCAAAATAGTGGCCCAGTAAGTTACCGCCACGATTAAAGGTAATGTGTGGACGCCCTCCACCGTTTTTCCTGTACAGCAAGTCCATTCTACTTCCACTGGAGAACTTTTTGCTAGGTTTAAACCAAAACTCAATGGTCATAGCTGCTTTAGGTACATCGAATTTTAGAGGGTCGAATTTTGCGGCTCCTTCATTGAATTCTAAGGCTTTGCCTACAACACCTGCTACCGATTTCGCCTTGCCTGCTACTTTACCCTTGAATTTATTGGGTGATACGTCTTTCACGTCTGTTCCATCACCTTCAAAAGGCAGATGGATGATCAAATCCTTCTTGGGATCTGCGGCATCAACCGCCAATACCATGATTAAAATCAAGATTACACTAAAACTAAGAATTTTTTTTAACTTCATCTTATATTCTCCTTATAGATTGAAAAAATAAACATAAAAAATAGTGGCTAGCATTGTCCCTTCAGAAACCAGAGAAATTCAAACCAGTAGTTAGCTGATTGACACTAATCACTATTGGTGAATTCAACATTTTAGAGCTATCAATCAGATTTGATAGCGGCCCATTTAGTAGCCAACCTGTGGTATGGTTCTACAGCTAGCGCCGCTTCCATAGCTTTTTCGACTTCATCATCGGTGAATGCTACACTCCAGATTTTTAATTCATCTACCGCTCCTTTGAAGAAGGTCCCGCCACCTGAATTTTCTGCTACTGACATACCAAACGCAGCGAAGTCTATTCTGATATCACCACCAGCGTCAGCCCTGCCATTAACTTTCCCATCGATATACACTACAGCTTCCTTCTTAGTTTGTGTAGCAACGTAGTAATACCATTGTTTTTTAAATGTGTCTTCCTCAATTCTGACTTCTAATTCTACCGCCTGCGTAGCAAAATAATGACCGAATATAACACCACCCCGACAGAAAGTTATATGCGGTCGCCCACCACCGTTTTTCCTGTACAGTAGATCTATTCTACCAGGACATTTAATTTCCTGGCTGGGCTTAAACCAAAACTCAATGGTCATACCATCAATCTCTGGATCGAAGTCTAGAGGGTCGAATTTTGCGGCTCCTTCATTGAATTCTAGGGCTTTGCCTACAACACCTTCTACCGATTTAGCTTTGCCTGCTACTTCACCCTCGAATTTATTGGGCGATACGTCTTTCACGCCTTTTCCATCACCTTCAAAAGGTAGATGGATGATCAGATCTTTATTGGGATTTGGGGCGGCATCCACCAATACCACAATTAGAGCTAGCATTATGCTCAGACTAAGAATTTTTTTCATCCTTTATCTTTACCTCACATTTAATAATTAGTTTTTTTACAAATATCGACCAATGATATAGTACTTTCTACTAAAAGTAAATGCTAATTATCAGTTAAACACATTCCTAATCTATTAAACCGATTGATATATAGAAGAAACTTATGGATAAGACAACCTAGGCTTTCCCGTGCCAAGAAACAACCATAATTCGAACATGTACGAACGAAACATACATCTTGTATCTTGTATTCACATCTAAATAACTTGTTACCTCTTCTCCTATTTGGCACTCACACCCAAACCATCGTCACTATCGCCACTAACTGCAAGATGATTAACACTTTCTCCTATTTTATTGAGACTATCAAATCTTCCACCATTTTCATCTATCATTATCGATGTTTCCCTTTTATCAGTTTTAGATTTTGATTTAAGCTGAAGCATCATTTCATTATTTTCAGCTTCATTTCCACCTAAATATGCAATGACATAATTTGGGTTATCACTATACATTGTCAGCATTGCATCGCCACTACTACTCAAACCCAAAAAAGCCTTTTTCATATATGCATCTTGGATAATGAGACGTTGACAAGTAACATTCCGAAATGTTACATCCTTCACACTTACTTGTGCGTCAGCATCAACATTAACTAAGGAGTTCAATCCCATACCTAACACAACTAATCCTGCCCCAAACGACATATATAGAATCTTTTCTCTTAGTTTCATAATGCCCTCTCCTTAATTAATTTATATACCAATAATATGTATACCTTCAGATTAGCACAGCTTCATGCTTAGTCCCATATTCCCTTATATCAGATTTGATGCTATTTCACTAAAGTGACTTCAAACTTGAAAATTTGACCTGACTACTTGCAACCCACATTATATATAATACAGTGGAGCAAGATTCTTAACATGAAAGGTACTTTATGCCTCCCAAAATTGTATTAACAGTAATCGGAATCCTTATGCTAGTGCATGGAATAGCTTTCTTCCTTGAAGCTAGCTCCCTAGCAAAAATGGGTGTTCCCGAAATCAGTGAACAAGCTCTTAAAGTGAATATTGGAACACATGAAATCGTAGCAATGTGCTCTGTCTTTCTAGGAAGTGTCTTAATTTCCAGCCGAGATACAGACACTCATTCAGCCAAAAAGGTACTGACTGGAACAGGAATTAGGTTACTTATTTTGACAGCTGGAATTATCTATCACATGATTACACTAAAAGAAATTCTAGAACAAGCACCATCCGCTCCCATGCCGATTATTGCGGCATCGTTAACAGCTTGGGCTTTTTATGTCGCTTTAGTTAAAAAGGAAGATACCAAAGAGACGTAATAGCTTCTTCCAAATCCAGGCTTTACAGATAATCCACTTTGATCAAAATATGGACAAATAATACCGATAAATCAGTAGACGAAACATTAAGATTGAAATTCAACTTACCTAACCTTTTACTTATTGTTGACAACCAAATAGTCACAGACCAACACCCAACCATTCGATTTTCACAACCCTATTAGTATTACGGCACATCAAAACCCTACACATGCCAAGGCTAAACGTTGCCCTCAACATTATCCTCCAATCGACAATCTATAGTTCTCTCAACACACCCACGACTCTCTCCGATGCACTGGGAATGACCAACACAAACGGCAACATATAGTAGGACTGGTCCAAGGAAGTATGTACCGACACCAAAAGCAAGAAAATAACCCTACTGAAATCTTTGGGAGCAGAAGAGACGCTATCTGTAACAGATAAAAATTTGCTATAATAACTATGGTATCAGTAGTTTTTAAGTCTCTTTTGGATGAAATCAACCAATCTCCCATACACATCTATAGTAATCAAACCATTAATATCATTGAAAAGGTTAAATTCATTATCTTAATAATAAGTGCTTTGACTCTATTGGTATTCGGAAAATATAGCCCCGCCCCATCAGAAACAAACTCGCCTTCCATCTCAGATTCAAAAACTCCTGTAGTGATTAACGAACATATCCACAGTAGCTTACCAGCCAACTGGATCAATGAATACAATACAATCGTGAACAACTTGAAAAAACTACTACCACTATACCAGACCTACTATAACTCCATAGATATTTACGCTTGGAATGATAAAGTGAGTGATCCTTACCTAGGAATTGACGGTGGGGCCTACATCTCCGTTAAGAACAACGACGATAATCAAAAATTATTTGTGATTGAAATCAGTAACAATGAGTTTCTCTATAATCACATACATCGCTACTCTGTTATTGCCCATGAATATTTTCATACCTACCAAATGACCTTAAATAACCATATGAATACATACGATGACCATCCAACAAGCTTTAAAACCAAATGGTTAATTGAAGGTGCTGCTGCCTCTTTCGAATCACTCTATACTCAACAACATTTTAATATAAATTATTTCCTATCAGGTCAAACCGAAGTTGATTCAGAGGCCACAAAAAATCCAAGTATATTTGAAAACTATGATAGCCAAGATAAGGAATTATAGTTCATCTGTATTCCTTTTTTTAGTCTTAGCAAAAGAGCTGCAATTAGCAGGGCATTCTGAAGCAGAAGCTTTCAAGCTCATGTTCAAAGATTTTATGCAAGCAAAACCCAATAAAAAAACCTGGCAGGATGCATTTCAGACCACATTTAATATGTCTGTAAGTGATTTTTATACTAAGGCTAGTAGCTATAACTCTTCTATCAATACTGTTTTACCTACCGCCTCGCTTACTTTGGAATCAATTTTCAACTAATACCCGACTAATCCAAATTCAGGTTCTGATTGGGTGCAGACATCCTTCATATTCCCAAACTTTGAAGTCAAAAACGGAGACGAATAAGATAATGAGAAAAAACAGATTAAAAGAGTTACCACGGTAAAAACGGACAAGAACTGCAACAGCTGTATATAGACAACCTTGAGTGTTTCAAGCAATATCTCTAGTTCACCAGTGACAATACAGAACTTATTTCCATAACAACATGTCAATTCTATAGCGTCGAAACCAAAAATATTACACATTCAGCCGTGAGGTGTCCATTTAATCAAAAAGGATCAGTAATCTGCATTCCAGTTGATTTGGTTATTTGGTTGTACGGATTCTACACACCGAAACCCAAAGTCATGCAGTGCTGCAGTTGGCTCAAATCGACTGCGTGATGTGACGCGAATTAATTCGGCAGAGCTTGTCCATGAACCTCCACGTAAGACACGTAGCCCTTTTAATTTCTTTCGATCCATGCTAAAAGTTTTGTTAAATTCTTGCATGTTTCGTCCACAAATCGGGTTTCGTTTTGGACTGGATTTATAATAATTCTTTTCGTATTCATCTAGGCACCACTCGTAAACATTACCAGCTAGATCATATAAACCATATTTATTGGGCTGATGTGAACCGATAGGCGTAGGCATAGCTACACTATAGGTCGCTAGGGTCGGATTTGCTTGGTTACCCCATGGATATTTTTGGCTAGGAACTCCACCTCGTGCAGCATATTCCCATTCTGCTTCGGTTGGTAGCCTTTTTCCTGCCCAGATTGCATATGCCATTGCATCATCCCAAGTTACCCCTGTCATGGGATGATCATTGGTTCGAGCTGATTGTGAAACCTCACTCCAATTGGGGGCAATGTGACCAGTTACACTAACAAATTTCTTGTATTGTTTGACAGTAACCTCGTTTACATCGATGTAAAAAGCATCAAGGGTAACTTGATGAACCGGCTTTTCATCGTCTGCCCCATCTTCCGATCCCATATGAAACTGCCCGGCTGGAATTAATACCATCTGGGCTCCGTCTGCCCCAATTTTTGTTTTCGAAAGAGAAGCCTCATTAATTCTCCCTTTTTGTGTTTCAGGTTTATTCTTTTTGCAACTCAGACTCAGTATACAGAAGCAAGTTGTAACAGCCAGAAAAACGTAAATTAAAGTTAGATTTCCTACCCAAAATAACATATATAGAATCTTGTCTCGCATTCTCATAACACCCTCTCCTTAATTAATCAATATGCCACCTTTAGATTAGCACAATCTTATACTTAGCATCTGTACCAGATTTGATGTTACTTTACAAAGTGATGTTAGAAAGGCACCTTAGAAATTACCCAACTAATCTGTATTAAGCTGCGACTAAGGACAGTATATTCTGTGATATTGCACTAGCTTGAGCCAACATAGCCGTCGCTGATTGTGCCAGTATCTGGTTCTTAGCTAGATCAGTAGCATCAGCGGCGAAGTCAGTATCCTCTATGCTGGACCGTGAAACCTCAACGTTCTGGGTTTGGCCAGTTAGATTGGACATGATAAATGATAACCGGTTTTGCATCGAACCCAGATAGCTTCGTTCCTGGTTGACCATGTCAGTGGCATCATCCAGTGACGTGATGGCTGCTCTAGCTTGGTCGATATCTAATACTTGACTACCATCAATTCTCAAACCGCTGGCTGTTACACTACTGATGCCTAGTTGCAATTGATGATTGATGTCGTTATCGACACCTATCTGCAAATCACGGCCAGCTGCAATTTCCATATTTGTACCATTCAGTCCACTGCTGGGAGCATAGGTGCTGTCCAAGGTAACTTGGATGCCAAAATCTGAAAAGCCAAGAGTTTCTTGATTATTCGAAACATAGTCTTCCCTCTGAGAGGTGCCGTCAGCATCGGTAAATGATAGTGTTCTGTTGGAAGAAACTGTAAAATTACTTAAGACTTTATTAGGAACTGAATCTACAGTATTACTATAAGTGCCTGGTGAAGTAGCATCATAGCTAATCTTTACTGAACCATGACCAGAGCGAATTCCAGATTGAGTGGTTCCATTTGATACTCCTGCTATATAGGACGAACCGCCTCCTCCTCCCTGAGTATCGTTGCCAACAGATGATCCTGAATAAGTTCCACCACCATAGTAGCCACCACCACCTCCTCCTCCATCACCCAAGTTAGTGCTTCCACCATAGCCAAATCCTCCCCCATTTCCTGCTGATGTTTGGGTAGCATCATAAGAGCTACTATATCCACTTCCAGTCAAACCACCTCCATAACCGTAAAGGTCAGAGGGATCTTCACCACCACCACCACCACCAGCAGCAACAATCACTCTAGAAGCTAGAGACGTTGCATCATTCCAAGAACCATTGACTGTTCTAACATCAGTAGCTCCACCTCCTCCATTCCCAGGTTCGCCTGACGACGATGCATGCCCACTTCCTCCACCATTCCATCCTCCAGCAGCAACCCCATTCGTTGAGGAACTTCCATGTCCACCTACATATACATACAAATCTTGATTAGGAGTTACCGATAGTGTTCCTGATGAATACCCCCCTTTACCTCCAAGACCACTAGCACTATTCCCACTCAACACTCTACCGCCTCCTTCTGCACCCCATGCCTCAATCTGAATTGAGGTAACCCCACTAGGTGATGTGAATGTTTGTACACTTCCAGTATAGGAAAAAATCTCGTTACCACTACCGCTACTACCACTTACTCCCCATTTACCAATAAGGTAAGTATTAATTTGTG
Organism: Candidatus Poribacteria bacterium; assembly: GCA_002709695.1. GTDB lineage: Bacteria > Poribacteria > WGA-4E > WGA-4E > UBA9662 > UBA9662. Next base: position 77,979 of record PAQF01000020.1, read on the forward strand.
TCTTTTCCGAGTCCGTCAATACTCTATCAAAAACCAAAACTTCATCATAAACACTAGAGTCAGATAGTTGAATACCTCCTGCATTACTATCAGTAGGAGTAAGAGCTCCTGCCTTCGTTACCACAATCATTGTTGCTGCATTTAATGTCTCACTGGTAGTTGATTGGTCAATATGATTCGCCGTTCCACTGAAATCAATCCAGTTACTGGCATTCG
>PAQF01000021.1 GCA_002709695.1 Candidatus Poribacteria bacterium
AGACAACCATCTTTGAAGTCCATTGAACACTCTAGCCCCGAACTTCATCCCATAACTGCTTCCACCGAAGTTAATTGCACCATGTTGATAATAGAGGTGAAGCATAACCCAAAACACTGTCACCGACGCCACGGCTGAAATTCCGACCAGTGCAGGGTATAGACGCCGACGAGTATTAGAGGTTACCATTTTGAGTCCCTCCAACTGATGAGGCATCGGATGGCTGGTAAAACTGCGGATAAACCAACGATACAGTGTTAAGGCCACCAAGTTTGATTTGCCCAACCCCCTGCTCCCAAACGATTCAATCAACATTTGGTCGATCTGAATATGCTCCATAGCATGAGCTGGGAAGCCTAATTCAGCTCGCATTCTCGTTAGTGCAATTGCCACTATAAAGTAGATACCGAAAAAAATTGGTACCAACCACATAGACATACCAATCCGAATGGAAAACAGACTGAGTAAGGCAAAACCGATAATTAAACCTAATATAGCTGTCCGGTACAGTTTCGATTCGTCTGACAAGTTCTGAACTAGCACCTGATGGATAACTGACCGAAAATGTTGCCAACCCAACAAAACCAAGGATAAGAAAAGGCCTACAGCCGCTCCAAAACACTGGCGATCAACATAAGGGAAGCCAGGCATTTTAGATAATCCAAGTGCATTAGAGATAACCAGTTGAGCTTTGTAAAACAGGAAAAAAAACCAACCGGAGAATAATAAATCGATGGGCATCAAAAATCCGAGCCCGATTACAAAAGGATAAAATGAGACACTGATACGCCCAATAGCGTTCCATGGTTTTTCGAGGACGATATGACCGAATCCCTGCGAACCACCAAACCAGCCAAACCCAACAACAACAAACCGTTTAACCGGAATCTCAGGTAGACTTGGTAACAGAAAGCTCAAACCATTGAGCAAACAAATAACAGCCGAAATGGCGAAACCAATCCAGACAATGGGACGTGAGAGCAAGGTTTCAGTTTGCCCAAGCAGTTGCAATGGAAGTTGAGCAATCGGATAAGCTAGCCGTTCATTTTCAACTCATTGTCGATGCAAGATGATATTAAGGCACAGCATCATTCCCATCAGTAACACCATAAATCCAGACCAAAAAAGAGCCGGTCGCAACCAAGCAAAAAAATGTGAGGAAGTGTAAAAGGTCGATTCTCCCAAATAATAGCCAGACAAAATAGATTTGTCCTGTACTGTTAACCAAGAGGGTAAAGCATCCCAAAAGAGAACCCGCCACTCATTTTCCGGGCTGTCAAACCAAAAGGCGTGTCCAACTGTGGTTACCAAAATTGTCATCAGTGTGATTGAGGGCAATGTACAGGCCACACTCAGCAGAATATAGATAGTCAACAGTTCCTGACCTGAAAAGCAGAAACGACCGGAGATCTTTTTGCAGAGAAAATTCAACCCCATCAACAAGAAAAGGGTAAACACAACATTGTAGAAAGGAACAGCATAGGTGTTAAGAGCATAACCAACAAGACCAATCTCTCCAGCAATTATCCAATAAAAACTAAAAGGCATCAGACAGGTGGTGGTCAGAACAGCTTTCCAAGTCACGCCTGATTTTAAGTTTAGCTCTGACGACTGCATTGGCTTACTATAGCGGACGGTCAGAAAAATCTCAAGTCATCAGAGGAGAAGGTAAGATCTTATTTTGTAGAGCACGGATGGGCAGTCTACAGTAAGGAAATGTTAGCCAATTTGGCTTGCTAAAAACGGGTTATAGTGATTATCTGTCGTTGGGTAATTCTAGTAGACGTGAATTAATTTAAGTCTACTACACATCTGAAACCGGTATGGTCATTTTTCATTTCAGGGTTTTGATAATTTCTTAATGCTACTCTCAGGAAATGCTTGAAACTCATCCAGCTACCGCCTCTAATCACTCGTCTTTCCCTTGGAGTGGATTCTGGTCCCTTAGGGTTTTCAGGCTCTGAGACTGCATAATAATTTTCATCGTATAAATCTTCACACCATTCCCAAACATTCCCCATTACATCAAATAATCCATAGTTATTGGGTTTGAAACTTGCCACTGGCGAGGGGTGATCCCAGATATCTGCACCACCTTTCCCTATAAAGTTTGCATTTGTGTGTGTCAGTTCATTTCCATGGGAAAATCGTTTATCGATTAACCCTCCCCTAGAAGCATATTCCCACTCTGCTTCGGTTGGTAAACGCTTACCTGCCCATTCTGCATAAGCTTTAGCATCAAACCAATTGACCCCGATTACTGGATAATTATCATCAGGTGTGATTTTGTCTACCCAATCAGGCAAAGGTGTATGTTCGGTTGATTTCAAGAATTTCTTGTATTGGCCCAAAGTAACTTCACAAACATCTATATAAAATGCATTAAGGCTAACTCTATGAGTTGGCAGTGAAGGGGTCATAAAGTCTTCAGGGTCTTTTAATACATCTCCCATCTGAAAGCTGCCCTCTGAAATCAACGCCATTTTTGCACCATCGGTTTGCCATATTATTTCTTTCAAATGCTCATTGCCGGTGGATTTTACTTTGTTTTGGTCCTTATCTAAAGGCTTATTTGGATTCTCTCCACAACCAGCAAGTAGGACTAGGGCAAACAATAAACTAAAGATGAAATACTTATACATAAAGCTACTAAGTTCCTATGAGAACAACCAAGCACTTGCTTAAATCTCAGTTCGGAAAACTGACGATGACCAATTTATCTTTGACTTTTCAACTATCTCATTTTTACTTCTTGTTCCAATGCTCTAAAACTTCATAACAATCAGCCTAAAAATACTATACCTAGCTCCTCAGAAAAACTCGTCGGTGTTATACCCGACTTTCTAATAGTATAGAAAAATAGAAACTCTCAACTACCATCACCAGCTTGGGGTGCAGTTATTCTAAACCTAGGTCGATCCGACTCGAAGGCAGGCACTGTGGTTTTTCCTTGTATCAGCATCTCGGCTAAAATCCGTCCAGTTAACGGTCCTAGCTTGAACCCGTGTCCAGAGAATCCTGCCCCAATAACAACATTTTCTGATGACGGATGGAAATCCAGAATATAATCTTCTGTTTGGGTGTTGGTATAAAGGCAGTGTTCCGCCGAATGAAAACGCTTGATGGGCGATTGAAAATGCTGAGCCAGAAAATTGCGTAAATCCTTTATGCTCTCTGCTGTGGGGACCCCCAAAATCGGTTCGGGAGCATCACCAGAGGCGGAAGTGATGTGTCGAGCCAGCTTGAGACCCGGCCGCCCAAACTCAGGTAATCCATAAAAGATGTTATTTTGCCCTTGGCCAAGGTAGATCCAGACAGGAAATTCCCCAACTTGAAACTCAGTGTGTTCTCCAACCAATTCAAAATAACCGACCGTTTGTAGCGTAACAGTAAGTCGTCTACTCACCATAGGTATTAACCGACCAATCCAAGAACCAGCAGTAATTGCTAACTTTTGTGTTTGTAGTGTACGCACTGAGGTCCTTACTTGGATTGGATCGCTATCGAAATCGATATCAATGACCTTTTCCTTTTCTAGCAACTTTGCTCTTTTTTCTGTACATATACGTATTAAAGACTTGATAGTGCTGTCAGCTGCCACTAAACTACAAGTCGAGTCATCCAAAATGGTATCGTGATCCGAGAAGCAGATCATCGGGAATCGGGTTCGGGCCTCACGGGGAGATAGGTGTATCACAGGCTCCCCTATTTCAGCCACTGCTTTTACGTACTGGCGTACTGGTCCGTCTTCAGGTCCCCAGAAGCAACCGGGGGTTGGATGTAACAATTTCATCTTCGAGTCCATCTCCAGCCGTGGCCATTCTTCATTATGCACCTGCTGCATCAACCGAACGTAAGTCGGTGAACTATAGCTGCTACGAGTAATTCGGCTGGTTCCATGTGAACTGCCTTGTTGATGTTCCAACTCGAATTGTTCAATTAGCGTAACCGCCCGACAGCCGAGCCTAAGAAGATGATAAAGTGTACAGAGACCATTAATGCCACCGCCTACCACAATTGCGTCGTGAATCATAATCTGAACATTTCTGAATTTAACAGTTTTTTGATTTTTGGATTATTGAATGTTGAATTTCGACTTTCATTGGGATTGGTATCCCAGAGAAATTATATTAGCAATTTCACCCTAATGTTTCTGTTTTCGTCTATGTTCTAGAAACAGTCTGGTATTTCTAGAACATAGAATTAGCACATGGAGACGTAACATTCAAAGCATTCAGCTAAACGTCATAAATTATTAAACAATTGCTGGCCAAATACAGGGAAAATATGGACCCTCAAAAAGATCTCCCTCCTTGACATAAGGCCCCAATAAGTCCGCGTTAGGGTGATATTGTCCTCTTTGGGTGAACCCACAGTCTTTTGGCATCATGTGAACGGCGATAGACAACCGCGGTTGAGTCGAAAGGTTCGGGCCAGAACCATGGTAAGTCAAAGCATGATGGAAACTAGCCTGGCCAGCTTTGAGCACACAAGGGTCTGCGTTCCATTCGTTGTTCTCAGGACAGTATTTGGCCTCGAGAACAACTAAATCTTTTTCACCAAAGGTGTTGGCATCATGACGAAGTCCCCAATGGTGGGATCCTGTAACTAACTGCATACACCCATTAAATTCATTGGTGTCTTGTAGAGCCACCCAAGCAGTGCAGAAGTTGGTTGTATTTGCACACTGCCAGTGGGCATAGTCCTGATGCCAGCCAATATTGTTACTTAAGTCTGATTCTCCGGTAACACCAAGCCCCGGCTTCCAGAGCATCTGATCGTGCCAAATTCGTACTTCTTTGGTCTTCATAAGTTGCGCTCCAATATAGCCGATGACAGGACTTTTTACTGTTAGTCGCATGACTTTGTTAATCCACCAGCCATTATTAACCTGTCGCACAGCAGGATCATCAGTACCAAAGTTAGGTTGGCTTAACCAGAAGAAGCCATCATAGTCACGCTCACCGGCGCAGATGCGTTCAAGTTCGAGACGCATTGAACATACCTCTTCATCATTAAAGAGCACAGGACTGATCCAATAACCTTTTTTACGATATGAAGCAAAATCCTCTGGAGTCAACTCAATTTCTGTATAATCAAGGGGCATATTGAATCTCCTACCTTAGGTTGAATAATTCATGTGTTATCTCACGTAAAAATCCCAACTGTTAACATGGCCAATGGAATCTCGTAAAACACACATCAAGTTCGTAGTAAGCGCAACGTAAATACTTTGATGGAGAATCGAATTAGAGCAAGTTTTGCATTTCTTTTCTGACTACTGGTGGCCATAATGTTTTGTCTTAGGATCCTTGTCGAACGATTCTAAGCGTCATATCTCTATCCAGTCATAATTGCCAAAATTATTAGAAGGATAGAAAGATTAAGAATTATAGCAAAAAAATTGTACCTCTACTAGACCTAAAGTAGCAGGCGATTTTCAGCACAAAAACAGATTTAAAAGTAGCGGAACATAACACTATACCTTACGATGCAGACGAATGTAGCTTGCATCGCCGCGCACCTAAGGGAAGCATTCAGGATTAAATTATTCTGAATTTTCTGTTATTCTGATTGTCGTAAATGAAATTTTTATAATAATGGAAAGGCAATCATAATGGAAATTGGGATTGGTGTCAAAAGCGACCCTATACAATATCGCTATACATACGAATGGCTTTTTGACCTGATGAAAGAGCAAAAAGTTCGCTATTTGCAACTAGGAAGTTTTTTTGAACTCTATATGTTGGAAGATTCTTTCTTTACTGATCTGCGTAACCTCGCTGAGAGAAGAGGAATTGAAATTCGGAGTTGTTTTACCGCACATCGAGAACTGGGAGGTTTTTTTTCTCTAGATCCTCGTCTGGAAAAGGTTGCTAAGAAATGCTATCAAAGATACATTGAGATTGCGGCCCTGCTCGGGGCCGATTTTGTGGGTTCCAACCCAGGTGCAATATATAGAGACTCGATGCAAACTAAAGATGCAGGGATTGAATGTTATCTTCAGAATATGAAGGAACTAATGGAATTTGCTTCTTCTAGAGGTATTAAAGGATTGACAGTTGAGCCAATGTCCTGCTTGGCAGAACCCCCAACTTTGCCTCGGGAAATAGATTATATGATGAACATATTAAATAAGTTTTATCAGGATACTCCTAATGAGAGAGTGCCAGTTTATCTTTGTGGTGATATTTCACATGGTTACGCAAATAAAGACGGCAGAGTGATTCATAGACACGATGAACTATTTGAACACCAAATACCGTATATGTGCGAATTTCATATCAAAAACACCGACTCAATATATCAAAATACCTTTGGTTTTTCTCTGCAGGAGCAACAATCTGGAATCATTCATCTAAAAAATCTCAAAGATCAAATTTTGCGAAACGCTAGCCGTTGGCCAATAAATAATCCCATAGGTTACCTTGAAATAGGTGGACCAAAAAGAGGAAGAGATTATAGTGATAGAAAATTAGGTGACGATTTAAGCCGGTCATTAGAAGCAATCACAAAAGTATTTAGTTTTAGCTAAAAACAGATAAAGCCAAAAAGAAAGGCCATCAAGATTGATGCCGGGCAACAATTAGGAAATCTAACACCACAATTGTACTTACTATTAACTATAACAAAAGCAACTACACCTATACCCTGAAGCCTAAGAATTACTGACCAAATTTTGGTTTTGTAGGGAATGTCGCTGCTCTACGCTATGCAATTAAGAGAGGAACTTTATAATGGAAAATAACTGGTTGCAAAGCTTTATAGAATCGATACGAAATTCGCAACTCCTTCGGGTTCTCCTGATCGGGTTTTTGATTCTCTTGCTCCAAATACCCATTGTGATGATTCGTGGGGTCATCTTGGAACGGGAAGCAACTCGGAACGAGGCAGTAAGGGATGTCACATCCAGTTGGGGGGAAACCCAATCGATTTTAGGTCCATGGATCACTGTTCCTTATTTGCACCATCGGGTGGATAAACGAGCTTCCAAAAACCAGAAAGGCTTTACACATACGGAGACGCAATACGCTACGTTTTTGCCTGAGAAACTGAACATAACGGGGACAGCCAGCAGCGAAGTTCGATACAGGGGAATCTTTCAAGTACCCTTGTACTCCTTGTCACTTGTGGTGAGTGGCCGGTTTTCCAAACCAGATTTCTCGGCTTGGGGTACCAATGCCAATGATATCTTGTGGGACCAAGCCCACTTGTCGTTTGGTGTTTCTGATTCCAAGGGTATTACTGAGCAAACAGGCCTTAAGTGGAACAACAACGAACTTGGTTTCTTCCCAGGTTCAGGCGAATCCAGCAGGACCAAACCAGGAATTCACGTGCCTCTCAGGAATGTACTCAAGGGAGAGGCCTTCGACTTTTCGTTTCCCTTAGCTGTGAACGGAAGCCAAGGAGTGTTCTTTATGCCATTCGGTCGAGAGACCGAAGTTACATTGACCTCCAATTGGCCCAACCCAAGTTTCAAGGGCAACTGGCTTCCCTCGAAACACTTGGTCAATTCAGATGGCTTCGAAGCAATATGGAACATCCCATTTCTTGGCAGAAACTATCCTCAACAATGGAAGACTGGGGTAGATTTTAAAGGGGCTGTGGAAGCCTCCCAATTCGGCGTTAATTTTCTCGCGCCGATCGACCATTATCGTATGGGACATCGAAGTATAAAATATGCAGCGCTCTTTGTAGTGCTAACGTTCATCACTCTCTGGTTGTTCGAGATACTCAATGGGATTCGTATTCATTCGCTACAATATCTTCTTCTAGGTGCTGGTATTAGCGTTTTCTACCTTCTTGAACTGTCCTTAGCTGAGCATCTCGGATTCGTAACAGCATACATAGTAGCGAGCCTCGCCATAGTACTTCTGCTCGTCGCATACTCTGTGGTCGTCCTTAGAAGTCCCAAGAAAGCATCTATTATCGGAGTCATTATGGCAATTCTTTATAGTTATCTCTACATCGTACTGAGGAGCCAAGACTACGCTCTGCTCATTGGCTCAATCGGACTGTTTGTCGTCATTGCATCGATCATGTACCTAACACGAAAGATCAACTGGTACGGACCAAAGGTCCAATAGGGAGCATCAACGGATGAATTAAACTAAATACACTACTAGCCAATATGATTCATGTAGCCCACATCAGTATAATCTAACTTCTTCTAGTCAAAGACAGCAGTTCAAACCAGAAGGGCTGATTGTTGAGGTGCCTCTGATGGTGGCCAAAATCATGTATCTTCCCGATCTGTTAGGACCAATTTCTGGCCACACTTGGGCTCAATACGATCCGGCCAATCAGCGAATAGTATTGAGCCCTTCCTTCAATATAACTGCAGGGGCATACATACTTTTTAATTAGATTGACCACTAAATCTTTTCAGGGACGATGTTAACTACCATCGTTCCAACGATTAAGTGAACACAAGTTCTCTATGAAGATTAATCTCTCCATCCATTCAGAACCAACCTACCTAGTCAATCTCCAAAACCGTTCATTCAATAGTTTGAAAACTGTTTGTTTGGGATTAGTACTGGTGATCCTCAACTGCTATTGGATTATGATGTCACTGATGTTCGGCGGAGGAGAAAGCGCAACGATTAACCTAATATATAATGTCGTTTTCACTCTTTTAATATTGATTTCTGGTAACTTGGTTCTCCGCCGATATTGGCCTCAATTTGCATTGCAACGCAGTGAATTGCTAACCATTTATGTGATGTTGAATATCGCCTCTGTCATTGCGGGTCATTTTATCCTGCAAATTTTGGTTCCTACTCTGCCTCATGCCTTTCGCTTTGCCACCCCAGAAAACGAGTGGTCAGTTTTATTTAACCAATATATTCCCAATGGTCTTGCCATTACTAATCCCAAAGTTTTCGATGATTTTTACAGTGGAAATTCAACTCTTTATACCCAAGAACATATACAAGGATGGCTGAAACCAGTATTAGTATGGTCAGTTTTCTTGTCCACCTTATTGCTGCTGATGGCTGGTATCAATGCATTGTTACGAAAACAGTGGACAGAACAAGAGAAACTGAGCTACCCATTGATTCAGTTACCTTTGGAGATGACGAATGTCAGTCGATCTTTATTCCGAAATAGATTGATGTGGATATCCTTTACAATTGCTTTTGGTATCAATCTGTTAAATGGTTTTCATCTTTTAATTCCATCAATCCCACGGGTGATCAGTGGCCAACAATATGATATTAACCACTTGTTTTCCCAGAAGCCTTATTCGGCTATTGGGTGGACTCCTGTTTCAATCTACCCTTTTGCCATTGGGATCGCCTTTCTAATGCCGCTGGATCTCTCATTCTCCTGTTGGGGATTTTACATTTGGTGGAAATTGCAAAAAATCGCTGGTAGTGCTTTAGGAATTTCTGGTATTCCCCAATTTCCTTACGCCGACGAACAATCCTTTGGTGCTTATATAAGTCTAGGCCTAATTGCCTTATGGTTGACAAAAAAAAATCTTTGGCATGCAATCCAACAAGGTCTATTCAACAATCCAACCACTGAAAATAATACGGAACCAATTTTTTATCGATGGGCGTTAGGGCTAATTTGTATATCAACGATTCTACTATTAGGGTTTTGCCTCTACGCACAGATGTCACTGTGGGTAGCCATTTGCTTTTTTGTTCTGTTTTTCCTACTCTCAATCGGATTTACCAGAATCCGGGCGGAATCGGGTATTCTATTCCATGATTTGCATTTTACCGGTCCCGATGCAGTAATGGTCAAAACCCTAGGTACTCGACGATTTACGACCAGTGATCTGACGATGTTTTCCTTCTTTTTTTTCTTTAATCGAGCCCACACCTCAAACCCAATGCCGCATCAACTGGAAGGGTTTAAAATCGCTGAACGAGCAGAAATTAGCGCAAGCAAATTTTTAATAGCCATCTTGATTACCATTCCAGTTGCATCATTGGCTGGTTTTTGGGCCTATTTGCACGGAGTTTACCAATTCGGGTCCAATGGTAGTTTTGGCTGGGGGGTTTTTAACCGTCTGTCCAGATGGATCAACACTCCTACTGATTTCGACTCAGTTTCGACCATGTTCGTCCTTTTGGGAATGATCAATACCATCTTACTAGCAATCATTCGCTGGAAAATTATCTGGTGGCCACTTTCACCTATTGGTTATGCCATTTCGGGCAGTTACACCATGAATATTTTTTGGCTATCGTTTTTAATCGGTTGGATAATCAAGGGCGTATTGATTCAGCAAGGAGGCCTAAAGGTACACCGACGAATTCAGCCTCTCTTTCTCGGTCTAATTTTAGGCGAATTTACTATGGGAAGTCTATGGAGTCTAATTTCCGTTATCACTGGAAAACCGATGTACGACTTTATCGACTAACACTATGCCTTATATTAGAAAATTGGTTAATTAACAGAAACTCAAGATTTAGTTCAGGAAGAGCTCATGAAGAACTTGATTCTAATTTGATCTTGAAAGGACACTTGGATACACGGAGAAACCCAAACTAACGAATTATGTTGTGGATATGCAACATAATAAATGTCTTCGGATCATTGGATAGGCTTCCCTTAATGATAATGAAATTGTACCAACGGGAGCATATATTGTGGCAGTTACTATTGGAGATAGGACAGAGACCAAGGTCGTTAGCGTTTATAATAGGTAGCTTGGGTTATACAAAAACTTTTGAATTTGAACAGAATTAAGTGGTTTTTTATTTTATTGGTTGCTTTATTTGTCTTTAATCTTAGCATAAATCTCTGCTATTCTTTATCACAGATCGATAAATTTGTAATATTAACTATTTTCAGGTTGGCCGGAAAAATTAAGGCTATTCCAATTGAAGGCATCTATGTTTAGAATCTCACCAAGGCCAAAAGTGAAGACGGTAATTTTTTTATTTTTGTTAATATTGATGACCGAAGGATTAGGTCACGCTCAAAATCAATACGGCTGGAGCCTTGTTGCGGAAGATCTAAGTGTCGAATCTATGTATCTGGATAACTCCGGCATTCTTTGGATAGCAACTCAAGATGGCCTCTGGCGTCAAGATGAAGGAGATTTACAACCAATCGAAGGGTTTGGTGAAGTATCTACTATCTATGAAACGAAAGACGGCACTCTTTGGGTAGGTGCTGAAGATGGACTCTGGTACCAAGAGGGGGACAGGTGGCAACTACTCGAAGACTTCGACTACGGTTGGGTATCTGCTATCTATGAAACTGAAGAGGGGCTTTGGGTAGGAACTCAACGTGGACTCATACGCCGAGATGAGAACGGTTGGCAAATCATCGTTCAAGAGGAAGGGGAAGACAATTGGCACTTTACGGGTATCTATGAAACTAAAGACGGTACCCTTGTAGCGGTGGTTGGAGAGTTCGCTGCTTACCGGTTGCCCCCATCGGCTCAAGAAGGAAACAATCTAACAGGACCTGTTCATGAAGCCATGGATACCCTTGAAGATGCAGAAGGTAACCTTTGGGTGGGAACTGGAAATGAAGACTTCGGTTGGGTGCGCACTGTCTATGAAACTAAAGATAATAGCCTATGGTTGGCAACTGAAAATGGACTCTGGAGTCTTGGGGGAAACGGTTGGCAATTAGTTTCCGAGGACGTCGGTTGGGTACTTACTATCTATGAAGGTACAGACGATACGATGTGGTTGGGAACTGTAAATGGACTCTGGCGCCAAGAGGAGGACGGCTGGCTACCGGATCAGGCGGAGTTCGGCCCATCCGCTCTAGTTAGTGCCATAGAACAAAGCCAAAATGGCACTTTATGGGTGGGTACCATGAATGGTCTCTGGCGGCAGGTCAATTTGGGATGGCAACCAGCTCAAGAGGAAATGGGTCCAATTTTTCCAGGTAATACTTTTTTTCAAAGCCAGGATGGTACGTTTTGGGTGGAAACTGAAGATGAACTCTGGTACCAAGAGGGGGACAAGTGGATACCAATCGAAGGATTTGGTGAAGGAAGTAAAGGTATCTATGAAACTAAAAACGGTACCCTTTGGATGGGAACTGAAGATGCTGAACTCTGGCGCCACGATGGAAATGGTTGGCACATAGTCCCCAAGTTTTCTGGTGATGAGTTGCCTGGTGAGTTGTCTGAGATCTATGAAACCGAAGACGGTATCCTTTGGGTGGCAACTAGCGATTGGGATGCGAAAACAGACACAGACACTTCAAGACTCTGGCGCCAGGATGGAAACGGTTGGCAATTAGTTCATGAGATAATCGGTTGGCCGGAGTTTATCTATGAAAGTACAGATAATACCCTATGGTTGGGAACTGGTGATGGCCTTTGGCGCCAAGAGGGGAACAGTTGGCAAATAGTTCCCGAGTTGCCTGGTGAGGCGTCTACTATCTATGAAAGTAAAGACGGCACCCTTTGGGTAGGAGCCGAATATGGAGAGGGAACTGAAGACGAAGAGGGAACTGAAGGTGGCATCTGGTGCCAAGATGGAAACGGTTGGCAATTAGTTCTTAAGGGTACTGGTTGGGTGATGACTATCTATGAAACGAAAGATCGTACCCTTTGGGTGGGAGCGGAACATGGACTCTGGCGAAAAAATGCAGGTGATGCGGAGTGGAAAAAGGAAGCACATATCAAGGGCCCCGTTGCTGCTATTTTTGAAGATGCAGACGGTGTTTTATGGATTGGCCAGATGATGAGTACCATCTGGCGTAAAATTGGTAACGGTAGCGATGAATTATGGTTTCACTATGATTTGTTGCCATACAATCAATTGCTTGGGGTACCTAGCAGTGGTGTTTCAACGATATACCAAACTCCAGATGGAACTCTTTGGTTTGGCGGTTTAGGCGGATTGGCTCAATACGCACCAGATACCAACCCACCAAACATCAAGATTCTGGCAGTTGACAATAAGCCGATCGGAGACAACTATTTGACAGGTCGTCCAGTGGTGAACTTTCAATGGACCGCCGATGACATAGAAACCATGACCGAGCACATTAGATATCAATATAAAATTGACGACCAGCAATGGGTGTATAATTTATTCGCTGGTTATGACCAAACACTCAAGCCTGATAGCGTGATCCAACAAACCGAGCTGACTCAGCAGATAACTACTCCTGTTTTAGAAGATGGTAAACACACTTTTTCGGTAAGAGCTCTTGATTATGATGGGAATCTGAGTCAGGTTTCCACCTTCGATTTTACCGTTGATACAGTTCGGCCCAGTGTGCTGATCACCAAGCCAACGCCTAATCAGATGGTGGGTGGGAATTTAGCCATTCGAGGATCCATTCTGGATGATGATTTGTCACAGTTTCAACTGGAGTACCGTTCACTGTCCAGCAACCGCTTTCAACCGATAGCCAGCGGCGATCAGCCTCAGACCTCTGCCATTCTGGCCAACTGGGAAACCTCATCCCTACCTGATGGAGCCTATCAGATACGAGTAGTAGCCACCGATCAACTGGAACACCGTAAAGAACATCGGGTGGATATTACCCTAGATAACACACCACCAGTTGTTTCTTTGAAGGCGCCTGCCGCCGGACAAAAACTGAGCGGCAACCTGAAAATTACCGCCCAGGCCAGCGACCTGCATCTACAACAATATCGATTGAAATATACTCAGGAACTGCCGTTGACGGCAAAGAGCAAATGGGAATCCATTCCAACTTCGCTGGAATCACTATCTACCAATCCAACGCAAATCAATGAAACATGGAACAGTGCAGCCGTCTTTGGTCCCACCCTGATCCGTTTACTGGTTCTAGACCAAGCTGGTAATCAGCAAACGGCCGAGGTGGAGGTAGATCTGAATAACCTGAACGCCAAACCCAGGGTTCAAATAACTTCTCCAACTGCTGAGTCTGTACTCTCCGGCTTGGTCAGGATTCAAGGAACGGTTAGTGACCCCACCTTAACCAGCTATAGCATTGATGTTGCAAGTGATCAAAAGCCAGCTGCTTGGACACCTATTGCCTCCCAAGGCACAGGCGTTAATTCTGGCGAACTGGGTGCCTGGGATACAACGGCCGTTTCGGATGGAGGTTATCGTTTTCGACTTAGTGGAGCGGACAGCAACGGATACCAATCGCAGGTTTTGCTGTCGGTACAGGTTGATAATACTCCACCCACAGCCATTATCCAAAGACCGGAACAGATGGTCAACGAGCGTTGGATTGCCAGCGGGACAATTGCCATCCGAGGTACGGCCAGTGACAAAAACTTGAAAAACCACCAGCTGGAATATGGTTTAGGTGTCACTCCTGTTGCTTGGCAAGCCATAGCAGGGGTGTCACAGGCTCCGGTACAGGATGCAGTGCTGCAGGAATGGGATACTACACGTCTAGCTGGAGGTGAGTATACTTTGCGTCTGACAGTGGCCGATCAAGCTGGTTTGAGCAGTGAGTCACGCTTTAAAGTTATACTGGATAACCTACAGGCGGGAGCGGAGTTGATAGCCCCAAGTCAGAACCAATACGTCAACAATCAGGTAGCCATCATCGGCACTGCCAGTGATAAAAACTTCAAAGGCTATCGAGTGGAACTGGGTATCGGCAACAATCCAGAAAATTGGAAAGTTCTGACCCAAAGTACAACCATTCGTCAGTCAGAAGGCCTCTATAACTGGGATACCACCGGTTTGGAAGGTCAATACACTCTAAAGTTAGTGGTGGAGGATTTCACCAATGGTCTTGTGGTGGTCAAGCGGCAGGTTATGGTCGACAACACACCACCGCAAGCCCAGATCACCGCCCCTGAAGCGAACGCCATCGTGAGTGGTAATCTAAAGATCGTTGGTACTGCCACTGACAGCTACTTTGACTCTTATCTGCTGCAGCAAGCCGATGGTGCTAATCCAGAGGAGGGTGATTGGCAACCCATAGAAGGGGTAAGCGTTACCCCGGTTAACAACAATGTCCTGAGACAGTTTGCTGCCACCACAGTGGCTGACGGCATTTACTCCCTCCGTTTAAAAGTCACAGATAAGATAGGACAGATTACGATTGTGCGTCGCACCATTACCATCGATAACACCCCACCTAAAGTCACGCTGCAGTCTCCAGCTCAGAATCAGGTTATCAGCCAGACCGTTGGAATTATGGGTATTGTCAGTGATGCCAATCTAGAGCAAGTTCAAGTGTTATTTCGTCAGTCAGGCAATTGGCGTTCTGTGGCCACTCTTCGAGGTGCCACAGTCAGCAACCAACTGGCTGAATGGAATACAGCTCAACTGGCAGATGGAGAATACCAGCTTAAATTAGTTGCCACTGATGGCAGTGGTCAACCACCAACCGAACTTACGCGTACCGTAATAGTGGATAACACACCTCCCCAGGTTGAAATTTTCAGCCCTCGAAACAATGACCAGGTGGGTCAGGTGGTAGTCCTATCCGGTACCGCCACTGATGCTAATTTCAAATCCTATCGAGTTGAATTTGGGGAAGGAGCCTCCCCTGCTGTTTGGGTGCCAGCATCCGTGCGGGATTTTCAAACACAGGTTGAACAAGGAGAACTCTATACATGGCTACCAGGCAAACGAACTGGGTTTTACAGTCTGCGTCTAACGGCAATCGATCAGGTAAAACTGCAGAGCCAGATACAAGTCAGGGTTTCGGTTACATCTTTGACTGAGAAGGCCAAAGGTGGTGTTGTTAGTTCAGCTGACGCTGGGATTTCTCTCTATCTGCCACCTAACAGTCTACAAAAAGATTCTATCGTAACTGTCAACCGAATCCCTGCCTCCGCCATTATCTGGTCAACAGCAACTAGTTGGCAGGCATTGGATCTGGTCTGCCAGATTGAGGCCGATCCGCCTCAGCTGTCAGCCATTAAACCAGCAACTTTGACCATTTCCTATAATGGGGTAAGCCTAACTTCTGGTAAACAGCCAGCCATCTTCCGCCAAGCCAATAACCAACAATGGCAGTTGATTGGAGGAACAGTGGATATAGGGCAACAAACTATCAGTACAGTCATTGAGCAGCTAGGTCAATATGCAGTGATGGAAGTAACACCAGTTGAAGCAGACAGTTCAGCCCAACTGTTAAAGGAAAGTTTAACCTGTCAGCCACGAGCGTTTTCTCCACGGGGCAACACTTTTAATACCGAAACGGCTATTTCCTTTCAACTGGATAAACCGGCTTCAGCTACGATCAAAGTCTACAATGTAGCAGGACATTTAGTTCGACTGCTAGCCTATGACCGAATTTTATCTGAAGGAAGAAATGCTTTAGCTTGGAATGGCAGGGATAATGATAACGAGATTGTACCAACGGGAGCATATATTGTGGCAGTTACTATTGGAGACAGGACAGAGACCAAGGTCGTTAGCGTTTATAATAGGTAGCTTGGGTTGTATTTAAAGTAAGAAATGTAGGTTGGGTTTAATTCTGCATTGTAGAAGTACAATAATTGAGAATTACCAATCCAATGAAAGATGTTGTAGAAACTTTAATATTCTTTAGTTCTCTGTCTTTATCGCTATTCATAATGGTTTCCCACTTAGGTGAATAGGGGAGGATCACTTCGGTTTTCCAAAACGAGAGAACTGTCTATGTTGAGGGGACAAAAATTCCCACTTACCCTAAAACTCCCAACAGTAATATGATACTAATAATATAGATTGTTTTAGGAGATACTATGGCCGATGTTTTGATTTCCTATTCTCGCCGAAACGTAGAGTTCGTTGAGCGTTTGCATTCAGCCCTTGAGGAAGAAGGTTTCTCAACCTGGGTTGATTGGAAAGATATCCCACCAACATCAGATTGGGAAGACGAAATTTACACTGGAATTGAAGGTGCAGGCGCGTTTCTTTTCGTAATTAGTCCGGACTCGGTTGAATCACCGGAATGTGGCAAGGAAATTTATCATGCTATAGAGACAAAGAAACGACTGATCCCAGTGGTCTGGCGTCAAGTTGAGCCAGAAGATTTACACCAAAAATTGGCAGCCTCAAACTGGATTTTCTTTCGGGAAGAAGACGATTTTGATAGCAGCTTTCAGAACTTGATTGAAGCGATTCGCACAGATTTGGAGCATACCCGCACACACACACGGTTACTTCAAAGAGCATCTGAATGGGATACAAACAATCGTGATTCTGGCTATTTACTACGTGGCAGTGATCTGCGTGCTGCTAAAGAGTGGCTGTTACAAACTTTAGCAACCAAGTTGGAACCGCAACCAACGTTATTACAAGAAAACTATATTACTTCCAGCCAAAAATCAAGGACTCGGTTCCAACAAATCATTACTGGTGTTGCTGCAATCGGTTTAATTATCGTAACACTGGCTACATTTGCCCTGATTCAACGTCAGCAGGCTGTTGTTGCCAGAAATGTAGCCGAGACGCGTCGTCAGGAAGCTGAACTGGCCAAAACTGAAGAAGAGAAACAGCGCAAGTTTGCCGAGGAACAGAGACAACAAGCTGTTCTGGCTAAAGAAGAAGAGGAACGGCAACGACAATTGGCTGAAGAAGCTGCTGATATTGCCGAGACGCGCCGTCAGGAAGCTGAACTGGCTAAAGCTGAAGAAGAGAAACAGCGCAAGTTTGCCGAAGAACAGAGACAACAAGCTGTTTTGGCTAAAGAAGAAGAGGAACAACAACGACGACGTGCTGAAGAGCAAGCGAATATCGCTCTTTCACGCCGACTAGCGGAGCAAGCCATCCAGAAGCTGGAAACAGATTTGGAGTTGAGTATTCTGCTGGCGTTAGAGGCTGTTAAGCGTGCAAACATGGAAATATTATCGGAAGGTACTATTGGAATTGATGAAGCTAAACGCGAGGCACAGCATGCACTTCACCAAGCAGCCCACGCCAGAAGGATTCGTCGGACCATCAATGGTCATACTCAAGCCGTTAATGTTGTGACATATAGTCCAGATGGAAGACGGATTGTCACTGCCAGTCAAGATGGTACATCTAAGATCTGGGATGTGGCATCAAACGAGATGCTTCTGCTTTCAGGACACAAAGACAGTATTACAGACGCTGATTTCAGTCCAGACGGAACCCAAATTGCGACTGCCAGTGCAGACGGAACAGCTAAGATTTGGGATGCCAAATCGGGGCAGGAACTACAAACCATCAATGGTCATACCCAAGCTGTTAACTGTGTGACATATAGTCCAGATGGAAGACGGATTGTCACTGCCAGTCAAGATGGTATATCTAAGGTCTGGGATGTGGCGTCAAACGAGATGCTTCTACTCTCAGGACATACAGACAGTATTACAGACACCGATTTCAGTCCAGACGGAACCCAAATTGCGACTGCCAGCGCAGATGGAACAGCTAAGATTTGGGATGCCAAATCGGGGCAGGAACTACAAACCATCAATGGTCATACTCAAGCTGTTAACTGTGTGACATACAGTCCGGATGGAAAAAGCTTGGCTACTGCTGGCAATGATAAAATTCTCATTATCTGGGACATAGGTTCTGGCAAAAAACAGTACGCTTTTGATGCACATACCGATATAGTCTCGAAAGTTGTATTCAGCCCAGATGGCACTAGAATCGCCACTGCCAGCGCAGATGGTACATCCAAGATTTGGAATGCCAAATCGGGCCGGAAATTGCTGGCGCTACTTGGACACAGCCAATCGGTACAGGGAATAGCCTTTAATCCAACTGGCAATCGTATCGCGACTGCCAGTGCAGATGGAACTATCAAAGTATGGGATGTAGCCCCTAGTCAGGCCCTTCTTCCTCTTCGCGGTCACAAATCTGCAGTCAAAGACGTGGCATATAGCCCAGATGGGAGCCGTTTTATCACAGTTAGCGAGGATGGGACAGCGAAATTATGGGATGTCAAATCAGGGCAAATAGCCCAAACTTTGGCTGACCAGAACCTACCAGTACTGAGTGCTGATTTCAGTCGAAAAGGTGACCGTATTGTGACAGCTGGTGCAAAAGGTAATACTAAAGTCTGGGATGCGTCAACCGGTCAGCTGCTGAAGACACTATTGGGGCAAAAGCAACCAATCTTCGACGTGGCTTTTAGTCCTGACGGCAATAACATTGCCACTGCAGGTGCAGACAGTGAGGTGAAAATATGGGATACGGTTTCTGGTGAAATGATACAAACACTGTCTGACCATACGATGGAAGTTTATGGCATAACCTATAGCCCTAATGGTAACTACATCGCTACTGCTAGTGCAGACAGTGAGGTGAAAATATGGGATACGGTTTCTGGTGAAATGATACAAACACTGTCTGATCATACGATGGAAGTTTATAGCATAACTTATAGTCCTAGTGGTAACCGCATTGCTACTGCCAGTAAGGATGGAACAGCTAAAGTTTGGGATGCTAGATCGGGCAGAGTGCTTCGAACAGTATCCAGCTACCCAGATAAACTCAGTAGCGTGGCATTTAGTCCTGATGGTAACCACATCGCTACTGCCAGTAAAGACAAAATTGCTAAGGTATGGGATATCGATTCGGGGCAAGTTTTGTTAACGCTTTCAGGACACACNAACAGCATAAATACTATCACTTTCAGTCCCAGTGGNGACTATGTTGCAACTGCCAGTGAAGACAAAACAGTGAGACTACACCCAATATTGAATATTAGGGAACTAAAGCATATTGCNCAGANGCGTGTGGCCAGATCATTAACAACTGCAGAACAACGTCNATACTTACTAGATTAAATTTTCCTGTATTAATCATGGATTCATTAGAAGGAGNTCCTGACCATATGAAACCAAAATTGGTCTTTTCANCATCAATTTATTTTGCTTTATCAATATCGTTATTGGGGTTGATAAACAAAGAATCNACAGGTCAGATNCCAATAGGTGCNAGGCCTCTAGGAATGGGCGAATCATTTGTTGCTATTGCAGATGATGCTAACGCNATTAGCTGNAATCCNGCCGGGTTAGTACAACTTCGCCAACAAGCTATTAATGGNANGTATACGGATCTCTATGGTATTGGTTTAGTACACAGTTATCTNAGTTATATTCTGCCGTTGACAGACCAACATGTGATNGGTATTGATTGGTCTAGTTTGGGATTTGAAGATGAAGAACTCAATCTGCGGGATAACCGGATGAACCTGTCTTATGGCNTAAGATTGGNACGCCAACTTTCGCTGGGTACAAACTTCAGATATGTCAGCATGAATACTCTANTGGATGGGGAATCACTGGGNGCCGCTACTGGNCTGGGTNTGGACTTAGGAGTATACTTCGAACCAATNTCAGGTTTGAGCTTCGGCNTCTTTGGTAAAGATCTNACNAATACCAAAGTCAAGTTTGAGACGACAAAAAGAGAAGATATTGTNGCCTNACGACAGTTTCGNCTGGGGGCATCTTANCAGCTNACAGANAGCTCTATAATTGCCTGCGATTTGGATGACTCTCTGCACTTAGGAGTTGANCAGTGGTTTGGNAATCTACTTGCGCTACGCGGAGGTATTATCGGCAGTTTGATTAGTNTGGATTCNCCTAACTCCNAGGAAACTTTTCGTGAACCTACCAGTTTCTCACTTGGNGGCAGTTTGAAGTATGGGGCACTNCAATTCGATTACGCCTATCTCAATTCTCCTACNTTATCAAATACGCACCGTTTTTCCATGNCCTTTGGTTTTGATTACAATCCAACCCTGATTGATATAGGTTCGATTCAGTTGCGAGATGTATTAACCTCATTCTACTTACAGTATGGAACACCAAATCCATTAAGTGGAGAACTGATTTTGTCCTCAAAGCACAATAAAGATATGATAATTTCTGTTTCTGTTTTTGTCCCCAGATACATGGATAATTCAACAGTGGTTTTGGCAAACAAAACACTTCGCGGTAATACTGCAGGACAAGTAGCAGAAAAGGTTCGAATACCACTAGCACTTGCCCTCAACCAGAATGTACAAAAACTGAAAGATGATCTGGAAACTGAAATCGAGATCACAGTTAGTTATCAGTACCTTGGCCGAATCCGTGAGATCAAACGAGTTGAACCTATCACCCTGCGAAGGATGGGTAAAGTTGCTTACCGCGAACGATTGGATCCAATGGTGGCGTTCATTGATCCTGATGACACCATAATCCAGAGTTTTGCACAAGCGGTTTCAAATGTGGAAATTGATTCTACCCGTCTAGATGGTCTTCAGCAAGACAATGACTCTCTGCTGAGAGCAATGCAGATATTTGAAGCACTTAACGCCTATGGGATAAGGTACGAACCGCACCCAGAAACACCCTTCCAATCAGTTTATGCCAAAGAATACATTGTTGATGTAACTACCAAGTATACTCAAAACCTTCTTGATGCAGCTGATCTTTGGTATATTGATTCTGATGGCCCTTTCAAAGAAGCCAAGTACCCCCGCGATTTTCTCCGTACCAGCGGAGTTGGAGATTGCGACGACGGTACCGTTCTGTTAACTTCCTTGTTGGAAGCCGTTGGTATCCACACGAAATTGGTCGACGTAGGAAACAGCGTGTTTGTTATGTTTGATAGTCGTTTGACCGAAAAAGACATCGAAACCTTAAAAATCAGTTCAGGGCTGTTCATTAAAGACAATGATCGTTTATGGATACCGATAGAGGTCACTCATTATGGGAAATCGTTTATAGACGCTTGGCAAGCTGGAATCAACAAGTTCAACTCAGCCGTGTTTCAAGATACACTCAAATTAGTTGATGTACACGCAGCTTGGGATACCTACCAGCGAATGCACCCCTCAACAAAACCAGCTACAATTGAACCACCTCCAGCCGAAGAGATTGCCATGCGCGTTCATCAAAATTTGGTTGCACTTGAAGAGCTAAAAGAGGATTGAGAACAATCGACACTCATCCAATGAAATGCAAGACTTCGCGTTTTCATCGTATCCACTTGCGGTGTTTTTGTTACTAACTCTACGTGCGAACGGGACCTGAGAAGATGTAGGAAATATGAAATACGGATTATAATTTTCTTTTTTATATCTTCAATTTATGGTTACTTCACTGGCTAATGTGAATGGTATGAAGCATAGAGCAATTTAGCAATGTTAAACAAATTTTTAAAGATTCCTTACTGTTTGTAATTAGGTTTGATTGAGTTTACCACCTTCACTTAATCCAATATCCGAAATCAGTCATCGTTCTACTATTTTAGCGATGTTGGTAATCTAACTGATATAGGAATTTAGCAACCTGCTCAGTTGGATGGTCTTCTGACCCAGCTAATTCTAAATATTTTCGGGTTTTATCATTAATCACACCATAAAAAGCTCGAACTTCTAAATCAGGATGATCACGCCAGAATTGGTTCGGAATCAACGAATCATTAGCCATATAAGGTTGGTTACGGTGACCATAGTAAACTTGTACTGTCTTACGTTCTTTTTCCGTAACGCGCACAGTAGCCGAATGCAAAACCGAATAGCTACAGAGAATTGCGGTTCCTGCAGGACCATATAGGTTGCAAATCCCACCTCGTTGCAGTTGGGAATCTTTGTCTTCCAGAATTGCTTGATCAACGGATTCTGGCGAGATTGAAAAACAGTGTGTGGTTTCATCAACATCAGCTAAATACAACATTAGTTGAACATTTCGTATCCGCAGAGGATGCTCCATTAGGTGTTTACCATCACGGTGCCAACCCCAATGTTTAGGAATATCCGTGTAACGATCCATATGCCGAAGCCCAATCTCTGAGAAACAGAGTTCATCACCCATCAGCTGATGAAGAGCTTCCATAACTCTGTTGTGCCGGATCAATTGGTCAAATTCAGGAGTACTAGCTAAAACATCATAATTAACAGTTTGATAATTACCATAATCAAACCAAAAATCCTGTTTTTCCGCGCGGTCGAGGTCAAACAGATTAGCATAATAGACCACCTCTTGATCAGTCAATATTTTTCCTAGTGAGACATAACCATTTTCTCGAAAAAACCGGTAATCTTCTTTCTTCATCACCTACCTGCCGAATCGTTGCATTCAAATTGATAAGGACAACAAAATATATAATCAGAAAATTTCAGTAACATAAAATACATTCCTGCAAAAATTATTGCAAGTTCAATTGTTTTCGGATGCAGTTCCTTTGTGCAAAATAACAAAAATCACACCTAGTTCTCTTGGCCTTTCTTTTTGCACACTCGATTCAAGTCCAGCAAATTTTGCAATATCTCTCTTGCCTAATAACATTCAGGAGCGACATTTTTATAACCCAGAAGTTTTCAATAACTAAACAGAATTTATGTGAATTTGCCTTTCATTGTTTTCACAAAATAGTTAATTACAGAAAACAGAATTATTAAAACGAAAATTAGAACCATAACTGATATTCACATCTAAATTAAAATGACATTTACCATTTGCTGATATATAATACATAAAGCCCGCACATTAAGCCTATTATACTGGCATATTATTCTAAAAACCAAAGAAGCTTTTGGTTCAAATTAGGAGAGTTGGAAGATGTCAAAAACTATTTTATATTCCACTTTTGTGTTAATGCTAAGCGTAATCTACCTTGCTACAGTAGAAGCTGCAGATAAAACATTAATTCTTCACTTGCCTTTTGACGAAGGGTCAGGAAAAAAGGCTGCAGACAAATCCTCATACGGCCATCACGCCGAACTGATAGCAAACTACAAATGGGTACCTGGTAAATTTGGAAAAGCTGTTGAAATCGCAAATAAGCAGAGCGCTGATAACATTAAAACTAAGGAAGCAAATACACTTAAAATAGAAGGTGAAATTACCAAGATGGCCTGGGTAAAAGTTACCAAATGGACAGGAAATCTGATGACCGTTATCGGCAAAAACAACCATAATGGCGGTGAACATTCCTCTTACGGCTTTGGCCTAACAGGACAAGGAGCAGGAATTCAGGCCTTTTTTGGTACTGGTAAAAGCCGGCCGACCCTGAATAAAGCAGTGAAACTCGAAGCCGGCAAATGGATGCACGTCGCAGCCAGCTATGATGGCGTTGCGATGAAAGGTTACATTGACGGCAAACTAGCTGCTGAACAAAAGGAAAAATTCAGTTTCAAAGGTATCAACGATGCCCCTGTCCGAATTGGGTGCGCGAAAGATCGAGCAAGGTATCATTTCCATGGAGCAATCGATGAGGTAGTCATCTATAGTCGCGCACTAAACGAGAAGGAAATTCAGGGAGTTATGAAAGGCTCACTCTTAGCACCAGTCACTCCAAAAGAAAAACTATCATTGACATGGGGCAAAATCAAAAACTAAGGTACGTTAAAAACCAAAATTAGCGGAGGAGAAGTTCATACACCATAATTTCATTATCTCCACTACGTTCTCCTTCGCTTTCTGCATAAGTCTTTGATAACTCTTTAGGGTTGTTGATATCCATAAATCAGTTCCATTTCCGTATCTCATAAACTGATTTTAATCTTTTGAGACAAGACAAAACAACTCATGTTCTGACCTCGCCCTCAAGGAAAGATGGCTTTAGCTCTAACGTTCTTATATTGCTTTTCTAAATCTTTGAGGTTCCTAACCTCATTTTTATCTAAACACCGTAGATATAGACTCTACCCATTCCATCACCAACACTGCTATGACGAGGCACTCAACATATTTCAGCATCAGCTTTATAGTTACTATGCAACAGGTTTGCTCTTAGTTAACTATTGGATCTATCCTTTTTCCCCAACGATCATTAGATAGGCAGGCAGTTTTTCTAGATTTACTTCCATCCAGAACTCATCCTGAATATGCGTTCCATGTTCATCAACCTTAACTATAAAACAACCCGCGTCCACCATCGTCTGAATGTGGTCTGAAACAGTCCAGTGATATTCAAACGTTGGTAGCCCCTCATCCGAAGTATACGTATAAGGACCACGCTTAAAGTAATCATGATGGGGGTGTTCACCGTTAGCATCCAACCATATTCGCCGAATGGGATGATATTCATTCACTATAAAAACCCCACCAACGCTCAAAATTCGAACAGCTTCTTCATAGTACTTTTGAATATCAGAAATCCAAACAGACACGTGCCCCCCGGTGTAAACGAGATCAAAAACATTGTCCTCTAAGACAGACAAGTCTGTTACATCTGCTTGTAGGAACGACAATTGCAGGCCAAGTGTGTCTGCCCTTTCTGCTGCGATGTCAAGGCGGCGTTCTGAGATGTCAACAGAGGTAATATGACCGCCTAAACCAGCTAAAGCGAAAGCAACTTCGTTATCACCGCTACCTAGAACGCAAACCTTTTTTGCTTCAACATCTTTAACGAAAGGCATTTCAGATACACTCAAAACCGAAGAAGGATCTTGATGAGCTTTCTTCCAAAGACCACGCTTATCTTCCTTTTCTCTCCACCAATTGGCAGAGGCATCCCAAAAAGCTTGATTTGCCTCATGTATTTTCATGATATCTCCAAGCCAACGGCTATTAATTACTACTCAGATATATCGTATTAGCTTAGCATAATGTAAACTGAAAATTTCCTGAAGTCAGTATATGCTATTGGTAAAAGAAAACCCAGATTCCCACATCCATTTTTATTCATAGCTGAAATTATCTCTCGATTGACAATCCATTAGTCAGCCTAGACAATCTGGTAACAAACAATTAAAATTAAGTTGCCACAATTAAAGGTCGTTATTTCGATCCTAACACCCAACGAAAACCGTAGCAGACGTTGGTATTCCCGGGAAAAGAAGTTGTAGAACAAGATACGTAGAGTGCAAGGGAAGTCGTACTAAGAACCTTCCCGCCAAACATGGAATTCACTTCGGTTAATCTCTTTTGGGTTTTCCTCTGAGGAAGTGCCATAGTAACCTCTATCATAACAGCCAACACACCATTCGGAAGTATTACTAGTCAAGCCCACTGGGTATCCAGCAGTTTCTCACCACTGGTTGGAAACCGCCATCTTCCAACCCATTACGTCTGCCTCGATGTTCCCACCTTCAATTCAAATTGACCTCAATTATTGATTGTAGTACACTTAGAAGGTTATGAAGTCAGATTTTATTAACCCAATTGGAGGGATCTTTTGATTGGTAAGGAAAACCTGTTCACGGATGAACAGATGAAACAGTTTATTGCAAACGGATATGTAATTATTAAACCCAATGTTCCAACTAGCTTACATCAAACAATATGCGAAAAATTAGAAGAAGTCGTTGCCAAAGAAGGAAATCCCGGCAATAATCTCTTACCACGCATCCCAGAAGTTCAAGAAGTTTTTGATGACCCAGTTGTTCGTGGAGCTTTTACCAGTGTTGTTGGACCAAATTATATCATGCATCCACACAGACATCCGCATCATAATGGCCCAGGAAGCAAAGGCGGAGGTTGGCACAAAGATAGCTATTGGGGCTATGGAAAGGTTCGAAACCACAGGTGCTGGTGGGCAATGGCTTTCTATTTTCCACAAGACACACCAATAGAAATGGGGCCAACAGCAGTTATGCCAGGTACCCATTACTATCTCTCACGGAATAACGACGTTTCCGAAGTCAAATTTCCGGCCTGCGGTGAAGCTGGAACCATGATAATAATCCACTATGATATGTGGCACCAAGCGACAGCAAACCTGACAGAAAAAAACCGGTTTATGTTGAAATTTGAATTTGCCAGAATGCAGTTGCCAGCAGAACCAACTTGGAATAATCAACAAGAAAACTGGCAGTCAATTGAAGGCCCTGAACCCGCAAACGACCAAACGGTTATGTGGGAACACCTCTGGGATTGGTTGTCAGGGAAAAACGTCAAAAAAGCTCCTATCCAAGTCAATGAAAAGGAGCTTTCTCAATGGATCACGGCATTGCGAATTGGCACGCAACCTGAGCGCCTAGAGGCAACTAACAAATTAGGACAATTAGGAGAAAATGGGAAGGAAGCCATTCCTACTCTAATTGACATTTTAGGTGACCCTTCAGAACCAGTTGGTTTAAATGCTGCCTACGCACTTGGAAATATTATTGATCAGGAATCAGTTAGTCCTTTGATCGAAACCCTAAATCACGACTCAGAAGCTGTCCGTCGGCACGCAGCATATGCATTAACTTCAGTTGGACCATCTGCAACACTAGAGCTGATAGATTCACTAACGCATGAGTCTGATCACGTACGAGCTAATGTTGCTTATGTACTAGGTGAAATTGGTTCTTCAAATTCAGCATCAGCCTTGGCCAAACTCCTTGATGACGACTCAGTAGTAGTTCGCCGAAATGTTGTTGAATCACTCGGTATCATACCAAATTCGTTCGACATAAGCGTACCAACACTTGTTAAGGCATTAGAAGACTCTGACAAGCAAATTCGCTTTACATCGGTTTTGTCGTTGGCTAGGATTGGTCCTGATGCGGAGGATGCGATACCAGCACTGCAGGGTGCTTTGAAAGACGAAGACCGCTACGTTCGCGGATATGCAGTTGAAGCCTTAAAACAAATAGGATCATCTGAATCAAAGGAGATCCTCCTAGATTTCTTAATGACCATGAGATGGTGTCCATCAACAACGAGAGAAAGTACGTTTTAATCTCCTGAGTACTTACGACCATTGGAGAATAATAAGGGGCCTTTTCCATCCAATTGGTAAGATCCCTTATTATTCCAACAAATTAGATTATAGTAATGAAAATTTTTTAAGTCAATTGGCATTAATCAGTATTGCTCCTGTCGGATCGCAATTGCAAAAGCAAAAATCAAACCTATAAACTTTCAGATGGAGACAGGGAGGAACGCCCAAAAATATGTCAAAGACTAATCGACAATTCGTTTTAGCTTCCAGGCCATCAGGTTACCCAAAAGAATCGGACTTCAACCTGATAGAAGCACCCGTTTCTAACCCGAGTGACGGTCAACTTCTCATACGCACAATTTTTCTATCGGTCGACCCATATATGCGAGGGAGAATGAACAACAATCGAGGGTCATATGCCCCCCCAGTTGAAAATGGTCAGGTAATGACTGGTGGAATTGTTGGCGAAGTAGTCCAATCTAAAAACCCCAATTTTAAAGAGGGTGAAATTGTGCAAGGCAATCTAGGCTGGCAAGAATACGGAATTTCTAATGGAGAAGAGTTGATCAAAGTCAACCCGGATATTGCGCCAATTTCGACAGCCCTTGGCATTCTCGGCATGCCGGGACTAACAGCCTATTTTGGTCTGTTTGATATATGCCAACCCAAAGCTGAAGAAACGGTACTTGTATCTGGGGCTGCAGGTGCTGTGGGATCAATCGTTGGCCAATTGGCCAAAATTGAAGGCTGTCGTGTGGTTGGAATTGCGGGGACAGATCAGAAAATCAACTATCTTTTGGAAGGTCTAGGGTTTGACGCAGCATTTAACTACAAAAAGACTGAGAATTATCGCCACAAACTGAAAAAACTTGTTCCTCAAGGAACAGATGTTTATTTCGACAATGTAGGAGGGGAAATTACAGACGCGGTATTTCCCAATCTTAACTTGGGGGCACGCATCGCAATTTGCGGACAAATATCACAATATAACCTGACAGAGCCACAACTCGGTCCCCGTTTATTCCAATACTTTATTGTTAAACGGATTAGGATGCAAGGGTTCCTGGTTTTCGACTTTATTAACCGATACCAAGAAGGCCTACAACGAATGACCAAATGGCTTCATTCAGACAAATTGAAATACCACGAGACAATTGTTGAAGGCTTTGAGAATACCCCCACCGCTTTCATAAATATGCTGAAAGGTGGTAACATCGGCAAACAACTTGTGAAGGTATCAGACTTATAAAGTAGAATTGATTAAAATACCTTACAAATTTAATCTAAAATAATTTAGAGGTTCAAATAGAAGTTTGTTTTGGCCAAAAAGCTTAAAATTTTCGGAGAATCGCCAGTCGAACAAGACTGGTTCTTTCTGCAGGTATACATAACCCAAACGTGATAAGCTAGAAGGAATTCAAGACCATTAAAAGTACCGGAATTTAAACCGAGTTTTGACCTTCAAAGGACTCAGTCCGGAGATTTGAATAGGAATCCATAGAGGTACACGCTAAATAATGGCGGTTGCAATTAACACACTTGATGCTGTATTCGGATAGAATCATCTGACTGAAGTTTCGTCTTAGAATCCAAGTACTTCTGATAATCAAACCCACGATTTCCTACTATGGTTACGCATTTTGATCCACAAACACAGGTGGTTCAAAGCCAATATCGTTTACAACTTCAAATTCTCCCATACGAACTAACCTAGTTGTACTGTGGATAACTATTTTGCGCTCAGCTTCTCTAGTAGAGTTATTTTCTTGCGGGCTTTTTCTGGACGTCATGCTGTTTGTTCGCTTAACCTTTGCTATTGGCTGAGCCACTGAAGGGTAAGAAATAGCAGATTGAAGTCGTATACGATATATTGGGACAATTGGACCTACTTGGCTCTGATTACCTCTCTTAGGGAAATAGGAGTAAGCACGCGGATAAAATCCTTGGATCCACTTTAGGGGGCTATTTCTACATTGGTAGCTAACACTCATACAACCTCGAATCAAGCCAAGACGATACTGCTCAGGTTTTCCAATTGAAATGCGCTGAATCTATGATATAATACCCCCTCTTAAGATCAAATAGCAAGAATCCAAGATAGAGATGGGAACAAAAAGTTTGCTAGCCGCACTGACTGTCAGAATTAATGAATAGGAATTCTGAGAGAGTTCCTGTCTACATGCATGTTAATACAATAACCATGACGAATTAATTCAATACAAATCATCGTATGTATATATAAAGCTTGCTCATTTTGATAAGGGAATACGTTTGATAATTGGCAAACAGCACTGTCAAGCTTCAACCAGCTACTCTATCATAACTGTCTATTGGTGTTGGAGACTCCATAACTAGATTTACTCCTGATTTTAATACAGAGGATCTCAAATAATGGTAGACAGGAATCCATTTAGATTGATTGGATAGCAGTATCCCAATTAGTAATTTCATTTGGAGGTTTGAATGCTAACTATGATTCAAATGCTTTTGGCAACATCGTTTGTCCAAACAAAAGGCCCTGAAACAAAAGACACTGAAACTGATCAGGCAGATCCAACAGAATCGGAAGAAACTATGCACCAGAAAACATCCAACGAAAACAAAGCTAACAAAGATGGTAAAAAAACTCAGGAACCAGAAGTTGATGTTTCAGAGCAACAAGAAATATCATCCGAAACGAAGGAAATTAAAGATAGTGATCTATCACAATCAAGCGATGTAAATCAGTCGATTCATATGGAACAAGAAGATGCAAAAACTGACCAAGACAGTGAACCCGCATCTAATGAACAGGCTGGAATAGAAAATAGTAGCAACAGCCAGTCAAATCATACGGAACAAGAAGACAAAGTTGAATGCAACTTTGGCATAGTCAATCGATTTTATAATTTTGTAGAAAATTTCAATCAAGCAAATATTTTAAATGTTTTAGATGCTTCCGCAAGCCAAGAAGATTTTGCTGGCGGAGTGGCCAAACCAGCAATTTTCGAACATCCCTCCAGTGTAGGTGATTCGCGGATCGAATATATCGTGGAATTGCCAACTATTGAGGACAATGAAAAACTAATATTTTCTTCCTTCATTGGACTACGGGATGGCATCGATTTTGATTATCCGGCAACGAAACCGGATGGTGTACATTTTGCCATTGAAATTGACAGCGAAAAAGTTTGTCATAGCTCCATCTTAACTTGCGAATGGCAAGAAAACAATGTTGATTTAACCCGTTTCGCTGGGGGCAAGCGAAAGATAGTATTGATTACCAATGCTGGTGAATCTAATGATGCAAACTATGACTGGGCACTATGGGGCGAACCGCAATTAATTAAGTTAACTCCCAAAGACCTATTAATCGCTAGAAACGAAAAAGAACCGAGACTCAGGCGTGGTATAGCAAGTCTGACTGTTACTGATGTTTCGATTGATCAGAAAACAATAATCGAAACATTGGAAACAGCATTCGTTTTCGAACAGGACCTTCTTGCAACAAATGCTATTAAGCAAATACAACAACAAATACTCCATGAAAAAACGCTGGTTCATATTTCGTTTTTTGTCGATCAACCAATACTCGAGATAAACATTCTAGGTACTCAACAAGCACTAATTACGGCAAATAAGCACTTTGAAGTGCAATGCCGAGTCAAGAATGTTGGTCTGGCACCTATTACACGAGCTAACGAAGCTAGTCTTGGAATCAATAAACTTAAATTAAAACGCGGGCGTAGCGTTCAACACATTAGAAATCTTAGTTCAGGTGAAGAGATAATATTGAAATGGGAAATTCGTAAGTTCTCGCGCCCCTCACTAGCTAAGATGGGAATTTCACTCCGATACAAAATACCCGGTGAAAAGATTAATTTCGCTGATGAAAAATCAATCATTATTCATACAGATATCCCTGAAATATCACAAAAAGTAATCGAAAGAGTTCACACGTTCAATCATGACGAGCACCTCGTAGTAGGAAATGGGAACTTCCGAGCAGTGTTTGTAAAAGGCACACAAGGTTTTGAATATATACTCTTTTATGTCACTCAAGATAAAGAGTATCAACAAGTAGCCATTTCCAATGTGATCTCAGAAATATCTTATTGTGATGAAGCAGGAACATCACAATCTGTAAAGATCACCCCCAAAGTCTATAGTATGTCAGGAAATAGTAATGGTGAATCAATCCTTACCTTTTCAGACCAAATTAAGGACAACGATGGAGCCACTTGGTCTTACGAATTCCGCTTCTCGACAACTGAAAATACAAGTCGGCTCAAGACTTCATATAAAATCAGCTCAAATCAAAGCCGGAATTTGACTGTGTTCAGAGGGCCTAACCTATATATTGGTGAAAGCACTTTTGGCAGAAAAAAAACGTTTGCGATCTTTCCAGGGCTTGAGTTTCTTGAGGGGGAAGAAGCTTCATCTAGTATCCGAGATGCCGCACCTCCAATCAATAATCGATTGGTTCCTCACCCATATAAAATCACAATGCCACTAATGGCTGTCGAACACAAAAAAGCTTTAATCGGTTTAATATGGGATCCGCTACAAAAATGGGATGGGGAACACCAAACACTATCCGCAACCTTCGCCTCACCCAATTGGCATGATAATCAGAACAATCATCTAATGGGATTATTCATACCAACACCAATGGAATGGCTTAATGAAAATAATCTTCAGGCCTCGAAACCATACAACCTTTTACCAAATCAAGACTTGAACATCAAAGCAGAAATCCTCCTTGACGGAAAGGCCTCTGGACTGAAAGCAGTTGATCACTGGCTTGAGGCTTATAGTATTCCTGAACCACCGGAACAACCACGCAGTGACCAAGAGATACTAGAACTCTCACGACACAGTTTCATACATTCTGTTTGGGATGAAGAATCGAAAAAATCCAGACATTGTGTTGGCTGGCCACCTCTCAATGCCCCTGGCTTTGCAACGCTACTATGGTACGATTATTTAGTAACGTCTAGCGATGAAGCCAAGCAAAGAGCACTCGAAATTGCTCAAAATACTATTGAAGAATCAGGTATTGGTGGTTTAGTTTCAGAAGCAGGTTGTCACATCTTAAAATGGGAATTTCCATTCTATTTCGGACATGTTGAGCTAGCAATTGATCAAATTAAAAAAGTTATTGACAATTTGATTGAAGCTCAAGGGAAAGATGGTAGTTGGTGTTTCCACCCCACAACAGATAGAACGAAGACACTTGGCAATACCGGAGACACCGTTTTAGGCACTGAAGCAATTTCAGCCTTTAAACTACTTAAATTTGCTCGAATTACAAATGATCACGATTCGTTGCAGGCGGGTTTAAAGGCACTAAAGTTTATGGCAAAATTTATGGTTCCGCGCGGAGCTCAAGGATGGGAATGTCCCATTCATCAACCTGATATTCTAGCGGCCGCCTATGGTGTTGCAGCATATCTTGAAGCTTACGAAATAACAAATAACAGACGTTTTCTAAAACAAGCAGAATATTGGGCAAACACTGGATTATTGTTTATATACTCTTGGAGATTACCTGACCGACCCGGTATGTATGGAGCATCAATTCCAGCTTTTGGCACTAGTTTCCATACACACTCGTGGTTCGGAGTACCAGTCCAGTGGTGTGGTCTAGTGTATGCGTACTACCTTCAGCGACTGGCAGGAAAAAGCCAGCAAAAAGACTGGAAAAAAATAGCAGAATCCATTACTATTAGTGCCGCATATCAGCAATGGACAGAGGGAGACCTAAAAGGAACCTACCCCGACGGCTTTTACAATTATTGCACTGAGGGAAAAGGACCACACCTCAACCCAGAAAACATCATGGCTAACCTCTACGCCCTCCGTGATTTGGATCCAGACATTTCAACTGCAATAATT
This sequence comes from Candidatus Poribacteria bacterium, assembly GCA_002709695.1. Taxonomy (GTDB): domain Bacteria; phylum Poribacteria; class WGA-4E; order WGA-4E; family UBA9662; genus UBA9662. The sequence continues at coordinate 33,327 of PAQF01000021.1, forward strand.
CGGCGGAAAAGCCGACGCGTCCACATCAGTAGCGGTGCAAAAATCGAAAATAAGCAATGGCGACAATCAGGTCAACTAAACTATAGACTACGTTACGTCCAACATGAAACAAGTTATACCATAATCATTGGACTAGGAGCAGCCCCCAGTACAGTGAAAGCCGTGAATGAGGAATTGCCACTTGCTGATAGTTTAGATCCTTCGTCTTGCTGGCTCTACAGGCCAAACAAAGAAATGTTACTTGTTAAATACACTCATCCGAAAAATTCAGTTGATTTTGAAATCACTCCTGCAGGTACAAATAAGCCTGAGAATAATGCTGAGAATAATGAAGACCAACCTGATGAGGCCACACAAACTCCAACCGAAGATGAAAAAGGTGAAATTACTGAGCTTCCTGTAGATTTCATTGCAGATACCTCCAGAAAATCTGAGGACGAGTGAAAAAAAAAACCGTTACCTAGACGTTTCAAGTTGAGCTTTAATTGCGCCGTAACTCTTAAATCCTTTTACCACCTAGAAAGCGTAACGTGATAAACCAAGAAACTATCATCGTCCTAGATTTTGGGTCACAGTATACTCAATTGATTGCGAGACATATTCGCGAGCAAGCAGTATACTGCGAGATTCATCCGTATCACCTGTCAATTGAAAAACTCAGCTCAATTAACCCTAAGGGGATTGTTTTTTCAGGTGGTCCAGCCAGTGTCTATGCGGATTCATCTCCATTACCAGATCACCGGATTTTCGAGCTTGGTATCCCGATTTTAGGTATATGCTATGGCATGCAACTAATTACCTTCTTGTCCCAAAACGGGAAAGTACACCCTGCCTCAAAACGCGAGTTTGGCTCATCCGATATTTCTATTGACCAACAGATAGAACTGTTCTCTGGGTTACCCAAAAGTTTCCAAGTTTGGATGAGCCACGGGGATCGAATTGACGCGCTACCAGATGGGTTTAAAACGATTGCCCACACACATAATTCTCCAACCGCAGCAATGGCAGATCTTACAAGGAATTTTTATGGGTTGCAGTTTCATCCGGAAGTTGTTCATAGCCAAGATAATAACCTCATCCTCTCAAATTTTGTGCATAGAATTTGTGGTTGTCAAGATAATTGGACAATGTCATCTTTTATTTCCGAAGCAATAAATCAAATCAAATCTAGCACACAAGGCGAGCGCGTATTGTGCGCTGTGAGTGGAGGTGTAGACTCAACTGTATTAGCAACCTTACTCAAAAAAGCCATTGGGGATCAGCTTGTCTGTATTTTTGTTAATAACGGCTTCCTTAGAGAAGGAGAACCGGATCAAGTAATGCAGACCTTTAACCAGCTTAACATCAAAGTCAATTACGTAGATGCTACGGATCGATTTCTCGCAAGTATTGACAAAATCTCAGATCCGGAGTTGAAGCGTAAAAGAATTGGCAATACATTCATTGAAGTTTTCACAGACGAGTTAGAAACAGTCGGTCAGATTGGTTTTCTTGCCCAAGGAACACTGTATCCCGACGTAATCGAAAGCGTTTCTACCAAGGGGCCATCAGCAACAATTAAAACGCACCATAATGTTGGGGGATTGCCCGAAAATCTATCTTTCAACCTAGTTGAGCCATTACGTGAATTATTCAAAGATGAAGTGCGAAAAGTTGGGAACGAATTGAATATACCGGCATCTGCTCTCGGTAGACACCCATTTCCGGGACCAGGGCTCGCTATACGTATACTAGGCGAAGTCACTCGGGAAAGCCTCGATATCTTACGATCTGTGGATAAAATTTTTATTGACGAAATCCGTCAAGCAAATCTTTACGATGAAATATGGCAAGCGCTTTCTGTTCTATTACCGGTAAAAAGCGTTGGCGTCATGGGTGATGAACGAACCTACGAAAATGTGGCAGCACTTCGAGCTGTAACTAGTACTGATGGTATGACAGCAGATTGGGCTAGAATTCCCCAAGACATCCTAGCCAATATATCTAATCGGATCATTAACGAGGTTAGAGGTATTAACCGTGTCGTCTATGATATCAGCTCGAAACCACCAAGTACCATTGAGTGGGAATAAAGTATCATTAAATAAATTGGAGAAGATATGAGTAAAGATTCAAATAATAGCAACTCTCTCGTTACCTTCATTTTGCAAATGAATGTAAAAGGTGATTTAGATGAAAGTTGGATAAATCGTTCGGTTGACTATACCTATAATCTTACATGAACCAAAAACATTAAGGTTTGAATGGTTCTTATCTGAAGATAAAACTAAAGCAACTCTTGTTGAAGTATTTGGAGATAGTAATGGAGCAAAAACTAGAGTAGAAAATTTGATAGCAAGTCCTCTTATTGCAGAATGGCTGGAAAGATTTGAACCAACAAATTTTCATGTTTTTGGAAACATTAATCAAGAAACAAGAGCAGTCTTAGAAGGGTTTAATGCAACATTTCACAATTACGCATCAGGTTTTTTAAAAAACTTCTGATATTCATTTATGACTCGCTTGTTATACAAACTTTTCTGAAATATACATTTATAAAGGGTTTCAGAAGGTGTTACTCATTGAATGGGAATAAAGTGAATAAAATCGATAACTCATGAAGGTAATCTCTTCCCCTCGCTTACGATAAACGAGGAAAGTATTAAAGCTCAAAAGGACATAAATTTTGCCATCTAAAATCATATTGATGCCCACAAAAATGCTCCTTAGAATGATGAAATGCTTGAAGATGGAGTTATTGAATATGAAAGACATGATACGAGTGATAGTTACAACAAAAAGGAAGTTGATCAACCAGTCGCAAATAAAACAGGGACATTAACTGAGAACGGAGAACATTACCACAAGATCCTCGATTTGTATCAGAGATTCAGACAATTAAAGACCTTGATAATGCTAAGAAAGAAAAGATATTTCAACTTAAGAACCAAAAAATAATGGGAAACTTATAGTTTATTTTCTACATGCAATTTTGTGTTTACAACAGTTTCAAAAACCGAAACTGTTGAGTAGAATCAGTCCACTTCCATATCCCTTGTTTGACTATCCTCTTTCTCAGTTTCCTAATTTAACAAACGAAGATAATCTTCATTGACAGCGTTTTAATGACATGATAGAATCGCCTCGCAAAAAACAATTGTCTATCAGAACCATGAAGTGAGAGAACCTTAAGGAGTTTTATAGTATGTCAGAAACAATTCGCGGAGCAGTGATTGGTTATGGTGCCGCATTTAACATGGGAAATCACCACGCACGTTCGATGCAAGACACTGAGGGAATCGAATGCGTTGCCATATGTGATCTTGATCCAAGCCGAACAGAAGCAGCGAAAAACGATCATCCACATGTTAGAACATACAATGACGTTGAAGAGCTTTTAAAGGACAACGAAATTGATCTTGCCACAGTCGTCTTGCCACATAATCTCCACGCCCCAATTGCAATTCAGGCACTCAACGCGGGGAAACATGCAATAACTGAAAAACCAATGTGCATAACTTTGGCTGAGGCAACAGAGATGATTGAAACGGCTAAAGCCAATGACCGAATGTTATCCGTTTATCACAATCGTCGCTGGGATGCTGACTTTTGGGCACTACGTGAAATTATTCAAAGTGGGATGATAGGCAAAGTTTTTAGTATTGAAATGAGAGCAAGTGGATATAGCAGACAAAACCCTGATTGGTGGAGAAGTTCTAAGCCAGTTTCTGGTGGAACAATTTATGATTGGGGTGCTCACTATATCGATTGGCTCCTCAATATTATTGAAAATAAAATGATTAACGTTACCGGTTTTTATATTGATAATTTGGTTTGGGACGATATCAGTAACGAAGATCATACCCGTGCCTTAATTCGTTTTGATGACGGATTACTTGCGGACGTCGAATTCTCAAACATTGCTAAGATTGGTGGTCCCCGCTGGAAAATTCTTGGGTCGCACGGATCAGTGCTTTCTGTAGACGGACACTTCAAAGTTCAATCTGAAATTGAAGAATATCCAAATGAACAAGAAATCCCACATAAAGGGCGTCCAGGCGCGAATTTCTATCAGAATATCGTTGCACATCTTCACCAAAATGAAGATCTGATTGTCAGTCCAGAATCAGCCAGACGTGTGATTGCTATCATGGATCTATCCGAAAAATCCTCAAAAACTCACCAAGCAGAAAGTGTACCTTATGAATTTGATTGAGGAAGGCGATTTTCACTTCTAAGTTCGAACTAACTAATTTCCCCCGTGGCTTCGAAGGTACAGCTACGTATCTCTAAAACTACATACGCATTAGGGGTGGGTAACTCTTCCACCCCTTTTTTTAGGTCATGGACATCCCTCAATTCTTGGATAAACTTTTCAGTTCCACAAGTTATCAAGACCAAATTGTTTATACAAAACACCTACCGAAACGAGATGCACAGTTCAAAAAACTATCAGAACCTATCCTTCCTCCCTTACAAAGAGCTTTAGACCAAATTGGAATTCATCGGTTATATACACACCAAGCCGAATCAATTGATCTGATACGTAGTGGCAAAGACATTATAGTTGAAACAGGAACAGCCAGCGGTAAAACGCTTTGTTATAATATCCCTGTTATTGAGAGTATCCTAGAAAATCATTCTAACTGTGCACTCTATCTCTTTCCTACAAAAGCATTAGCCCAAGATCAAATACGAAACATTCAGAAATTTGTAGATGCCGATACTAAACTCAAATCAATAGTAACAATAAATTCCTATGATGGAGACACTCCCAAAGAGAATCGCCCAGAAATTCGCCGATCAGTCAACATTCTCATCAGCAATCCTGACATGATTAATCTTGCAATCTTGCCGTACCATCAAAATTGGAGTCGATTCTTCCAAAATTTAAAATACATTATCATTGACGAAATGCACACTTACCATGGACCATTTGGGTCTCATATGGCTAATATCATTCGTCGATTGAGTAGAATATCCAACCATTACAGTGCAACCCCTCAATTCATATGCTGTTCAGCGACTATCGCTAACCCAATAGAATCTGCTGAAGCAATTATTAATCGCCCGATTCAACTGGTAAACCAAGATGGAGCGCCACAAGGCAATCAAACTTTCCTCATCTGGAACCCCCCAATTGTCAATTCATCAGAAAACACACGGCGCAATACCAGCTCTGAAGCACAAGAACTTGTCGCAAATTTGATGGAATCTGAGATTCAAACAATTGCCTTTACCCGAACGAGAACCACTGCAGAACTTATTTGTCGGTATGTACGGGAGTTATTAAGCTTTGCTAGCCCAGAACTAACAGAAAGAATTCAGGCTTACCGAGGGGGTTACCTACCAGAGGATCGTCGTGAAATTGAACAAAAGCTAGCTTCAGGAGAATTGCTTAGCGTGATAACGACCAATGCACTAGAACTAGGTATTGATGTTGGTAGTTTAGACGCATGTATAATAGTTGGCTTTCCTGGTACAATTGCAAGTTTATGGCAACAGGCAGGGAGAGTTGGACGAGGATCATCCACTTCACTGATCATATTAATCACCAACAACTTACCAATAGAACAATACCTAACACAACATCCAGAATATCTTTTTGAGCGGATGCCGGAGCAAACGGTTGTATCACCGGAAAACCCCCACATCTTAGCAGAACATCTTAGATGTGCCGCACATGAACTACCATTAAAAAAAGAATCTGATCAAAAGTTTTTCGGAAAGAAAATGCCTCTTATTGTAGATTACCTCTACAAAAAAGGGAACCTAAAGCGATCAGGACTTCAATACTACGTCCCGAAGAGTAATTATCCATCGCGTCAGATAAATCTCCGCTCTGTTCAAAACCGGTCATACGTAATCAAAGATATTCAAACAAACGTAACCCTTGGGACTATCGACGGCACACATATTTTTTCATATGCATACCCCGGAGCAATTTATCTCCATAACTCAGAAACTTACGTGATTAAAGAACTAGACTTTGGTAGCCGAATTGCCATTGCGGAGCTTGTAAACTCTGATTATTATACTCAATCGGTTGTGACAGAACACATTGACATTATTGAATCCAGAGGGGAAAAGAAGTGGATTGGAGGGAAAATTCAAACAGGGAAAATCCTCGTAAAGTCTCAAGCGACAGAATACCAAAAAATCACGTTCCACTCACACGAATTCATCGGACGAAAAAGATTGAATCTACCTGAACAAAGAATGCAAACGTTGGGCACTTGGTTTGTACCAAACCCTGACCTTCCCTCTTTCATTGAAGGGAAACTACACCTGAGCTACTCCAGTGGGTTGGAAGCCATCAAAAATGCTCTGGAATCGATCTTGCCACTTTATACGATGTCAGAACAACAAAGTTGTCGAGGGAAAGTCCAACCCAACGATGTGGGAGAATTGGCAATATTCCTGTTGGACGCACACCCAGGTGGCCTTGGTTATGCCCAGACAAGCTACAACCAATTCGATCAGATGATGCTGCATATATCCGAAATCATATCAAATTGCAGTTGTGATGACGGCTGTCCTTCTTGTATTCACCAAATGCGAGTATTCCCTAGCAATGATAAAAAACCTAGCAAGCAAACTGCAATAGAGATTTTAAAATTAATCTTTCAAAGCACCTAAACATTGGTATCAAAGTGCTATTCAATGATAGAATTCCTATAATTCCCATCAAATTCTGCGGTCGCAACAATCCTTTCCCTAAGTCAATAACTAATTTTTCTTTGAACTAAGTATTATCCGCTCTTAACGAGTTAAGATAAACAGCAAGCCAAAAATAACATATTTTCTAAGGAAAACAATGATAAATGAAAATAAAGTAAAATCCGCGTTAAAGTTGGGGGAAACTGTGATTGGTAGTGAAGCTTCGCGCTTTGGTACTATTGATCTCGTACATATCTTTGCTCAAGCAGGTTTCGACTTTGTCTTCATCGATATGGGACAAGCTAGATTTTAATGGGATTTTTAAAGAATGGTGTAACTGCTCATCGAGGTAATTCAGTTCAATTACCAGAAAACACTATGTTGGCATTTATCAGCGCCATTAGTATTGCAGTTGATTGGATCGAAGCAGATATACGGGAAACAGCTGATGGCAAATTAGTCGTAATCCATGACGATAACACAAAAAGACTCGCTACACACAACCTATCAATTAAAAATGTCACCTATGCAGAACTGAAAGCCATCGATATCGCCCATCAATTTCGATATACTAACCAACTTACTACTGAACAATGTCCAAAATTATCAATTCCCTTATTATCTGATGTAATTAATCTGATGAAATCGCAGGGACTGACAAAAACTCAGCATTTTACGCGACTGTCGATTCACCCAAAAGTTGATTGTATTGATCAAACAATCCAACTCATTGAAAATATGAACGCTGCAATATGGGTTGGATTTAATGATAGCAACTGGGAAAATCTACGAAGAATCAGAGCATGGAACTCTGAGATTCCAGTATTTTGGGACCGTCCTGCCGACAATGATATTAACAACGACATTGAAACAGCTAAAAAACTAGGTATTAAAAATATCATTATACAACAAACTGGAATTACCCCATCAAAAGTCAAATCTGTTCACGACGCAGAGCTTGAAATTGGAGCTTGGACGGTCAATAATCCGTCAACTATGGAGAAACTACTTAAACTTGGTATAGATCGTATCTACACTGATTGTCCAATTAACCTACTAGTAATTAAAAACCAAGATACCACCATCAAGTAAAAATATATCCAGCCAGTTATAAAAATCACAAAACGGAGGACTTTAAATGTTAACAGAAAACCAAATAGAATCTTACCATCGCGATGGCTATGTCAAAGTTGAATCATTGTTCACTAACGAAGAGGCTGAAGAACTCGGATCAGAAATGATAAGGGTAATTTCCGAATGGGGGAGCGAGTCAATCGGCTGGCATGGCCCTTGGCGTGACATGTATCTTCCAGAAAATGAGCGACAAAACACCAAAGCCGTATTCATGCATAACCCACACTTCTATTCTGCAGCTTGGGGACGAGTGATTTTTCATACTCGTTTAGTAGAAGCGGTACAGTCACTGGTTGGATCAAGTGTCCAATGGCACCATACAGTACTTCATGCCAAACCCCCCGAACTTGGTACCCCATTCCCAATGCATCAGGATTATCCTTTCTACCCACATGATGGTCCTGGTTTTGTGGATTGCCTAGTTCATTTGGATGATACCCCCTTGGAAAGTGGGTGCTTACAAGTTGTACCAGGAAGTCACAAAAATGGCCCACTAGAACACATTACGGGATCTCATACCGCCCCGCATCTACCAACTGATAAATATCACCCGGATTTCATTGAAACCGTAGAAATTCCGGCGAAGGTCGGAGATGTCATTTTCTTCAGCTATTATGCAGTTCACTGGTCTAACGTAAACCGATCTGAGGAATGGAGACGCTCAGTTCGATTCGGATATCATACCCCAGATATTTATCCAGTTGGCAAGGATAGAAACGAGCCATACAATAATATAGTCGCCGGAGGATTCAAAGAAAAAAAGGAAACTAACACGGATCTGACTTAACTGAAATAAAACACAATTAAGATTAAAATACTAGAGATATCTAAAGTATTTAATTCGTGTCCAATCTCTCTTAAACGAAAATTAACTTCTAATTCTAATAACCCAGTTTATTAGACACCATAACCATATAAACACATTACATAAGGGGTTATAAAACTAAACGGAGAGAATGATGATTGATGTTTGCTTCTTTGCAGATGAAGTGTCAAAAGACTTCGATCACGCTGTGAAATTAGGTGTTGAGGCAGGAGCTAATACCATTGAAATTCGGGGTGGCTTATGGGAAGACAATGTTACCACCATCGACAATGATGGAGTCAAACGAATGCAAGATGTATTAGCAAAATATAATGCGAGAGTAACTTGCATTGGATCCCCATTCGGAAAATGCGACATCAACAGTTTGGAAGAATATGAAAAACATCGACGCTATTTTGACAGAATGATTGAATTAGCACATGCTTTTGAAACCCACATCATCCGCGGTTTTATGTTCTGGAAACCGAATCGTAAAACTGACAAATCTCGCCCTGATTTGAGGGAATATATTGATCAGATTGTCGAAAAAATGTCGCCAATTATACCAATAGCGGAAAGTGCTAACGTGACACTGTCAATTGAGAACGAAGGATCTACTCTACTTGGAACCTGTCAAGAGGTTAAAACTGCCATTGACGCGTTAGGTAATAGCCCTGCACTTACTGTCTGCTGGGATGTTATGAATGGGGTCCACAGTGGCGAAATTCCTTATCCTGATGGATATAATTGCATAAGAGGCTTAGTCACACACTTTCACGTTAAGCCAAATGCAAAGAAGAAAATGAATCCAGTAGGAACAACTAATATTATTTATGAAGATCTACTGACTGCTGTCATTAGTGATGGATTCAGCGGTGCTGCTAGCATAGAACATTGGGGAACTCCAGATTTAATGTTGCAAGGAATACGTGAACTACGACAAGCAATAGATCAAATGCAGGTTAACTGACAAGACGAAGAACCAATCTTTCGAACTCAGACTCAGTCATCAATTGGGAGAAATTTCTGAAAAGAATTGATATCATTCAAAACGAACAACCAAATAGAAGCAAGTAGAAGCCAACATCATAATCTTGTTAAATAAAAAGCCCCTTCATTTATATGGGCGCGCCTGATCAAATCGATCAATAACAAATCAAATTAGAGGCTTTATATGCTTCCTAAAATTACAGACTTTATTCAGTCACTTATTTGGGAACGCCCCTTTGATCAATTACCCAAATGGCAATCTCCCTTAATCAAGCAAGCAAGAGTTTTAATACTAGCTTTTAAAGGATTTAATCGAGATAAGTGCCAACTTCGTGCAGCAGCATTGACTTTTTATTCCATCCTTTCACTAATTCCAATATTAGCAATGGTTTTTGGTATTGCCAAAGGCTTCGGATTTGAACAAAAATTAGAGTTGCTACTACAAGATAAAATCGCCAACCGAGACATGGTTTCCCAAACAGGTGTCGATTGGGTAATAAGTAAAGCTAAGCTTCTACTTGAAAGTACTAGGGGAAGTTTGATTGCTGGTGTTGGGCTTACCGTGCTTATGTGGGCAGCAACTCGGGTTCTACGTCATATTGAAGCTGCACTTAACGATATCTGGGAGATAAAAAACTCCCGTCCTTGGATTAGAAGTTTCACCGATTTCCTCTCCATTATGGTGGTTGCTCCAATACTATTTATTCTAGCCCAAAGTGCAACTGTATTTATTACTAAAATAATCCAAGACCTAAGTAAAGGTATGGAATTATTAGGTTACCTATTTCTGTTGATGAAAATAGTCCCGTTTGGTCTTATCTGGTTACTATTTACTATAATCTATGTAGTTGTACCAAATACAAAAGTCAGCTTCAAGTCTGCCTTAACTGCTGGCATCATAGTCGGAACAATTTTCCAATTTTCTCAATGGATTTTCTTCAAATCCCAAATTGGGATATCAAAATATAATGCCATCTACGGTAGTTTTGCTTTCCTGCCTCTCCTGCTGATCTGGATACAAACAGCATGGTTGATCCTACTATTGGGTGCAGAGATAGCTTTTGTTAATCAACATATCAATCGCTATGCATTTGCTTTGGGAAACCAAGAGGTCAAACCTTCCTTCAAAAAACTAGTAACTCTTTTAATCGCTAACCTATTAGTGAAAAATTTTGTAGAAGCAAAAAGTTCGCTAACAGCCGAGGAGATTTCAGCGACCCTACACACTCCGGTACGACTAGTAAGGCAATGCATTACCGACCTAATTAACTCACAGATTATTAGTGAAGTTGGTCAGCCTAACTCCCAAGACACATCTTACCAACCAGCTAGAAGTGTTGAGAACCTGAGTGTTAGCTTCGTCTTACAAGCCATTGACGAACATGGATTAGAAAATATTCACATCCGTGAGTCTGACGAATCCAAACGATTGTCCCAAGCCTTAGAGACTCTGAATCATGAAGTCGAACAATCTTCATCCAATATTTTATTGAAAGATATTTAGCGTTTGCGAAAACTCTGCCCGACTAAATCATGCCATGTTCTGGTTACAGTTAAAATTACAATTCAACAAACAAGTTAATAATAGAAGCAACCAATAACGCAATACCCACATTCAAGTTATGCTGTCCAAATCCGATTGTGGTAGAAAGGCATAATAGGCTGCCTGAGATAAATAATAAGATTGATATTGGTACAATCCGGTAAACTCGAAGCTGTTGATGCTGAAACCATTTAACAATTCCAGCTGTATTATATGCTTCTAGCTGGAATCTTGACACCTTCCTCGACAAGTTTTTAACCAAGCCATCTAACAACCGTATACTCAATAAACTAATGGCTGTGTATAGCAACAATTGCGAGAGAGTGTTCATATAGTCCCTCTTTTCCTAATTTTGTTTGTTCTATACCTTACGATGGAGATATTGGAAAGTTACGATAGTTTTCAATTTTTTAATAATTTATCCATCTCGGAAAAACAGCATTAACGAACTAGAAACTGAACGCCTAAAATTTTTGAACCCACCTGTACTTTTATTGACCTTTTCCAGTTTAATTCCAAACTTAAGACCTAATTTTTATTTTCGTCTTACATTGCAAGCAAGTGTTCTTGGCAAACCCCAATCTGATTCAAAGTTTTGAGATCTGTTTGATTATATTTTATTTCGTTTGGTTTATGTGCATCTGTACCTAAGGCAAATTTGACTCCAACCTTTTGGCCCAAGCTTACTAATGCTTTAAAAAAAGCTGGATGACTACCCAAATGGCGGGGATTGAGTTCAAAAGCAACTTCACCTTTAGCTGCTTTTGACAAAACATATGAGAGTTGATGTTTGTCATAACTAGCTAAGACAGCCGAATGATCTATACCACGAACCTTAGCTAACAAAAATGGATGTGGAATAATAGTTGTATGTCCCCAGTCTATCGCACCTTCAATCATTTTGAGATGATGCTGGGCATACGCCGATGGATTTCTGTCAATTGGGTTTTCCACATGACTAAGGTGATAATGATTGGAAGCAACCAAGACAAAATCAAGTTTTTTTGCGGTCGCAACATCAATAGCAATAGTGTACTTATCTATCTGTGAAACTTCACAACCTATTTGAACATTGATATTTGGGCAAAGTTTATCTCGAATACTAAAATTTTCTAATAATTTTTGTTCCCGAGACGGATCGAAATTGTCAATATGATCAGAAATACCAATGGTTTCAAGTCCAGCTTTTTCTGCCTCACTGATGATCCGCTCCATGGTCATTTCATCGGATGCACATCGGGAAAGAGTGCTGTGAATCTGCATGTTATGAAGGCGCATCAATCTCCTCTTATTCGTCTTTGGCTGATTGATCAAAATTGGATTTTAGTTGCCAGGTTTAGACAGTCGACAAGGAAACATCTAGCCATTCTATTCTGAAAGCAATTAACGTGAAATTTAGTTTAAAAAATCCAAATATCAGAATAGTAGAGGGTGGAAGTATTAACAACTCCTTCAACTGTAAAACAAAGCTCAATTACTCCTCTTTTTAGAAAGTTAAATTAGCAATTATGACTCTGGCAACGCCTTAACTGATCCCGTGGACATCCCTCCATCAACTAGTAGGGTCTGACCAGACACATACTGGCTAGCATCAGATGCCAGAAACACTACTGCACCATCCAAATCTCGTGGTTCTCCTGGACGCTTAAGAGGAATTCGATCAACTAGGTACTCAACCCATTCTTGATTTTCGTAAAGCACTTGGTTTTGAGAGGTTTTAAACCATCCAGGAGCGATACAATTAACTGTAATACCAAATGGCCCCCAATCGTCAGCTAGGCTCATGGTAAGTTGTTTTGTGCCACCACGACTGGCACAATATGGAGCTAATCCTGCATAACCAAAAACAGATGTTAGCGAACCAATATTGATAATTCGACCATAATTACAGGGAATCATATACTTAGCGACAGCCTGAGAAACGAAAAAAGTCCCTTTTAGGTTCGTATCCACTACAGTATCCCAATCATTCCAAGTAATTTCCATTGACGGTTTGCGAATGTTACAACCAGCGTTATTAACGAGTATATCGATTTTCTGATAGTATTCTATCGTGTCCTGAACCATATTTTGGATACTATCGTGACTTCTCACATCGAGCTCCAAGGGGAGAACTTTTCTGCCCATCTCTTCAACTTCTTTTTTGAAGCCTAGCAATGAATTGGAGTCCCTGCTAGTAATAACCAGATCTGCACCAGATTTAGCCAATGCTCGGCCCATGTATTGACCAAGTCCTCGGCTTGTACCAGTTACTATTGCAACTTTACCTGATAAATCGAAGAAATTATCTGCCATTAATGTTTCACCTCATTTCCAAGTTCTAAATTCAAACGCAGAATACATTCAACATTAGTGAAGCCGATTATGGAGTCAAAATCACCTTCACTAATCCTTTTTCTTTATTGTATAATCTCTGAAACCATTCAGCACCATCGGCCAATGGTACTTCTGCACTCAATATTGCATCAACATTGATTTCTCCTCGCTCAATCATCTCAAGAGCTGCTGGATATTCACCACAAATAGCACAGCTTCCTTGTAACCGAAGTTGCTGAGTAACAACTTTTTGGAGTGGTAAATTGACGTTTGGTGCCAAGTTGCCAACCAACGTAACCGTTCCTCCACGGCGTACGCTACCAATAGCTGTTTGCACCGTTGAGTCAATACCAACAGCCTCAAAGGCTACGTCTGCACCTCGGTTGTGTGTTAGTTCTTTAATATTATCTAGCACATTGCCATCAGCCCTAACCCCAAAATCTGCCCCCAACTTTTTTGCCAACTCCAACCGCTCAAGTTCCAAATCGACCACTATGATTTTTCCACAACCAGCAGTTCGAAGCGCTTGTACAATAAACGAACCAATCATTCCTGCTCCTACTACTACGGCAGAATCGTTGACAGATATCGGAGTAAGTCCAACTGCATGCAATGCTACTGCAACCGGTTCAACCATAGCAGCTTGAGTAAAAGAAACTTTTTCAGGAATTTTATACAAAACATGATGAGGCACAGCAATGTATTCTGCAAAAGCACCATGGCGGCGGTATTCTCCCGGGGAAACCCCCAGCACTATCCTACCTTCACTTAGATTGTACAAACCTTTGCGTGTGTACCAATCCTCCAATTTATAAATAGTTGAATCAAAGGTAACTCTATCACCAATACTCCAATTTTTTACTTCAGATCCAACCTCCACAATCTCACCAGAGGCTTCATGTCCCATAATCAAGGGTGGAATGCGACGACCACTACTACCATCCATTCCATGAACATCACTACCACAAATACCGCAGGCTTTTACCTGAACCAGAACTTCGTCTGGTTCATATTCCGGCTGCGGAACGTCTTTGTAGACAAACGCATTGTAATCCTCTAAAACCAGAGCTTTCATTTATTCCTCCTACTAATTTGAACACTAAATTCAAACAATGGGACAAGATTTACTCCCAGTTTCAGATAAATAACAAAGGGCTTCTTGCCACACGTTGGGCCATCCTTGTAATATTACAAAAACACTATTTTACACTAAACAAAGCAATTTCTAAAAAAATAATCTTGAAGCCACTTAAGTTAGTCACTATGATTTATGTTAATAATACACAAGATAAATACAATTTATGAATTCGGGATCGTATTAACTTCATGATCAGTAAAAACAGAGATCAACATTTGGGACTGACTTGGCGAACCCTATTCATTGTTGCATTAACTGCTCCCATCAACTGTTATTTTCTCATCCAGATGGAGTTGGTACGTTACACCTTTCCAACTTGGGTTGTTCCACTGTCGAATGTCATCTTTATCCTAGCTATAACCATTATGGTTAATCTTATTTTGAGCTGGATATGGCCGAGTTCGGTGTTGCGTGCCGATGAGCTCATCGTGCTCTACGTAATGTTGAGCTTGACTACAACCATGGCAGGTTGTGACGTGTTACAAGCTGTATTGTCGGTCTTGGGACACGGATTTTGGTTCGCTACTGAAGAAAATGAATGGAAAGAACTTTTCTGGGATTATCTGCCTCAATGGTTGACCATTTCTGACAAACACGTTTTACATGGTTACTATACTGGTGATTCCAATTTCTATCTACCACATCATTTGAAAGTGTGGATTCCTGTATTACTTGGCTGGCTCTTCTTATTCCTCACATTAGCTCTAATCTTCCTTTGTTTAAATACGATTCTTCGCCAACAATGGGCAGATCGGGAGCGACTGACATTTCCTATTATTCAACTGCCAATAGAAATGACTAATTCCACATCTGTTTTCTTCAGAAATAAACGGATGTGGTTAGGGATAGGCATCGCCAGTAGCATAAGCCTACTCAACGGACTAAGTGTCATATACCCATCACTACCGTCACTTCCAATCACGCGACGCTCCTTTTCCTTTATCGAATTACCTTTGAGTTTCTATGGCAGCATAACTATTGCTTTTTATCCTTTCGCCATTGGAATTATGTTTCTGATGCCTATCGATGTACTATTTTCTACGGCACTTTTCTATTTTCTGTATCGAAATGAAGTCGCTTTAGCTGAAACTATAGGATGGCGAGGATTGCCTAAATTCCCCTATCTCGACCAACAAACATTTGGTGCTTTCATCGGCTTATGTATTTTCTTTGTCTGGATTGGTAAACACCACTTTAGACAAGTTCTATCAAATGCCCTAGGCCAACCAGTAGCAATTGATGACACGGATCAGCCAATATCTTACCGAATGGCTTTCTGGGGGCTTTTTGGAGGCCTATTTCTATTTGCTTTTGCTTTGTATAAAGCAGGAATGACATTCGAAATAGCTATTATCTTTGCACTCCTTTTTTTAATCACTCCAATTATTACTACCCGCATCCGTGCTGAGTCAGGTATCTTTGTACATGCTTACCACTGGCTAGCACCACGATACGCACTGGAAACAATCCTAGGTACTCGACGACTTGGTCCCCAAAACCTAACCGTTTTATCCGTCTGTTTTTTCAATAGAGACTATCGACCACAACAAATGCCACATCAATTGGAGGCTTTTAAAATTGCCGAAACAACTGGTATCAGTCAGAAGAGAATGATGTGGGCAATTCTAATTTCCACAGCTATCGGCATTATGGTTGCCTTTTGGGTTCAACTTCATATGTACTACCAGAAAGGTGCCAACTCTGGATACTTTGGACCTTGGGCGCTCGGATATGGTCGGGAATACTTTAGGCGATTAACTAATTGGATTACTTATCCAACCAACACCGATTGGATGAGTGTCTTATTTATAGGAATAGGTTTTTCTATCATGATGGCGTTGACATACTTACGCGTCAAATTTTTCTGGTTACCGCTGCACCCACTAGGCTATGTAATGGCAAGTAATCAGGAAATGTCAGACCTATGGGCACCAATTCTTATTTGTTTGACGATGAAGTGGACAATCCTGAAACATGGAGGAATAAGAAGCTACAGGCAGGCAGTACCATTCTTTTTAGGACTTGTGTTAGGAGACTATTTGATGGGTATTATTTGGAGTCTTTTAAGTGTTCTACTGAATACGGAAATGTACCAATTTTACCCTTAGAAACCTATCACATAAATTATCGAAGGAAGTGGTTGTAAATACTGATAAAATATCTGATAATATTCGATGGATATTTGTAATTGAGTTTTTTTGACAATAATAACTTTAGATTTAAAAAAGCAATGATTAGATAACCACACCACATGGTCTCATTCAAAATCAATTGCTAACATGGAATTTCCTGGGTTTCCTAGAGTAATAGAAGGGAATACTGACCATCCATCTAAATTACTGTTTGCTTCGTCTACAAGTAGATCTGCTTTGGGTTCTTAATCGAAATTGAGTTTAATTCTCCAGATTAACTAAGATTTTGCCCTGTGAAAAATGCGAAACATATTTTAAAACAAAATACCTATATAGAAACGCTTCCAGCTATAGCAGGCCATAGTTTTGTGGTAAGCGTTATACTTTCTTAGCTGAAGTAAGGAAAACCTCGGATGCTGGTAAACGTTGTTTTACCTGAACTCCTGAAATTGGGATTGAACCAGTCAGAAGCAAAAAAAATCTTTGATCATATACGTCGGTTACCAACTGATCTGCCGCACGATCGGCGTTGGCGCCATATTTCCAAAAAAGTGCTGAATAAAAAACATCCGACTGAAGTACATCGATATCTGCATCACTATGTCTATCAAGATTGGGATACCAACAAAAGTCCTGTTCCCGTCTGGACTCCAGAAGAACATGACATTAAAAACAGTAATATCTATAGCTTAATGCGAGATAAAAACATTGACTCATATAATGATTTATACAATTGGTCAATTACCAATAAACCAACCTTCTGGCGTCACATGATAAACCTTTTAAATATCCAGTTCAAAGAACCTTATAGTGAAATTCTGGATTCAACAAATAGTGTGGTGTCACCAGAATGGCTTAGTTCCGGAAAACTGAATATTGTCGATTCTTGTTTCTGTGCAGCAGATGATGCGCAAGCTATAGCTTTTCAACCAGAAGGAGGCCAAATCTCCAGCCTCAGCTATAAAAACTTGGAATTGTTGGTCAACCGTGTTGCCAATAGCTTAACCAATGAAAAAATTGAAAAAGGGGATTATGTTGGAATCGATATGCCAATGACACTAGAGTCAGTGGCAATTTATTTAGCTTGTATCAAAATTGGAGCAGTAGTAGTCACAATTGCCGATAGTTTTGCCATCGAAGAGATTAAAGTCCGTCTGAAAATCGCAAATGTTTCTTTGATATTAACTCAGGATTACCTCCTACGAGCAGGCAAAAGATTACCCTTGTATAACCGAGTTAAAGAGGCCTTCTCCGGCCCTATAATTGTAATCTGTACGGGTAATGCAGACATCGAACTAAGAGGTCATGACTTGGTTTGGAAAACTTTTTTATCTGACAACGATCAGTTTGAGTCAGTAACCTGTTCCCCCAAAGATTACTGTACAATTCTTTTTTCGTCTGGAACAACGGGTACTCCAAAAGCAATCCCATGGACACATACTACAGCCATCAAAGCCGCTAGTGATGCTTACTTGCATCATGACATACAGAAAGGAGAGTGTCTATGTTGGCCAACAAATCTTGGTTGGATGATGGGACCGTGGCTAGTTTTTGCTTCCCTGATTAATCAATCAAGCATGGCCCTCTATTATGGAGCTCCAACTACCGACGAATTCTCACAATTCGTAAGTCAAGCTAAAGTCAATATGTTGGGACTAGTGCCGAGCCTTGTTTCGCATTGGCGAGCTAACAATTATATTCAGCAACATGACTGGTCAAAAATAAGAATTTTGAGTTCTACTGGTGAATGCTCTAATCCAGAAGATATGTTCTACTTGACGACAATGGTCGATTACAAACCGATCATTGAATATTGCGGAGGCACCGAAATTGGAGGAGGTTACATTACCGGCAGTGTAGTTCAACCTTCTGTACCTGCCTGTTTTTCTACACCAGCCTTAGGTAGCGAATTAGTTATCCTAAATGCAAACCACGAACCAACTGACAACGGTGAAATTTTCTTATTACCACCTGCCGTAGGATTATCAACAGAACTTCTGAACCAAGATCACCACCAAGTATACTACAGCAATATTCCTCTATATCAAAACCGTATCTGCCGGCGCCACGGTGATCAGATGGAACGTTTGCCCGGCAACTACTTCCGTGCGCATGGAAGGTCTGATGATTCCATGAACCTAAACGGAATCAAAGTCAGCCCCAATCAGATTGAGAATGAACTTAACCAGCTTGATTTCGTCAAAGAATCAGCAGCGGTAGCTGTTGCACCCAAGGAGGGAGGGCCTAGTAAACTAATCGTTTATGTGGTTCCTCACAACAATTACCAACTAAATCCAGCCGAAATGCAATCAGCTATGCAAGAGGCGATTCGACAAAATCTAAATCCTCTATTCAAGATAAGCGACTTACGCGTGATTGAGCACTTACCAAGAACTGCATCAAACAAAGTCATGCGCCGCCATCTCCGTCAAAACTATATTTAACTCAGTATTAGAAAGAAATATGAGTTCTCTAATTCCTAAAGTAGTAATTGTAAAAGCAATACGGACAGCAATTGGTAGTTTCGGCGGTTCATTGAGAGAACTAGAAGCCAGTCAATTGGGAACAACTTTGATTGAGCATATTCTCAAAACCAGCAATCTAGAAACAGATCTAATCAGCGAAATTATAATGGGTCAAGTCTACACAGCTGGATGTGGTCTAAACCCCGCTCGAATTGCCAGCGTCAAGGCAGGACTACCATACAGCGTACCAGCTGCCACAGTAAATCAAGTTTGTGGTTCCGGCCTGAAAGCCATCATCATGGGCACAGAAAGTATCTTAGTTGATAAATCTAAAGTAGTGATTGCTGGCGGAATGGAAAGTATGAGCCAGACCCCCTTTCTAGTATCAGGTCAACGATGGGGACACAAATTGGGACACCTACAAATGATAGACTCAATCATCAAAGATGGATTATCAGATCCCTTCCATCAGTACCATATGGGGATCACAGCCGAAAATCTAGCTCACAAGTATGATCTATCACGTCAAGAACAAGATGAATTTGCTTTCCATAGCCAGAAAAAATATCAACAGGCCTTAAAAACTAAGCTATTCGCTGACGAGATTGTACCAGTTGAAATACCGCAACAGAAAAATGCTCCTGTCATATTTGACCAAGATGAGCACCCACGGGTTGACGTCTCAATCGACTCCTTAGCTGAATTGAAACCTTGTTTTCAGAGTAATGGAACCGTTACTGCCGGAAATTCGTCGGGCATCAATGACGGAGCCTCAGTATTACTAATGATGACAGCAGATAGGGCTAAACAACTCGGACTAGAAATAATGTCTGTTGTTAAAGCATACACAACTGTTGGTGTTGACCCAAAATACATGGGTATTGGTCCGGTTCATGCAATCCAGCAGTTATTAGCCAAAGTAGGGTTGAAATTAGATGAAATCGATATATTTGAGTTAAATGAGGCATTCGCAGCACAATCTTTAGCTGTTATCAAAGAACTGGAACTAGACTGGAAGAAGGTTAATCTAAGTGGTGGAGCGATCGCTTTGGGACATCCGCTAGGTGCTAGTGGCGCCAGAATTACTACCACCTTGTTACATCTAATGAAAAATAGAAATCTCAGACGCGGTATTTCATCATTGTGTATCGGCGGAGGTATGGGGATCGCAATGTTATTTGAAAATTTTGATAACACTTGATTGTTTTGAAGCAACTTCCAACTCATGATAAACCTCTTCCAATAGAACAATCAATATATTTTATGGGTGTTTCGATTTAAGTTGCCAATATCTAAGATTCCATTGTTCAATCAAGTTTATCCTTTATCAAATTGATACATTGGACATATTATGAAATTTAAGCCTTTAGGTTCAATCTTATACATTGGACTTATGTTGATCTGCTTGCAAGCAACTGCAAACACTCCGCTTTTAATCATCACTGGGTTGGTCACTAACGAAGACAGTTCAGGAGCGAATCAGGTCAAAGTATATGTCGTAAATAAAACTAGAACAGATGCGGCTACACCCAAATGGACACATACGAAAACAGATAAAAACGGCAGATACCAAGTTCTACTAATGCAAATGGAAACCCAGCTAAAGGTGGCTGGGCGCGGTGATGAATTCCTCGTGGCAATCATCGATAAAGATAATGTGGTAGTTGCACGTCAGAGCCATATTATAACTGAGAAAGAAATAAATTCAAAAAATGCCATAATTGACGTTAGAATTCCTACTCCACCAGTAGCAGTACCGCAAAAAATTATTATTAATGAGGACACACCAAAATTAATTACCTTAACTGCGGAAAACCACGAGGGAAAGCAAATAACTTGCCAAATAATCCGACCTCCCAAAAATGGCAAACTTTCGCCGGTTGGACAAACTGATTTTGTCTATACTCCCAATCTAAACTATCACGGACCAGATTCCTTTGTGTTTCAGGCTAGTGACGGCATTGCAGATAGTAAGGCAGTGAAAGTTACTTTAGCAATTCATGCTATTAACGATGCGCCAGTTGCCATAGACCAATCAGTTACAACAACTGAGGAAACTCCTGTAATCATCCAGTTATCAGCTACTGATTCAGAAGGTGGATCTTTTGATTATTCGATTGTCTCTCCGCCTGAAAATGGTCATTTATCAGGAGAAATGCCGAACCCAACATATATTCCAAAGTCCAATTTTGAGGGTACAGACACCTTTACTTTTAAAGCCAATGATGGCATCCACGACAGCCAAGTCGCCACCGTGATTATAATCGTTGATTCGCTCAACGATAGCCCAATTGCTATCGATCAAGTAATCAACATAAATGGGAATAAACCGAAAAAGATAACCTTATTTGCGCATGATTATGACCATGATGAACTAACATACCACATAGTTAGACAACCAAACTATGGCAGAATATTTGCTGTTGATAATGCCAATGTAAATTACATAACTAATTCAGGTTTTGATGGCACAGACACCTTTACTTTTAGAGTTAATGACGGAACTGACTTTAGTCAAACTGCAACTGTTACCTTGAAGGTAGGAAAACAAATTCCGTTGGTTACTTTCTGGGTAAATGTGCCACAAAACACACGGACGGTGATGATCGGTGCAACAACTAGTTTTGACTTGTTAATTCGGGGAGAAAAAGGGTTTCAAGAAACTGTTGACCTTTCCATTGATTTGTCCACAATGCCAATTGCCACCCAAATAGCACCCGAGGGAAAAAGTATCAATCCCAGAAGCTCATCCCAAGAAGTAACCCTAACTCTAAAAACAACAAACTCAACACCAGTGGGACAATACAAAATCAGTGTCGTCTTAGAAAGTGCCAGTGATCTTAAAATGGTTGAGCTAATACTATTTGTGGAAGAGAAAGTCAAATTGTTAGGAGATGCCAACGGAGATAACCAAGTTGATATTCTCGACCTAGTGCTAGTCGCTAGCTACTTTGGTTTGGTAGGCGAAAACTTACCTCAAGATACGAATCAGGATGGACGAATAGACATCCTCGACCTAGTAATGATAGCCACTGAATTTGGCCAGATCGCTACCGCACCAAAACTATTGCACAGAGAACTGTATTTTACTACTCAACAGAAACGAAGCATCCAATCAGCTATAGAGGCATTAGAACGTACGCTGATCAGATCTGATGCAGAAGCTGTAGTATTCAATGCCTTGAAAGCCATTCTACTTCAAAGATCGGCAATTGAAACACAATTGCTCCCTAATTATCCTAATCCTTTCAACCCTGAAACGTGGATACCTTTCGAATTAGCTGAGGATACCGAGGTCTCAGTAAGAATCTTCGATACTTCGGGAAAAATTGTCAGACAAATTAGTCTTGGATATCTTAATGCTGGTTCGTATGTATCAAGAGAACGAGCCGTTTATTGGAACGGCCGCTCGGACGCTGGTGAGTATACATCAAGCGGGATTTACTTTTATTGCATTTCAGCCGAAAGCTTTTCCGCCATGAGAAAAATGGTTATAATGAAATAAGTCGATCTCTGAACCATCAACAAATTGGTTTTTCGAAAGAATCTATGAGCTAATAGTCTAAGGGAGAGAACTGTGCAAAAATTATCGTGTAGCTTCATCGCACTTCTTATTCTAACGGTTACGTTAACAGCATCTGCAGTCACAACTGTTTCGATCACCCCAGCCACAATAGAATTACCAGAGATCGGCCAGCAATTGGAAGTTCAAGTCAAAATCTCTGACGGTAGAGGTATCGCAGGATACCAATTAACATTAATTTATGATCAAGCAATACTAGAACATATCGACATTAAAGTTGGCGACTACTTACCTCCAGAACCATTTTTGGTTCCACCAGTGTCTTCTCCTGGTTCAGTAATGGTAGGAGCAGTCGCCATCAGTGGTGTAGCCAAAAAGACAGATGGCATTTTGGCTTTGGCAACTTTCAAAGTATTAATTAAGAAGGATTCAACCATTCAATTATCGGAGGTTAGACTGTCCAACCGAGAAGCCAAGGCTATTCCTGCTACCATCAAAAATGGGAATGTGTTGAGGGACAGAGGTTTAGCCACTCCTTTAGGCTTAGAAACTAAAGATATCACCTTGGATAAAGGTAATTTAGGTAATACTGTTTTGGAACCGTTGGACAAACCAGCGAATTTCGACAATGCTGCAAAAGTCTCAATTGAACCGGCTAAAATCGGACTGCCCGAAATTGGTCAACAGGTCCAAGTTCGGATCAAAATCACTAATGGGAGAAATGTAGCTGGATATCAATTGAAACTGGCTTACGACAAAACTGTTCTCGAATATATTAACATCAAAAACGGTGACTATCTACCAGAAGATTTCGCCAAGGTGTTCGATGTAGAACCAGTAATTTCGTCAGGATCAGTACTCTATGGCGCAGCAGCTATTGGTAATACCTCAAAAATTGCGGATGGAACACTAGCTACAGTAACTTTCAGGGTTCTTGCCAGAAAGGATTCAGCCATTAGATTATCAGATGTTCTTTTGTCTGACGGTAACGCTCAAGAAATTGAAATCACTACCCAAGGTGGGCGAGTTACGGAAGAAGTTGCGAACAGAAGACCAGTGATTACCGAACGAACTGATGGAGGGAAATCACTACACGTCAATACTATTGTCACCACCAATGGATTCCCAGTCACTGCCTTAACATCTATTTACCAAAACCAAAATGGAATAATCGTCAAAGCAGGAATGTTGATCGAGTACCAAGTCAAATTTTCCGAGTTGAGCGTTTTAAAATCTGGTGGTGTTTACGTTCACACTGCAGATGGTATTGTTCTCCAACCATCTGCTAAAGGACAAGGTATGCGTCATCAAAAAGCACCCATCAGCAGATGGTCACACCAGCAAATTGAACTAGCGCCAATCGTCAATAAGAGAATTGTGGCTATTACTGTAGGCAGCAAAGTAGAATCAGCACCAAAAGGCCTGTTTAGCATGTTAGTGGATAATATTCAACTAACTGATGGAAACACGATTATAACACCCATCTGGTTGTCGGTCGACCGTTCTACTGAAAAAATAAACAACAACATCTATGGTAAACTAGTGGGTGTAGACCGGCTCAATTTAGGAATAGCTAATGATGAAGTGGCTGTTTACCCTCAAGGCAAAGTGTTAACTAGTTGGGGACGGATTAAATCCGATCCGTAAATTCTCCCCCGATGCTTTATTAGGTGAAATGCCATGATATCAAATAAGGGCAGAATTCTAGCTGGGCTGTTGATTTTTGCTGAGGATGAGACATTTTAATGATTTAAACAATAATAATATGGGCATTACCATACACTAAAACGGACTAAAAGCTAAATGTCAAATGAAAAAACGAACTGAGTGCCAAGTCAAAATTTGTGGGACAACCAGTACCATAGACGCAAAGATCGCCGCTGAATCAGGAGCTGACTACTCTGGTATTGTAGTGGAGGTACCTTTCTCTGAACGTTCCGTTTCAATCGAACAAGCGACAGAGATAACTCGACAGACATCAATTCCCACAATTTTGCTGTTTTTCAATCGATCAACTGATTGGATTATCGAGGTAGTTAACAAAATCAATCCGTTTGCTATCCAACTACTTGGACATGAACCTGCCGAACAATTGAAGATACTCAAGGATTCGCTACAATGCCAAATATGGAATTCAATGTTTCTACCAGTTAATATTAACCAACAGATTAATCTGGACGAGATGATAGCCGATCTTGAAAGCTATATTACTGCTGGTGCAGACGCCATATTGTTCGATTCAGCAGAATACAATGATGACAAAGTAAGATTTGGTGGTACCGGTAAAACCAGTAATTGGAATATTGCTGAAAAACTAATCCAAGCGTGTGAAATTCCGGCATTTCTGTCAGGGGGAATCCGACCTGAAAATGTAAGGTCGGCCATCGAAACAGTTCACCCAGATGGGATAGACCTATGTTCCGGTGTAGAATCTGAAAAAGGCAAACGTGATCGATCAAAAGTTATCGAACTAATGCAAAATCTTCAGTTGACTTCTAACAAATAGACGTGAATACTTCGATCACGATACCGTGAGAATGCTGAATGTGACTTTATATAGACAGCATTTTTTCGTATCCAACGTCGTAATCGCTGATCTGAATCGAAAATGTTGAAATCTTCAACATCTACTAGAAACCATGTACGTCCACTGCTCAATTTGACTTCCCGTTCAAATCCTTCCAAATCATTCATCATCTCTTTAACATAAGTGGATTTTGCTTTTGGAACATAGTATTCTCCCATCTGTGGAACTGACAAAACAATTCTATCGTTCTCCCGAAACTCGGATTTAATTGTCTCAAATGCCTTCTTCCAGTCAGATCGACCTCCATTTTCCAATCGAAAATAGGTGTAATTCTGAGAAAGCATGACCGCAACGATCATCACGGGTAGTATACATCGTATTGGCAATGAAATTTGACGTAAAACCCATATCCGTTCACACACCGAAGCTGCAAGCAACAGATAAGCTGGTACTGTAAAAAAAAGATAATATCCAGCCACATTCAATAATTGGGAAAAGAACAAAAATAGGATCAATGGCACACTGGCATAACAAAGTAAAAACGCTTGTGGGCGCCTAATTGGTCCTGCAATTGTTTCCAATAGAGCCGCAACAGTTACAGGAATGGTCAAGCCATAGACTAATGTCGAGACAATATATAGTGGGCTTCGTTTCCATTCGTTCAAACCCCACCCAGAAAACAAATAAGTCTGAAAATCAGGGGACAACAACAAAAACAATGGCAACCCCAATGGTACAAAAAAAGCCAGCAACAGGAAACAATAACGACGATTAAAAGGCTTTTTCTCACTTAGCCGGAGCCCTACCGAATACACCGCAAGAGCTGGAACTAATATGGATGATAATATATGAGAGGCTATCAGAAAAATTGATGACACTAATGCAACTATCATTAATCCTACTCGGTTCCGTTCAATAGCCAGATAGAAAAACCAAGTTGTTAAAAGCGCAAAAAAGAGAGTAAAGACGTAAGCTCGAGCATTCTGCGACCAATAAACATGCCAGTTTAAAGTTGCTAAAAAGATTGCCGATAGAATTCCAACATATTTGCTGATTAAAGAATTACCCATCCAGTAAATCAACAAAATTGATGCGATCCCAACAAAAACTGGAAGAACACGAGAACCAAATTCACTTAAACCAAAAATAGAAATTGACAGACGAACCGCAATATATGGCACAGGATTGATTTGGAACTGTTTAAATGAAAAATTCTGGGCGTCTAAGACACAAAGAACCTCATCAATCCAGAAACTCCAAGTCCCCAAATGGAACAACCGCAGTATTCCACCGAAAAGAGTCACAGCGACCAGAATCAAGACCTCTTTTTTGTGATGATCTATTTTAACCACAAGCACTTTGTCAGTTTTTACAGCGAATATTTGATGAAAGATTACGCAAACCGTTTAGTTCCCCCAAAAAAACATTTGGTATATTCTACTATATTTCCAAAATGATCTTCTAGTTCTATCATGCAAGAATCTACTCTATAAAAGAGAATTTCCTGACTTTCCAAACTCGGCACAAATGTGGAATCAACTGTTATAAAGTGGCACAAATATTGCAAAACCGTTTAACCAGTCTAAGGTAAATATTATTTCACGTTTTTAGATTTTTATGGAGGAACACCAAATGATGGGTGCAAGTTTTCAATTAGAAAAAAGGCTTCGTCAGTTTTTCAAAATAGCTAGTCTCTCATTTTTAATGCTAAGTATCATTAGTATTCTCCCATTATCTGTTCACGCAGATGGTCATCAAGTCAAAATTGGCGTCTTACACTCATTGAGTGGAACAATGGCAATTTCTGAAACCTCCCTCAGGGATGTAGTATTAATGGCTGTAGAAGAGATCAATGACTCTGGCGGTGTGCTAGGAAAAGAAATAGTACCCGTAGTGGTTGACCCAGCTTCTGATTGGCCACTATTTGCCGATAAAGCGAAACAATTGCTAACTCAAGACAAAGTTGCTGTTACTTTTGGATGTTGGACTTCCGTTAGCCGAAAATCCTGTTTGCCAGTATTCGAAGAGTACAATGGTCTACTTTTCTATCCTGTCCAATATGAAGGTGAGGAACAATCGCTAAACGTCTTTTATACCGCCGCATCTCCGAATCAACAGTTAGTACCTGCAGCTGAATACATGATGGAAGAATATGAGATGGAAAAATTCTATCTTCTCGGCACAGATTATGTTTTCCCCCGAACTGCCAACAAAGTGCTGAAAGCTTTCCTGAAATCTAAAGGGGTACCAGACGAAAATGTCGAAGAAGTCTACACACCATTCCATCATCAAGACTATCAAACTATTGTTTCCCAGATCAAAGAATTTGCCGCTGAAGGTAACGCCTGTGTTTTGTCTACCATTAATGGAGACAGCAATGTTCCCTTCTATAAAGAATTTGCTAATCAAGGACTAACCTCAGAAGATTGTCCTATTATGGCCTTTTCCGTAGCAGAAGATGAATTACGTGCTATGGATGTTCCCCCTCTGGTTGGTCATTTAGCTTGCTGGAACTATTACCAAAGTATTGATACACCAGCAAACAACAACTTTGTCAAAGATTTCAAAGATTTTTGTGAAAAAACAAGTTTGCCTGGTGGTGCCGATCGTGTCACTGACGATCCAATTGAAGCGGCATACTTCGGTGTCTATGTTTGGAAAGCAGCGGTTGAGAAGGCAGGTTCTTTTGAAGTAGATAAGGTTCGTGAAGCTGTTTATGGTCTTGAGTTTGACGCCCCAGGCGGCAAGAAAAAGATGCATAAAAATAATCAACATACACTAAAGCCTGTTTATGTTGGTGAAATTCTAGCAAATGGCCAATTTGATATTGTTTGGCAGTCCGAAGGATTAGTTAGCCCCGATTCGTATAGTAGCTACTTGCATCCTGATGGAGACTATCCAGCACCTACACCTAACGACAAATTCAAAGAACTGTCAGCCAAATCAGATCGCTGGAAAAAATAGGTTGTTGACAACGGTTGTTTATCTTTGATAACCTCTGATATTAGAGAGGCCATGATATAAATGCCTGTTCCTCATCTTGAGGACGGGCATTTTCCGTTTAAGCTTTTCCTGAGTTTAAAAGTTAGGATCTTCGATACTTCCCTATGAGCATGTTGACCGACTATTTTGATTTTATGATATCTAGATATCGTTTTTTTCTCTGGCTAACTTTCACTGCTTTGCTTTCTTTACCCTTATATTCTGAGACAAACGAAGCCGAAATTAGAAACCTTCTTATTCAATTTGGTGACAAGAAATCTTCAGTGAGAAAGTTGGCTTTAATCGGGTTGGCGAAATACGAAGACGAACGCCTTATATCTGTATTAGATGCATATAAACTGCGTCAACTCTTCATTTGGAACGATGAACGGGTTGTTCTGTGCAAAGAAGTGCAAGAAAACATTGCGTACTTACAAGACCCATTAACAGGTAAAAAAATACAAAACCCCTCAAATAACCAACAACATCAAGTTCCAATAAATAATTTGAAATCTATTCGTCCTGCTAGAAAAGAACGAAACTTAGCCGAAAACATCAAATCTTTATTGAAACTCTCCTCATCAAACTTTAAAATCCGTTTTTCAGGCTCCAAAAAGTGTGGCGAACCCAGAACAATTAAAGGGTTAGGTCAATTAAATGACTTAGCTTTTAGAAGATTGGGAAAATTAGTAAAGGAAGACACCGATAAAAAAATCCGGCGTATCGCCCAAGAAAGTGCGTTATTGATTCAAATCCATCAAACTCCTTTGAAAACTGATTTAGACAAACATCTTGTCATAGTTAAACAATTGGGTTTAACAAAAAGTATGAGGGTACAAAAACACCTAGAAAAGACGCTGAAAAACATTGACAAGGATGGAGATACTAATCCGCAAGTCAAAAAAACGTATGGGGAAGCAATTAGAAAAATCGACACATACCAAAGCCGGATTTTATTTTTGTCTAACTTGTTTTTTGGAATATCTCTCGGTTCAGTATTGATCTTAATGGCTTTAGGGTTAGCAATCACCTTCGGACTTATGGGCGTCATTAATATGGCTCACGGCGAATTAATGATGATAGGTGCTTATACAACCTTTGAAATGCAGAAACTATTCAAACATACAATAGAAACCCCGAACAACTTATATTATGTCTTTGCACTTCCTGCATCCTTTCTAACTGCAGCATTCATTGGTTTCTTAATTGAGATTCTGGTTGTACGTCATCTATATAAACGTCCACTAGAATCCTTGCTTGCTACTTGGGGAATTGGCTTGATACTAATTCAGTCAGTCCGTTTGAGATACGGTGATAATATCGGTGTCAACGCACCAACTTATTTGCGAGGTGGCATTGAGTTGATCCAAGACTTTATCCTACCTTATAATCGCTGTTTTATCATTGCCTTATGCACTTCAAGCGTGTTTTCCATCTATTACCTCATGCGTTATACAGAACTCGGTTTAAAAATGCGAGCAACTATGCAAAACCGAGATATGGCAAGCAGCTTAGGAGTAAATACTAATTTTGTTGACAGGTACACATTTGCCTTTGGTTCTGGAATCGCCGGCATTGCTGGTTATGCTTGGACACTTATTGGCGGAGTGACTCCTGATATGGGTCAAACTAACTTCATCGTTGACTCCTTCCTAGTAGTTGTTACTGGCGGCGTCGGAGAAATCATTGGTGTTATTTGCTCCGGACTAGGTATCGGCATCCTGACAAAGGCAATTGAACCAACTATAGGCACTATTTGGGCCAAGATTTTTTTGTTGGTGGGAGTGGTAGTTTTTATTCAATTTAAACCATCAGGTCTCTTCGCTCCAAAAGGAAGGATGGCAGATGATTAACAACGGATCCGGATTTGGTCCAAACCAGAAAACTGATAAGCTAAAGCGCAATTTCATTGCACTTCTGTGGTTAACACTGGGTTTGGTTATTATCCCTCTACTTTATATCACTGGTGCGATCTCAATTGAAACAGTCAACAAATTGGGAAGATACATGACCTATGCACTGGTAGCTGTGGGGCTAGATCTAATTTGGGGTTATGCGGGAATTTTGGGGTTATGCCAAGCCCTGTTCTTCTGCCTTGGCGGATATGCTATGGGAATGTACCTAGCACATCATGGTGGGCCTGAAGGCATTATCGATAAAACAGGTTGGAAACTTCCTGCTTGTTTATACGTAGTATATCCTTACAAAGTAGGCGAAGTCCCACAAGATGCGCTAGTCCCTTGGTTTTGGAAACCATTTTGGTCATTACCAATCACTGTTGTTCTAGGACTTTTGATTCCAGGGGTTGTTGCATTTATCATTGGCTACTTTGGATTTCGCAGTCGTGTCCGCGGCGTTTATTTTGCCATTTTAACTCAAGCTATTACTGTCGCTGCACAGAACTTCTTTAGCATGAACAACATGAAATTTTGTGGCACCAATGGGCTAACCCGGTTCGAGAAAATTGCCGGTTTTGAGTTGGCTAGTAGCAAAGTCCAGTTTAGTTTGTACATACTAACTGTTGTGATGCTGTTTCTAGTATATGTTGTATATCGATATATCGTCAACTCCCGCTTGGGTAGAATTCTAATTGCCGTTCGAGATGACGAGAATACACTGCGTTTTTCCGGTTACAAACCCTATATATATAAACTATTCGCATTTGTTTTGGCTGCAGTGACCGCAGGCTTGGCAGGTATGCTGTATGTTCCACAAATGAAGATCATAACGCCTCATAACCTAGGAGCGGAAAGATCCATCTTAATCGTAATTTATGTCGCTGTTGGCGGTCGCAGCACACTTTCCGGTGCCATAGTAGGTGCACTAGGTGTTAGCTTAATGTACGATAACCTGACTTCTACTATTCCATGGGCTTGGCCTTATGTACTTGGTTTTTTATTCATTGCAGTTGTCTTGGGATATCCAGATGGTTTAGTCAAGTTGCCACAAAAATTGTTCAACAAATTCAAACAACCAACTGCTGAAGACACATTTGAGGTTTCGTCTACCCCCTCAAGCGAGTAGACTTCAAAAGGACAAAAAATATGGTACAAACGCCGCAAACTCGGCTTGACGAATATTTACTGGATAGCCCAACTAATAGTAGATTTTCAGAGGAAAAATTTATTCTTTTCCTAGAAGGGATAACTGCTGTATTCGATGGGTTCAAAGCACTAGATGTTGAAGCTTTAGGCATAGAACACAATGAATTGCGTGTAGTGATCGGACCAAATGGTGCGGGAAAAACTACCATGTGTGATATTGTTAGCGGGAAAACGCGACCGACTACTGGAACAGTGCATTTTGAAGGTCAGAACATCACGGGTATACCTGAAACTGAGATCGCCCTGATGGGTGTCGGGCGAAAATTCCAAACCCCAACAGTGTTCGACAGTTTAACCACATATCAAAATATGGAACTCGCATTACCCGGACATCAAAAATTATTTCCTAACCTCTATAGTCAAGTTTCTACCGAGGAAGACGACCAAATACTTGAAATTCTCGCACGAGTTGGACTAACAGACGAATTAGACACCGAAGCTAGATATCTTAGTCATGGCCAGCGACAATGGTTAGCAATTAGCACCTTAATTCTATCTAGCCCAAAGTTGTTACTGGTTGATGAACCTGCTGCGGGTCTAACCGATGCAGAAACGGAACTGACAGCGGAGTTGCTTCTAGAACTAAAGGGCGACCACACACTGATCATTATTGAACACGATATGGATTTTGTGCGCCGTCTTGATTCTTTTGTCACCATGTTACATGAAGGACATATTATGGCTGAAGGAACACTGGAAGAACTTCAACAAAACGAAGAAGTAATTGAAGCCTATTTGGGAAGATAATGTTAATAGTCAACAACCTTTCGTTCTCCTACGGTGAAGTTCAAGCTCTTCGAAACATCAATATTGATGTGCCTAAAGAACAAATAGTAAGCATTATGGGAAGAAATGGGGTTGGGAAAACCACTTTGATGAAGAATATTGTGGGTTTGCTCAAACCATCGATAGGAACAATAACGCTCGAGAATCAAGGGATTGAGAAACTTCCGGCACATCAGCGAATACGAGTAGGTATTGGTTACGTTCCTCAAGGAAGAATGATTTTTCCCAAACTGACCGTCAACGAGAACCTAAGAATTGGCCTATTCGGTCGACAGAATGGCAAGGTTATCCCAGATGAGATCCTCGATCTGTTCCCAATTTTACAAGAGATGCACAACCGGATGGGTGGTGACCTCTCAGGAGGTCAGCAACAACAACTAGCTATTGCCCGTGCTTTGGTTACCGATCCGAAAATCCTGATTTTAGACGAACCCACAGAAGGAATTCAACCTAACATTATTCAGCAAATCGGACAGATATTAACAGAATTAGTTAAACAACGGAACATGACAATCTTAATCGTTGAACAATACCTGGATTTTGTGAGAGAATTCTGTCAGCATTTCTATGTAATGAATCGTGGTGAAATTGTAGCGAATGCTGAAACGGAAGACTTGACGCAGGAAATCGTTAAAGAGTATCTTAGTGTTTGATTCAGCATCATTCATTCATCTGTTGTTACGATATGCTCAACTTAAAATCTTCAGCCGGACGACATGGCGAACTTAGGCTCGCACTCTCAAATCGGAATAATCAAACAATTGTAACGGAAAGTTATAGCCGTGTCCCTCTTCAAATAATGAAACCCATTTATGATCGTAAAAGTGGTGCGGTCTGTTTCTACCTACTTAGTCCAACTGGAGGCATTGTACAAGGGGATGACTACCGGATTCAGATTAATTTATCGGAGAGTGCTCATGCGGTGCTAACAACACAAGCTGCAACTAAAGTCTATGCCATGCCGAAAGGCTCTGCTAGACAGCAAGTTGATTTTTATGTCGGCAAAAATTCAGTGTTTGAGTATCTACCAGACCCAACAATTCTGTTTCAGGAAGCTGATTTTGAACAACAAGTTAATCTTCATGTCAATCAAAAAGGTGGCAAAATCGTCTTCCAAGAAATTATCATGCCAGGCAGGTTAGCACGTGGAGAAGTCATGGCTTTCAAACGCTATCGTTCACAGTTACAAGGATATGACGAAAACGGTATTATATTACACGATTCCTTTTGTCTTGAACCAGAACAGCATTTCCCAAGGAGCCTAATGAACACCATTGGTGTACTGGATAATTATCCCTGTTGGGGAACATGGTATTTTCTTGGTGATTGCAGTCTAATTTCCCCCAACTGGCAACACATGCATGATGTTTCTAATCCTCTGTTGAATCAAGAGGGTGAATCAACAGGCGGGATGACCTTATTACATCGAAATGGAATGGCAATCAGAATGTTAGCGCGCAACGTGCAAACAATTCAGTCGGCTTTTCGAAATATTTGGGATTGGATCAAAACAGAAATTCTGGCACTCAAAAAGATTGATTTACGAAAGTATTGATAGATACCACTAATATGAAGGGAGAACATTATGAACTTAACACCACGTGAGCAAGAAAAGCTGTTGATTTATGTCGCAGCCCAACTAGCCAGAGATCGAAAAGCACGTGGACTCAAGTTGAATTATCCGGAAGCTATTGCCTTGATTACAGCCGAAGTCTTAGAGGGAATCCGTGAAGGTAAGTCGGTCGCCGAACTAATGAGTTATGGAACCACAATCTTGACAATGGAAGATGTCATGGAAGGTGTGCCAAACATGATCGACGAAATCCAAGTAGAAGGCACATTCCCGGACGGGACAAAATTAGTTACTGTTCACAATCCAATTCGCTAGTCAAATAAAGGAAAAACTATGATTCCAGGTGAATATATTCTTGCTGAAAACCCAATTAATGCCAACACCAATCGCCAAACAATTGAATTAAACGTCATTAATGAAGGAGACAGACCTATTCAAGTTGGATCGCATTTCCACTTTTTTGAAGTTAATCGTGCGCTTAAATTTGAGCGTGATAAAGCTTTTGGTATGCGGCTCAACATCCCCTCGGGCGTAGCAGTTCGATTTGAACCAGGCGATAACAAGACAGTAACCTTAACCACGTTCGTTGGCACACGCACCGTCTTCGGGCTAAACAACTTGACTAATGGATCACTTGATGAACCAGAAGTAAAATCCGCTGCCATTCAAAAACAAGGAGAGTAAAGTATAAGATGAAAATCACACGGGAAACTTATGCGGATATTTATGGTCCAACAGTGGGTGACAAAGTTCGGTTAGCCGATACGGAGCTTTTTATCGAGGTCGAGAAAGACTATACTGCTTATGGTGATGAATCAAAATTTGGGGGTGGTAAGACATTACGTGATGGGATGGGACAATCGCCAAATGCAACACGGTCCGACGGTACATTAGATTTAGTAATTACCAATGCCCTGATCTTGGATCATTGGGGAATTATCAAAGCCGATATTGGTATTCGTGATGGTAGGATTATCGGCATAGGAAAATCAGGTAACCCGAATCTGATGGAAGGTGTCGGTGCAGAAATGATCGTGGGCGCAGGAACAGAGGTTATTGCTGGAGAAGGTATGATTGTTACCGCTGGCGGAATCGATGCACACATTCATTTCATCTGCCCCCAACAAATAAATGAAGCTTTAGCATCTGGAATTACAACAATGATAGGCGGTGGTACAGGTCCTGCTACCGGTACGAATGCAACTACCTGTACACCTGGTGTTTGGAATATTGGTCGAATGCTAGAAACCGTTGAAGGATTTCCAATCAACTTTGGATTTCTAGGGAAAGGAAACAGCTCATTTCCAGACCCACTACGTGAGCAGGTTGAAGCTGGTGCTATTGGGTTAAAATTGCATGAAGACTGGGGAACAACTCCGGCAGCCATCGATAATTGCCTTTCAGTAGCAGAAGAATATGATATTCAGGTCGCCATACACACCGATACACTTAACGAATCAGGTTTTGTAGAAGATTCAATTGCCGCATTTAAAGGACGAACCATCCACACTTACCACACAGAAGGTGCTGGAGGAGGACACGCTCCTGACATCATTAAAGTATGTGGCGAAAATAACGTGTTACCTTCATCAACAAACCCTACACGTCCTTTCACTATCAATACGATTGATGAACATCTGGACATGTTAATGGTCTGTCATCATCTTGATGCATCGATTCCCGAAGACCTTGCTTTTGCTGAATCCCGAATCCGCCCGGAAACAATCGCAGCGGAGGATATTCTGCATGACCTAGGAGCGTTTAGTATCATGGCATCTGATTCTCAAGCCATGGGACGTGTGGGCGAGGTTGTTATCCGCACATGGCAGACAGCACACAAAATGAGGATTCAACGTGGGCAGTTGCCGGAAGAAACAGGGGTAAACGACAATTTCCGAGCTAAACGATATGTAGCCAAATATACGATTAATCCGGCAATTGCGCATGGTATATCTGATCAAGTTGGTTCAGTAGAAGTTGGAAAGATGGCGGATTTGGTTATCTGGCACCCCGCTTTTTTTGGCATTAAGCCACAATTGATTGTAAAAGGTGGTTTTATCGTACAAGCTGCCATGGGAGATGCCAATGCTTCAATCCCAACTCCACAACCAATTCTACAAAGACCAATGTTTGGAGCTTTTGGTCGTGTACCCAATACAACTTCTTGTACATTTGTTTCACAAGCTAGTCTTGATTGCGAAATTGGTAATCAATTAAAATTACAAAAACTTCTGCTCCCAGTCAAAAGTTGCCGGGCCCTCTCGAAAGCAGACATGATACACAACACCTATTTGCCTGTACTTGAAGTGAATCCTGAAACTTATGAGGTTTTGGCAGATGGGAACCTGTTGACATGCGAACCTGCCGAATCGCTTCCCATGACACAACGTTATTTCCTATTTTAAATAGATCAAGATGATTATTATAGACAAAATTCTTGGTCGTGCAGAAGATCGGCCAGACTTTGAACGGGATACCATCCAACTCAATTGGGAAGGACGCCAAAAAGCACGACAACGTTTGCTAACTGA
>PAQF01000022.1 GCA_002709695.1 Candidatus Poribacteria bacterium
TGTTTTATCACCACCCACTCGGGTAAATTCACCCTGCTCTAGAACACGAAGGAACCGAACTTGAGCTTCAAGTCCCATTTCACCAATTTCATCAAGTACAAGTGTACCTCCATGAGTTTGTTCAAAGATACCCAATTTTCTGCTTGTGGCGCCGGTGAATGCGCCCCGTTCGTGCCCAAAAAGCTCACTTTCAAGCAAAGTTGGCGTCAGTGCAGCACAATTAATCGCCTTATACGGCTTATCTGCTCGACGACTATGATTATGTATAGCTTTCGCAATAAGCTCTTTACCAACACCATTTTCACCTGTAACAAGCACCGTGGCATTTGTGGGGGCCACCTGTTGGGTCAGGCGAAAAAGCTCAATCATAGGCTTTGAATGTCCAATGATGTTATCAAACCCAAACTTGTCATCTAGCTGCTGACGCAAGTTCACATTTTGAATGAAGAGTGCCCACTTCTCTAACGCATTCCGAACAGTTTGACGAAGAATATCAATATTCACCGGTTTTTGCAGATACGATAATGCCCCAGCATGCATCGCTTCAACCGCACTATCAACTGTACCATAACCAGTTAAGATAATAACTTGTGTATCCGGAGCTCTCTCACGAATATTCGTCAAAAGCTGAAGACCACTTAAATCTGGCATCTGCAGATCCGTAATAACGACATCAATTCTCTCTGATTCAAGCGTCTTCAAGGCCTCTCGACCACCTGCTGCTGCATAGAGATCATACCCTTCACGCTCTAGGGCTTCCACCGTTGTTTCTACACTTGATTTGTCATCATCTACAACTAAAATCTTTGCGCTCATGTACTCTGTACTGTAGGTATCCGAATTGAGAAATTTGCACCGTACCCAAGCCTACTCTCAACACCAAGGGTGCCACCATGTGATTCTACTATTTGTTTTACAATTGCAAGCCCCACCCCTGTTCCTTCTTTCCTTGTTGAAAAGAAAAGATCAAAGACCTTATCAATATACACCTCCTCAATACCATCACCAGTGTCTTCAACTTCGATTTGCAATTCATTAGCTAAATTTTTAGCACGAATAGTCAATATACCTCCATTTTCCATCGATTGGCTAGC
Source organism: Candidatus Poribacteria bacterium (assembly GCA_002709695.1). GTDB lineage: Bacteria > Poribacteria > WGA-4E > WGA-4E > UBA9662 > UBA9662. Next base: position 1,095 of record PAQF01000022.1, read on the forward strand.
ATTAATAACCAAATTAAGAAACACCTGTTTAAATTGTGTCGGGTCAAGCTCAACAAGCGGCAAATCCTCAATCTCACGACGAACCTCAATCTTTTGACTTTGGATTTCCGGTTCGCTAAATGCAAGGACTTCCTCAATTAATTCTGTTGGTTTGGTTAGCTCAAATTTTGGTGGGGGCAATTTCGCGTATCGACGAAAGTTTGTCAATATCGAATCAAGCCGATCAACTTCTTCACACACACGATGAATCCTATTGGCCAAATCCACTCCATCTTCATACTTTTGGGAAAGATCTTCATCCAAAAGCTGAAGATTCATACTAATACCATTCAGAGGATTCCGGATTTCGTGCACCAACTTTTGTGTCAAAACACCAAATTCTGCCTGCTCTTCCGGCGTTTGCCAATGTTGTTTATGAATTCGAGTACTCAGCTTTGCAAACAGAACACCAACACCCACTCCAGCAAAAAGACATCCCAGCGCAACAAGCCATAAAATGTTTCCCATAGTACCAATTAGAAGGAAATTCTAACGGCAGGGTTTTTGAACCTTGCAATGTAACAATCCTTAAATTCCTCTAAATGTTTCCCCTGTTCCAACTGAGCCTCAACTTTCGTATCGAATCCGGTAACAATAACCAGATATTTCTCACCAACTTCCTTAATCTCAGTGTTTGGATTTCCTGCGAGATCTCGCATTTGTCTGTCAGCTCTTTGCCTACTGTCAAACGTAGCAACCACTACGACAAAATCTGGTTTCTCCACCATCGTCTTGTCATCTGTACCAAACACATTCTCCTGGATTTCTGTCCTTGTGCTCACCTGAGTCAAATCTACATCTGAGGACGTTACCACCATATTGGCTTGTGGGTCATTTGAAACTGGATTCCCACGACCAGACTTAACCTTCTCACCTTCAAGTCCTTCTGAACTTTTAGGAAACGATTGTTCCTGCAAACGAACAGGAAAAGTTTGTGCTAACTGTTGACCTGATTGCGGGCTTAACGCAGTAAACAAAAAGGAGAGAAGAACTAAAATTTCCAGAAGAATACCAAAAATCAAAACAAGGCTAACAACTTGACTGTAAAGAAAAACAGTCTCGTCTTTCGTGACAATTGGAAAATTGTGTGTACTAATAGCATCAACAGCACTGTAGATCCACAATACAGGGTAGGCGATTAATCCAATAACACTTAACGTATCAACTTGATGGTATATAGGATAAATCAAAAAAGCTTGAATTAAGACAATGTCAGCAGCTTTAGGAAGACGACGATCAACAAGTTGTGTAAATCCCGGAATCAAAAGAGATATAATTCTGGCAAATGTCAGTTCGGGAGCCATGGACACTAAATTCTATTCGTTAAAGACCACACAGATGCTTTAGAAAGTCTGAGATGATTTACGTGAACTTCTGTTTCCAAATAGGATTATTGGACTTGCAACTTCTGTCTCCAGATATGAACTATAGGGCTTGCAACGAAAATCGATGAATATGTACCCACCAAGACACCAATAATCAATGCTAGTGCAAAGGTATTTATTTCCTCACCAGCAGCAGAATAGAAATAAATCACCAATACAACAGATAATGTGGTTAATGATGTAATAATCGTGCGGCTGAGAGATTGATTGATACTCTTATTCAAAATATGCAAGTAGTCTGTCCCCCCTTTCATTGCATCTTGATTTTCACGTATCCGATCAAAAACAACAATCGTATCATTCAATGAATAACCAATTATAGTCAAAAAGGCAGCAACAGTTGGAAGATTGATCTCAATTGACAACATAGAAAAAATTCCAAGTGTAATCAACACATCATGAATGAGCGCAACAATTGCCCCAACACCAAACTGAAACTGAAATCGGAAAGAAATATAGGCAAGCAGAATCAAGATTGAAACCAAAATTGACCACGATGCGGCCCATGTCAAATCTTTTCCAACACTTGGTCCAACCTCAGAAATATTCAACCCCCCAGGAACAATCTTCAAAGAACTTGAATCAGCGGCAAGTAAACCGTTGGCCACAGCTTGACCAACACTCATATCGCCTCGATCAATATTTGTACCAGTGACAGAAATGGTAGCTTCTTTTTTCGTTTGATCTAGTTGAATAGACGCTAAGGGATAACCAAGTTCAGTCAATTTACTCTTCAATTGTTCATGAGTCACTTGATCAAATTGGGCACGAATTTTCACTCCTCCGATAAAGTCTATACCTAAATGAGGACCCTCCTTCAAAAACAAGGAGATAATCCCAGCAAAGATCAAAACCATAGATAACATGAAACCGACGTACCGCTTACCGAGAAAATCAATTTCCGTGTCCTTTAGTAATTCCAACTATCGATTCTCCTTAAATACTTAGTTTTTCCAACCGCTTTTTCCCAATAACCCAACCATACACTTCTCGTGTTACCACAATAGCAGTAAACATGCTCGCAAGAATTCCAATACCAAGTGTAACAGCAAATCCTTTAACTGGGCCAGTACCAAAATTATACAAAACCACAGCGACGGCGAGAGTTGTCAGATTGGCATCCAGAATCGTCCAAAATGCACGTTGATACCCACTCTCAATAGCTGACCATACAATTTTTCCCGTGCGCAATTCTTCACGAATTCGCTCAAAAATCAGCACATTAGCATCAACCGACATTCCAATAGTAAGCACCAAACCGGCAATACCTGGTAGAGTCAGAGCAGCACCAAACCCAGCAAGAGCAGCAAGAACAATCAGCATATTGAAAGACAAAGCAATTACAGCAACAAAACCAGACATTTTGTAGTAAATCAAGATAAATATCACAACCACTGTCATTCCCACAGCACAAGCCAATTTACCATTATCAATTGACTGCTGTCCAAGCGTGGGCCCTACAGTTCGTTCCTCCGCAATCTTGACACCCACCGGAAATGCCCCTGATTTTAAAATATTAGCCAAATACTGCGATTCCTCGAAAGTGAAGTTGCCTGAGATCGATGCAGTTCCACCTATAATTGGTTCCTGAATTGTTGGAGCAGACTGAACTCTTCCATCAAGTAGGACAGCCAATGCTTCTCCAACATTATCCGTTGTAACTTCAGCAAATTTGCCTCTCCCATCTCGGTCGAACCGCAACGCTACGGTTCTCTCAAATCCAGTGACACCTGTATCTGAGTAAGCATCAGCAATTTGATCACCTGTCAACAAAACTTGATCTTTCAGAACATACCAACCGTCAGACTCCTCAGAACGCCCCACTTTTCCATAGTAGATTTTAGCCCCTTCAGGAATTTTTTCAGGAGGTGGAGTATTGGCTAATCCATACCAACTGCCTCCACCACTTGGATTTTTCTCGACCAGTTTAAATTCCAACAGTCCCATCGTCTTAACAATTCTGAGCGGCCCAGTAGAATCTTTAGCCCCCGGTAGTTCTACTACAATACGAGGCCTATTCGCTTCACGCCGAATAGATGGTGAAGCCACACCAAAGGCATCCACACGTTGATCTAAAACTGTCCGAACCTGATCTATTGATTCATTTTTGTACTCAGTTATCTGATCCGAATCTATACGAATTTGATAGACGACTTGTGCATCTGAAGATAAACTCTCTTCAATTGGTTCATTAAAATACCGTAGATTATTAAGAATTTCTTTGGCTGTGGAGAGATACTCTTCTTTCTTAATAACATCTGCAATACGGTTCCTGGGAATATTAACGGTTGCTTTCAGCCAATAATCGGTAACTTCAATACTATCCGGCAAAACTTTCCACAATATTTCTTCACCTCGCAAGCATCTACTGATCGCTTGACTAGTGCTGACCCCATCTTCAAAATCTACAACCTCTGCATATCGCACAGAGATAAGAGCTTTATTTGACTCCTGATTAAGTCGATACAACCCCAATCCAATATCAGCAAACCGTTTTTCCAAATCATCTCGATTGACGGGCTTATCAAACGTTGCTTGAACACTAAACCCTCCATAAACATTGCCTTTCCGACAACGGATTTTTTCAGCACGCATTCTAGTTGGTATTACATCCACACGGTTTCTAATCATAGCCTCTATTGATTTTTCAACGTCGACGGCTAACACAAGATGAACACCTCCAGCCAAATCTAGCCCGTATTCAAGACGACTATCAGGGAGCATACGACGCAAAGCGACAGGCAAACTACCATAAAGGTTGAGATCGCCCACTGTAACCTTCTTCGTTTTTGCTCTTTCCGAGAGAAATTTTACGTGAAATTCCCTCTCGGCTGTAGTTTCAAAGGTGTAATCTCCCGTTACTTCCGATAAACCTATCTTATTGAGTTGACTATCTAAGACATCAGAAAGTTCATTTACTACTTTCCTATAATTTTTACCTGAAGGATAGCTAAATTTATCAGTTTCTTTTAGACTAGTCTTTAGCGTATGATCATCGATAACATCAAATTTTAAGCCCTCTTGCATCCAGAGAGGAAGATAGCCATATAGATTGTCATAAGTAGTCGGAAGCAAATACAAAATCGAAAATAAAAGTACAGCTAGAATTAAAGCGAGCTTCCAAGCGCTAAAAATATACATTAATTTCTCCAATTAAAGATAATACGCCTGGGAGGATTTGAACCCCCGACACGAGGCTTAGGAAGCCTCTGCTCTATCCCCTGAGCTACAGGCGTGCAAAACTTTCCCCCAAAATCTCAAGACGGCAATTATATCATACTACCCTCTAAAATTCAATCAGAGAAAAGATGTTCTCGTGAATAAATTTTTCACGACCGTTAAGAAAGGCCAACTCAATAAGAACAGCAATTCCGACCAAATCCGCCCCAAGCTTTTCAACCAAATTAATCGTTGCCGCAAGCGTCCCTCCAGTAGCAATCACATCGTCGCAGATAACAACTCGACTTCCTTCAGAAAAAGCATCCTGATGAATTGCCAGTGTACTGCCACTACCATACTCAAGCTGATAACTAGCCTCGTAAGTTTTGTATGGTAATTTTCCACTCTTTCGAATTGGGACAAAACCAACCCCAAGCTGATAGGCCAAGGCACTACCCAAAATAAATCCACGGGCATCAATCCCAGCAATTATATCTATATTTCGGTCGCCATATTCCTCAACGAAAACATCAATAACAGCTCGAAACACCTTAGCATCTCCAAGCAGTGGCGTAATATCTTTAAAAACCACACCTTCCTCTGGAAAATCCGGAATATCACGTATATATTTTGTAAAATCAATCATATAGCTTTATCCTCAAGCTTTCTATACCATCGGGTCGGATTCAATAATTTTCATGCCTTTCTTCCAATAGTTTCCAAGGGCAACTACACCGTAAAAACACAGCCTATCAGAACTTCTTCACCTGGAACAAGCAATAGAAGGTAGGGTTAATTTCTATATATGCAAACACAAACTACCACGAACATTAGTTCATTCACCACTAGCAACAAGATACACACCGGCACAAATAATAATTGCACCAAGAATACGCGCTTTTGGCACAGATTCCTTAAACAACAACCAAGCAAAGAACATGGAAAAGAGATAACCAAGGCTGAGCATCGGGTAGGCAATACTAAGCTTAACACGCGAGAGGATAATCAACCAAAGCATAGTGGTAAAACCATAAATGCTGATACCTCCAATGACAAATGGATTTGTAAAAGCTTGGATAAGCTTAGGTACAACATCTGCCAATGCCCCCTCTATCTTACCGACTTTAATCATTCCTTGCTTCATAAGAATCTGTCCAATCACCGTCAAAAAAACGTTGATTATTAATAAAATATAATTTACCATCCTTCCTCATTTTCACACTTGACAATTTCGCGAATCACATAAATCGGTTTGCTTTGAGATTCATGGTACGTACGAATAACAAGCTCCCCAATCAACCCCATTGAAATCAATTGCACACCTGTAAACAACAAAAGCACACTAAGGATCAACATCGGCATGCGCTCGTTTAAGCTTGTTTCGGAGTAGAAGTAAGAGAGCCATCCTTCTTTTTTTCCACCAGGAAAAAAGAGCTTGCCCACTGAAAGATAAGCGGATGTCACAAACCCAGCACAAAAGGAGAGGATTCCCATCAGGCCAAAAATTTGAATTGGCCTGGTCGAGTAGCTCATCAGAAACCGAATCATAACCAAATCCAGTATTACGCGTAGAGTACGAGATATTCCGTATTTCGACTGGCCACGTGTACGAGGATAATGATTGACCTTAATTTCCGTGATCTTTGCACCAATAAGATTACCAAGCACGGGAATGAAACGGTGTAGTTCCCCATAGAGACGGATATTTTCAATTACATCACGACGGTATGCCTTGAGTGTACATCCAAAATCGTGGAGTTTCACACCTGTCAGACGGACGATCAAACGATTGGCAAGTATTGACGGTAATCGTCTAAGAACAAACCCATCTTTTCGATCCGCACGCCAACCGCTAACAATATCATAACCCTCTTCAATCTTGTTGAGCAACGCCCCTATATCGTTAGGATCATTTTGTAAATCCGCATCTATTGGTATAATAATACTACCTTTTGAATGGTCAAAGCCTGCACTCATAGCCGCAGTCTGCCCAAAGTTACGTCTAAAACGAATAACCCTTACATTCGGATCAGCAAAAGCAATCTCTTTCAAAACAGAGAAACTGTCATCAATGCTACCATCATCAATAAAAATAATTTCGTAAGTTCTCTTGAGTTCTGATAAAGCGTCACAGAGCCGATCATAGAGTTCGGGTAGATTCTCAACCTCATTCAGTAGAGGTACAACGACAGAAATCTCAACATTATCTTCTGGTGCCATACACGTTTTTCGGATCTTTCCGGTTTTTAGGGCCAATCCAGATTATACATCAGCCTGACAGCAATGTAAATCCTTTATTAAATTTGACATTTGCCAATAATTTAACTATAATTCATTATATATTTCCTTTAAGAAAAGAAACCCAAGAGGGACTACGTATGGTTACAATAACGGACACTGCTGCGACAAAAGCGCTCTTACTATTAGAGCAATCAGTAGAAGGCGATCTGGATAAAGAACATGGTTTACGCATGAAAGTTGTCGGTGGTGGGTGCTCTGGCTTTCAGTATGAACTCGGTTTCGACGAGCAAAAGAGCAGCGACAAAATCGCCGAGCATAACGGATTGAAAGTTTTGATCGACCCGCGTAGCCTACTTTACCTTGCCGGATCGACTCTCGATTTCAATGATGGTTTGATGGAATCCGGGTTCAAGATCACAAACCCAAACGCAAACTCAACATGCGGCTGTGGGGAATCCTTTAGCGTGTAAATAAGCGATTTCTTACTCTCTCCTTTTGATTCTCTTTTTGCCTTTCGAAGGAGAATCCTTGTTGTATAGCAGTTCGCTAGCTATCCCACCTTAATGTTATGATAAGGGCCCCTTATGCAGTTTGCTTACTTCTGGCAATTGTGGCAGGTAATTTTAGCCTTCGTCATGGTTATCAGCATAACATCATTCGCTTATATCCGGCTTAAAAGTCCAATTTCCGCTAGAGTGCGAGCAAGTCTTATTTCTCTAAGAATCCTAGCTGCAACAATCCTTCTTATCTGTTTACTAGCACCAGTTGTAGTCCAGAAAATAGATATCACCCCTCCGAACAACCTACTCATTTTGGCCGATAGATCCACGAGTATGAACATCCAAGACGTATCAAATAACGGTGAGAAAGTCGACCGTATGTCTACCGTGAACAATTTACTATTCAATCGAGACAGCGATTTCATTAAGCAGCTCAATGACCATTTCGCCACACATATTTACCAGTTCGATCAAAACCTTGAAAAAACCACTGAAAACACTTCTGAAATCCATGCAGGTACAGGCTTAACTGACATTACCAAATCTATCCAAACTGCCATCAACGAATGGCGAGGACAAGCAATATCTGGCATTGTATTAATTACCGATGGAGGACACAATACGTCAAAATTTGACACGACCCCACTTGTGGCTCTAAAGGTACCAATTTACTCAATTGGCATTGGTGACCCCAACCCACAGAATGATCTGGGAATCGCTAAAATCGAAGTTGAACCCATAAACTACCTTGATCATGAAACAACAATCAAGGTAATTATACGTAACAATGGTTACACAGGAACAAAAATACGCCTGAAACTTAAGCAAAATGACCGTATTATAAGGACAGAAACAATCACTTTGGCGAATCAAAAAGATCAAATTGTTACCTTCACTATTATTCCCAAAGAGGAAGGAACTCTTCAATATCTTGTTTCACTACCAATACTCGAAGATGAGATAACAACCAGCAACAACCAGAAAAAATTCACCCTCAAAATTGTCCGATCAAAACTCCGTGTCCTCTACATCGATGGCCTTCCTCGCTGGGATTACACTTTCCTAAAACGCATATTGGAAAAAGATCCAAACATAGAAGCAAACTGCCTAATTTTATCACTGGCAAACAGAAACTTACGAATCCAACCAAAGTTCCCACAAAGCGAAGCAGAATTAGTTGCTTATGACGTCCTCATTATTGGTGATATCGAAATAAATAAACTCACTTCAAACCAACAAAAAATAATTAAGAATTTTGTTGGGAAACGAGGTAAATCAATCGTGTTTTTAGGAGGCAAAAACTCGCTGGGCAGAAGAGGTTTAGGGCAATCACAGATGGCTGATTTGATGCCAATTGTGTCACCTACAACTGGTTGCCGTTCCTTAGATCAAGATTTCTTACTTCGCTTAACAACACAAGGCAAATCCCATCCCATTATGCAACTCGGAGGCACAAGAGAAATAAACGACGTCATCTGGCAGAATCTTCCCCCGCTTTCAAGACGAATTTCCGGTTTTCAACTCAGAAGTGGAGCAACAGCACTAGCTGAACTCGACCACCCTACATTAACCGAACCAATCATTATTTTTCAACCGTATGGCCTTGGTAAAAGTTTGTTAATCGCAGCTGAAGGCCTATGGAATTGGGGATTTGGAGCATGGAATTTCAGAAAAGATGGGGGCAATAACTACCCTCGCTTCTGGGGACAAGCAATTCGTTGGTTATCAAGCCAATCCTCGGCTAAACAAATCCATATTATTGCTGATAAAAGCACGTATCTAATCGGTGAAGAAATCAAAGCAACTATTTACACTTATGATAAGATATACCAACCCCTTGACAAAACAAAGCTTAAGCTCGATGTCACACTGCCCAACAATAAAGTTTTCCAGATTCGGGCCGATCAAGATAATTCAATACTTGGTAGACATACAGCGAAATTCGTGATAGACAAAGAAGGCAAATACACACTGGCAGCATCTGGAACTATTGACGGTGTATCCATCGGAGAAGACAAAGTTATTGTCTTTTCTGAGCAACAAGTTGCTGAATTCGAAAACCCACAACTCAACCACAAACTGCTAACATCACTGGCAGACCAAACGAATGGTATATACTTATCTATCAACAAAGCAAGATCATTACCAGATCAAATTGTGGATCAGAGGAAACCAGTCTTTGCCACCGAAGAAAAAGATCTCTGGGATAATCCAATTATATTAATTCTTGCCGCAGGATTACTCGGATCCGAGTGGTTTTTGCGCAAACGGAAAGGATTAGTCTAACCAGATTAGCTCTCTGCTGTCATATTCAGAGATCCTTCACTGACCATTTGATACAGCCCTTTATTATACCCAACACAAAATATCTGACCAATTCGCAAGGTCGGAGCTCGCAAATTACCACCACGACCAAGCAAAGCCATTAGAATTACTGACCTGTCAGTTCGTTCTGGAATAAAAACTTCGATTTTGTTACCCTTGGCTACGTAGACTCGCAACGCCTCATGGATCAAATCCCATGCAGAATCTCCGTCAATCTTTTCCTTATTTGAGTAACTGTACTGTACAACTTGAAAATTGTTTACGTCAAGAACCTCTTGCGCTTTCTGGCAGGAAGTTCAAGATCTTCGAAAATAAAACCAGTCGATTATCATAAATCCTCTGTGTTCTCCCTTATTAATTGATTGACCTTGCAGCCTCGCAAATCCATTCGATTTCACGATCATTAACTGTCCGAAGATCAATCCAAAAGCAACCATCCTTAACTCTGCCAATAACCGATCGGGGCTGATTACGAAATCGTTCGGCAATTGAATCAGCAGCTAATTGGTCTGATTTCAACACGATAGCAAGACTCGGCAAATTAGCAACAGGTAAAGAGCCACTACCAATTTGAGCAAGGCTCTTCTCAATACTAACTTGGATTTTTTGCCTAAAAATCTCATCTAACCGTTTTAATAACTGATTGCCTATCTGCTGAAGTTCATCGAGTCGACGTGTATAACAACGAAGCATCGGCAGTTTCTTATCCAAATTAAGGTCATTGAGATATAATCTCAGCGTAGACTCCAAAACAGCAATCGTCAGTTTTCCGACGCGCAAGGCACGCATAATTGGGTTTTCCCGAATTCTCTCGATCATTTCCTCTTTCCCAACGATAATACCAGCTTGGGAACCGCCTAACAATTTATCTCCACTAAACAAAACGAGATCAACCCCTGCATCAATTCGATCACGCACAATCGGTTCATTTGGCAAGCTGTATTTGGTCAAATCCATAAGCGAGCCACTACCTAAATCTTCTACCGTAGGAACGCCATATCGCTGACCGAGTTCGACAATTTCATGAATTGCCGGCATCTCTGTAAACCCAACAATTTGATAGTTGCTCGGATGAACTTTTAAGAGCAGAGCAGTGTTTTCATTAATTGCTTTTTCGTAATCCTCCAAATTGGTTCGATTCGTTGTACCAACTTCTTTTAGAACAGTACCGCTGGACTCCATAACATCCGGAATCCTAAATGCCCCTCCAATCTCTACTAATTCTCCTCGTGAAACAATCACTTCTCTATCCCGAGCAAAAGTATTGAGTACCAAAAAAACTGCTGCGGCATTGTTGTTAACAATTGTTGATGCTTGACATCCAGTAAGTTGCCGCAACAATGGCTCTGTAATTCGGTCTCGATGCCCTCTTTTACCAGAGGTCAGATCAAATTCTAAGCCAACGTAGTTCTTTGCAGCCTCAACCAAACTTTCACATGCCTCATCACTCAATATTGACCTACCCAAATTTGTATGTGTAATTGTACCGGTCACGTTGACAACCGATTGTAAATTCTGGGTCATGATTGATCTAAGTCGAGCCTGAACCATCTCAGCAATCATTGAGTCATCCGGTATATCCTCTACCCTTGGCGTACATATTATCTGCCGACGAATATCTAAAATAACAGATCGCAAGACTTCTGTTATCAGATTTCGCGAAAACTCGTTTTGAATAACAAGAAAGGGCTGAGAAGCTAGTAGCTTTTCAATAGAGGGAATACGCCGCAAAGCAGACAACTGAACAGACGTCATTTCTTTTTTCATCGACATAATTTCAAGAATATACTTGACACCAAGTAAAATCGTCAAGACCAAAAATCAGGTATTAAGCAACTAGGGAGCAATAGATCGAAAATGTTTTCTATCTTACGCATGTTACGACGTTTGCGTCGCCGGGTTCAAAACCGCTATATTCGACGTGTTATGATTACCATAGGTATTGTAATAATTTGTATAATGATCAATTCTGGCACCTTTTATCACTTTGAAAAACAAGTCCAAGACATTAACATATGGGATTCGTTCTGGCTTAGTTTTACCACCATCACTACAGTTGGCTATGGTGATATTTCAGCCAAGACAATCCAAGGCAGACTAGCCACAATGGTCTTACTGTATTTCATTGGATTAGCTTCATTCCCTTACTTAGTCACCCAGATAGTTGATTTAACTGTAGAAGGGGCTAACGAACGACGACGCGGATTTGCAGACTTACGAGACAGTTTAGGAAAACATATAATCGTAGTTAACTTCCCAGATGAACTAACCGTAGGTGCTATAATTGACCAATTAGCATCAGACCCATTATGTGCAGATAGAGACATCGTCATTATCGCAGATACTCTCCAAGAACTGCCGTTTAAGAGAGAAAAAGTTCATTTTATTCACGGATCATCAATACAAATTGATACTCTCTTGCGTGCAAACGTGGAGGAAGCTTACGTTGCTCTCGTTCTCTCAAGTGCTTCAGACCGTCGATCTTCGGATGCTTTAACAGCAGCAACAGTCTCAATGATTGAACAAGTTAATCCTAAAATCCGTGTAATTGCAGAATGCAGTAGTGTCGAACATTTGACGCTTTTTGAACCACTCCGCTGTTCCGCAGTTATCCCAACACAAAATATTGGAGCTAAGTTACTAGCACAAGAAATTCGAGATCGCGGCCTTGCACCAGCAGTATCAGAATTGCTAACACAAGCAGAAGGCAGCGAACTTTACAGTGAACCAATCGAAGAAATTATTTCACTTAGACCCATGACTATGAATGATCTTCAATCTTTTCTAGTCAAGCTTAAGATACAGCTTGTTCTGGTTGGCATCATTCGTAATAACCAACCTTGGATCAACCCAAATGCAGAACTCAACTTAGAGGGAACAGACCGACTAATTCTTATTAGTCACTCACGTCAAGACTGGGAGTCTATATACAACCAAATTAAACAGGCTGTCCAAAATGAATAGAACTCTGTTTTGATTCGCAAAATCGGCTATGATATAATATGTGGAAATGTTTTTTTCAGAAGTAGACCAGTATTTCATGCGTCGAGCCGTAGGCTTAGCAGCTAGAGCCAGAGGGAGAACAAGTCCTAATCCTATGGTAGGGGCAATAATCGTCAATTCAAACCGAATTGTTGGTGAAGGTTACCACAAAAAAGCAGGCACGCCACACGCTGAACCCCAAGCCGTGAACCAAGCAGGAAGCTACACTCATGGTGCTACGATGTATGTAACATTAGAGCCATGCTGCCATTGGGGAAAGACACCACCATGCACTGACATGATTATCCAATCAGAGATCAACAAAATATTCGTTGCCATCGAAGATCCCAATCCAATAGTAGCAGGAAAAGGTATAAAACAAATCCGTCAAGCAGGAATAGAAGTGGAAGTTGGTCTCTGCCACAATGAAGCATATCAATTAAACGAGATCTTCATCAAAAACATGGTAATGAAACAACCATTTGTCATCCTGAAAGCAGCAACTAGTCTCGATGGAAAAATCGCGACCGTCACTGGAGAATCCAAATGGATTACCTCATCAGCCGCCCGCCAAAAAGGGCACCAACTTCGGGGCACAGTTGATGCTATACTCGTTGGAATTGGCACCATACTTGAAGACAACCCATCTTTAACCACACGATTGCCCAATCAAGATAGTCAGGATCCAATTAGGATCATTGTTGACTCATTCTGTCGCACACCAACCAAAGCAAAAATCTTCAACACAGAAAGTGATGCAAAGGTCATCGTTGCAACAACCCAATTTGCACCTAAGATCAGAATTGAAGAACTTAGGTCTGCAGGTGCAGAGATACTGATTACAAACTCCAATGAAAAGCGGGTTTGCCTTAAATCCTTGATGAATCAGTTAATGGAACTTGATATAACCAGTGTCCTCATCGAAGGGGGCAGCGAAATCCACTCCTCTGCATTACACACAGGTATCGTTGACAAAGTGATATTTTTCATTGCCCCAAAATTAATTGGTGGAAGAAATGCCCCTGGAGCAATCGGAGGTAGTGGCATTGCAAATTTGTCGGAAGCAATTGGTATTCATAATTGGGAGTTCAAAAAAATCGGCGAAGACCTCCTAGTTGAAGGATACCTTAACTAAACCCATGTTTACTGGAATTGTAGAAGAAGTTGGAATAATCCAACTAATTAATAGATCACCTCAATCTGCAAAAATAGAAATTGAGGCAAAAAAAACCTTAGGAAATAGTAAAATTGGCGACAGTATTGCTGTTAACGGTGTTTGCCTAACGGTCACAGATCTTGCTTTGGACAGGTTTAGTATGGATATCACCCCCGAAACCTTAAGACTAACAAACTTGGGAAATCTCAAGATTGGCTCACCAGTAAACCTAGAAAGATCAGTACGACTCATGGACCGTGTTAGCGGACATCTTGTTCAAGGACACGTTGATGAAGTTGGTAAAATCCTCGACTGGAAAGACGAAGGCAATTCTTCACTCATGCGCGTGTCAATTTCGCCAAAATCAATGCCATACGTTGTTTATAAAGGTTCAATCACCGTTGATGGTGTCAGCTTAACGATTGCCAACTTGTTAGACGATTCTTTTGAGATATCGCTGATACCCCATACAAAAGCAGTAACCACAATGGGACATAAACAAATAGAGGACCAAGTTAACATTGAAGTAGATCTTATTGGCCGCTACGTTGAACGGCTGTTAACTTATCAACAAAAAAACTAACCAAATATACTGGGGATGAAGCTCCGAAAAACACAAGGCAATGAACGAATTTAACACTATTTCAGAAGCAATTGACGCCATCCAAAACGGTGAGATTATAGTTGTTGTCGACGATCCTGACCGTGAAAATGAGGGAGACCTAGTGATGGCAGCTGAAAAAGTTACATCAGAAACCATAAATTTCATGTTAAAGAATGGCCGGGGAATGATTTGCTTACCCGCAACAACGGATAGACTCTCAGAACTACATTTGCCATTAATGGTCAACCAAAATAACGAAACTATGCGTACAGCCTTTTCAGTCACGATAGACGCTAAAGGCGTTAAAACAGGTATATCGGCTTATGAACGAGCAATGACAATAAGACGATTTATTGAACCGGACGCAACCGCAACCGACTTCATGCGGCCCGGTCATATATTTCCGCTTCAAGCAACCGAAGGCGGAGTTCTAAGACGTGCGGGTCACACGGAAGCTGCTGTTGACCTTGCCGAACTCGCAGGCTTATACCCTGCAGGAGTTATCTGTGAAATTTTAAATGATGACGGCACAATGGCACGGACTCCAGAACTCCTTGATTTTGCTTCTTTCCATAAACTCAAAATTGTTAACATTGCTGACTTAATTGCGTATCGGCTCCAAAATGAATCACTCGTCAAACGCGTTGCTGAGGCTAGCTTACCAACCCAAAATGGCAATTTCAGGCTTTACACTTATAACAGCATAAACGATGAAAAAACACATATTGCATTAGTTAAAGGACAAATCACCTCGGAAGAACCAACTTTAGTTCGAGTACACTCACAATGCCTAACAGGCGATATTTTTGGCTCCCTACGTTGTGATTGTGGCCAACAACTAGAATATGCAATGCAAGCCATCGAGGAATCAGGCTGTGGCGTAATACTTTACATGCGCCAAGAAGGTCGTGGCATGGGACTTGACAATAAGATACGTGCCTACCAACTCCAAGATATGGAAGGACTCGATACGGTTGAAGCTAATGAAAAACTTGGCTTCCCACCAGATCTCAGAGATTATGGAATCGGAGCTCAAATATTATCAGACCTTGGCGTTAGTAAAATGTCTCTAATGACAAATAATCCTCGCAAGATCAGTGGCCTGGATGGGTATAATCTTGAAGTGGTCGCACGCATACCAATCGAGGTCCCTGCCCAACAATTCAACTGTCGATACCTTGAAACAAAACGATCGAAGCTAGGTCACCTAATTCTCCAAGAAATGGACAATCAACAAACAAAGGACACAGAAAAGCATGCCGAAATTTTATGAAGGAAATCTAATTGGCAGTGGGCTGGAATTTGCAATCCTTGTCAGTCGATTTAACAGTTTCATCACCGAAAAATTGCTTGAAGGGGCGCTTGATACACTCAAACTCCATGGTGTGGCTTTGGATGATGTTTCTGTGTTTCGCACACCGGGTTCGTATGAAATCCCTGCTACAGCTAAGCGCCTCGCAGATACAGGTAAATTCAATGCTATCATCTGTCTTGGCGCTGTAATCCGAGGAGAAACACCTCACTTCGACTATGTTGCAGGTGAGAGTGCATCTGGCATTTCACAAGTTTCGTATGCAACTGGAATCCCAACAATTTTTGGGGTTATCACCACTGACACCGTGAACCAAGCAATTGAACGTGCAGGAATAAAAACAGGAAATAAAGGCTCTGAAGCCGCAACAGCGGCGATCGAAGTAATTAATTTGTACAAACAAATCGATCAGCTATAAACTATCATCCAAAACCGATCAAAAAAGAACGGTGTTAACCTCAAATAAACATCATGATTGCTATCATTGATTACAATGCTGGAAACTTAACAAGTGTAGCTCACGCCGTAAATTCCTTGGGCTATCCATGCCAAATCACAGCAGATCCGCACAAAATTTTAGCATCCAAGAAAATCATATTCCCTGGCGTCGGTGCAGCTAAAGCAACAATGGACACGCTCCACAAAACGGGAGTTTCTCAAGTCTTGCTTGAGTCCTATGAATCCGGAAAATCAATGTTGGGCATCTGCATTGGAATCCAGATTTTATTCGACTACAGTGAAGAAGAAGACACAAAATGCCTAGGTATTCTTTCCGGACAAGTCAAAAAATTCAACGCCTCACCAACGATAAAGGTACCACAAATTGGTTGGAACCAAGTACAACAGACTCAGAATCATTGGTTTTTCAGCAATGTAGTAAATTCAGGATATTTCTACTTTGTCAATTCATATTATGCAATCCCGGAGGATCCTGAAATCGTAATAGGCAGAACTCACTACGGAGTAGAGTTTTGCAGCATAATTGCACATAAGAATCTGATCGCCACACAATTTCACCTAGAAAAAAGCGGTCGAATTGGGCTACAAATGCTCAACAATTTCCTAAAGAAGGAATGAAAGACAAAAAAATCCACACTGGCTTTAACCTTATTTTAGATAACTAGGCTATCTGCAACAAGGTCATATTCATCATATAATTCTAATCGATTAACCCAGAATATTTTAGAAACAAAACAGCATAGCAGTGAAAACAATCTGTCTTACATTTCTGATCCTCCTAATTAACGCTTTCATTTATGGCTCTGACAATCTTCAAAATTATTATATTGCAATCCACCTGTATTACGCTCTAATAACTCTGTCAGGCCGATATGATGATCGTCGAGGTCAATTTATCGTGTTAGGAATCACGACAACTCTTAATTTTATCTACCTCGCTTTTGTTTATCATTGGGTGCAGTTCACCACTTCGGTAATGATTTATCCTTTCATTTCCCTTTGCATTCTCCAAATACAGCAAAAGCTAAAAATGACAGAAGCAGACACAAAGAATCAACTCTTGGAAATGGATCAAGACAACCGAGATCTTGAGAGGAGAATCCGAGATATATCGACGCTTTTCGATGTAAGTGCATCAGCAAATTCTGCTCATGATCTCAAAAATTTCTTTCAGCAAGTAATTAAAGTACTTACAGACCGCATGGGATTGCACCAAGCCCATCTAAATATCTATAATAAAGATCAACCAAATCAGTATCTCGAAGTCGCCTTGGGCCTAACAAAGGCAGAAACCCGGGACCGAGCCCAGATTGATGTCATTCAAGAGCAAGTCTTGAAGTATGGTCGTCCAATCGGTGTCCCTCACAGATGGATGAGAAAAGATGGAGAAAGCTTCCCATTTGCAGATTCGGTTGTTTCTAAAACCCCAATTGCTTTTTGGTGTTTACCCCTAATTGTTGACGAAGAGGTCATCGGTACCCTAGCAATTGACAAAGGCTCTGACGAGTTTTCTACCGAAGATGAACTTCGGATTCTCACGGCTGTGACCTCGATCATGGCCCAACAGGTAAGAATCCAGCAAGTAATTGATTCACTCGTCCAATCAGAACGCCTAGCAACCTTGGGAAAAATGGCAACAACCGTCGCTCACGAAGTTCGGAATCCTCTTGGTGGCATCCGTGGTGCAGCACAACTCCTTGAATCCGAAGGGAATTTTGGTGCTAATGGCCAAGATTACATTAATGTTATTTTAAAGGAAGTAGATCGTCTTAATCGCGTCATTGAACAACTACTAACCTTTGGTAAATCAAAAGCTGTCAATTTTGAGCTGCATGACTTAAAATCGTTAATCTTCGAGGCGCTCAAAGTCTGTGAACCCGAACTGGAACAACATCAAATTGAAGTGAAACAAAGCTACGAGCGATCTCTGCCAGAGATCAAAGTGAATCCCGAAGCTATAGAACAGATTTTACTCAATCTCTTTCGGAATTCTATTGAATCCATAGAAAACAACGGAACACTAACTATCAAAGTGGCTTTTGACCTTGAACAAACAGCTATTAAACTACGTATTGAAGACACTGGCCGTGGGATAAATCCAGAAATTGCGCACAAACTTTTTGATCCATTCTACACAACAAAACCAAAGGGAACAGGACTTGGACTTGCTATCAGCCGACAGATTATCGAAGATCACAACGGTACAATTGAAGTTGATGTAACATCACCAAAAGGCACAGCGTTCCTTATTACAATGCCAATCTAAACAACTGAATACATCTCTGGGAAACTAGCTAATCAACTCAAAAAAACCTTACAATACTTCACTCTAACCAAAGATAAGCTATTAACAAACACCACCCAATATAGAACTCTAATAACATGACAAAACACAAAATTCTTATTGCCGATGACGACGAAAGCATCCGTTTTGTTCTATCAAAGGCTCTGGAAAAAGAAGGTTATCTATCGCTACAGGCTCGTGATGGCAAGGAAACAATAAAATTACTTGAGTCAGGTCCTGTTAGTGTCATCTTCCTAGATATATTCATGCCAGATATTAACGGTTTAGATCTAATCCCCGAAATACTTAAAATACAGGATACTATTCCAATCGTGGTGATTACTGCGCACGGCGACACACAAACGGCCATAGAATCAGCCAAACAAGGAGCCTACGATTATATCACTAAACCATTCGATGTCAAAGAAATAGCAGATACAGCCAAACGAGCCGTGAATGCGAGACAACAGGCAAAAGAAAACCAAAACTTTTCCTCTAAGGACAAGCCTAAATCACAAGCAAGTAAAATTGTTGGACAAAGTTTAGAAATGCGCCGTGTGTACCAGATCATTGGACGAGCCGCTACTAGCGATGAAACTGTCTTAATTATGGGAGAAAGCGGTACAGGCAAAGAATTAGTCGCACAAGCAATTCACCAAAACAGCAACCGTGCGAATCAAGAATTCGTAGTGTTTGACTGTAGTGCAATTCCAACTAACCTAATCGAGAGCGCATTGTTCGGTCATGTTAAAGGCGCATTCACTGGTGCGGATTCATCTCGTCAAGGTAAATTTGAACAAAGCAACGGGGGCACAATTTTTTTGGATGAAGTTGGTGAACTGCCAGCTGACACACAAATGAAGCTCCTACGCGTTTTGCAAGAACGTGAAGTAGAACCAGTCGGAGGAAACCAATCTCGAAAGGTAGACGTCCGAGTGGTCGCAGCCACGAACCGCCAACTACAACAGGATATAAAAGTAAATATTTTCCGTGAAGACCTCTATTACCGCTTGAATGTAATACCAATTTACATTCCACCTCTCCGTGATAGGAAAGAAGATATTTCTGATCTCATAGACCTGTTCACCACACAATTTGCCAACGAATATAACCAAAAGAAGGCAACAATATCTGACCAAACCTGTAAACTTCTGATGGAGTACAACTGGCCAGGTAATGTCCGAGAGCTGGAAAACACCATAAAACAAGGATTGGTCATGTGCTCAGGTCCTGTCCTACTACCAGAACACTGTCCTCAACTACGAGTTAAACAGGCTAAATTTACCACAACAGCTGAATCAGATGAGAAAACACATATACACCAAATAATTGAGAGAAGAGTAAAAAACTATCTGGATTCAGGAACGAATGATAAGTCTCTTTATCAACACATTCGAAAAACGATGGAGAAACCACTATTTGAAATTGTGCTAAAAAAAACAAAAGGAAATCGTAGCAAAGCAGCGGAAATACTGGGTATTAATCGGAACACGTTACATGTTAAAATTGAAGAATATGGGATTGAGGTATAATAGCATTTATGGATATAGGTAAAATTATTGGCAAAGTTGTCGCAACAGTAAAAGATCCAAGCCTAGTAGGACTAAGACTTTTTGTTGTACAACGTATATCCCAAAATCACGAACCAGTTGGATCTGCCATCGTTGCCGTTGATGTTGATGGCATTGCTGGTATTGGTGATATAGTATATGTTGTCAGTGGGGGGGATGCAGCTTTTGCCCATGCGAATCGGGAAATCCCTACAGACATAACAATTGTTGGACTTGTCGACTCTATTACCATGACATCGGAAACAAATAGTATCGGAGAAAAATAATATAATAATGTACTTAGCAAAAGTAATCGGTAAAGTCGTATCAGTCGTAAAACATTCAGCTTATGAAGCACGAACTCTCTTGCTCGTTCAACCCATTAGTTTACAAGGTCAAGTAGTAAGAACTCCAACAGTTGCTGTCGACTACGTCGGTGCAGGAGAAGGGGATACTGTCCTAGTCGGCTCTGCTCCAGGAGCTGCACAAGATGTTTTTGACATTGACCGAGCTCCAATTAGGGAACTAATTATGGGCATTGTTAATCAATTTGATGTCACCTCTCCCGAGGCCTAAAGGGAAACAGCCATGCTTATCCCCCTACGCTGTGTATGGCCCTCTGCCAGAAAACCTAAACACCCCTTAGTAGTCTATTTTTTCATAGGTCTAAATCTGACAGCGTTTATCTGTCAAATCGTCTGTATAACCAATGGTATTGATTTAATCCCAATATATGGCATCATTCCATCTGAACTTTTCCTGCAATTTCTAAATCACAGTCAAAATTTCATATATTCGCTTTTTTTGCATGATATCCGTTGGAAGATGGGATTTTTACACTTAATCACTAATATGTTATATCTCGCTGTCTTTGGCCCAGCCCTTGAATATCATATTGGAAGGATTCGGTTTTTCCTTTTCTACTTCGCTTGTGGTATCCTAGCAACATTAATTTTCTCTACCTTCCAACACCAATCGGATATTCCCGTGATAGGTGCAAGTGCGGCCATTGCTGGCATAATGGGAGCACACTTAGTCGTTTCCCCCCAAGCACGCGTCCAAAGTCTTTTCCTAATTTACGTCGTGTCACTACGAATAACTGTTGTTCTTTTAATATGGATTGGAGCACAAATGCTTTATGCTAACATCTCACTACCAAGCACAAACACAGCTTGGATTGCTCATGTTAGCGGTTTTTTCCTAGGGATGATACTCATACGAAATTGTGGTAGAATAGAAGATATTCAACCTAAAAATCAATGGATGGCACCGCCACTATCCGACGTAGTAGGTAAAAAGCCCTCAATTCACCTGGCGATTCGAAACACGAAGGTCTAAATATGAGCGTGTCTCAAAGAATATCTACTATCTGGACAATACTATTTTGCATCAATCTATTCGGGTGTTTGTCAACCAACATGCTATCAACACAATGGAGCAACAACCTAGCATTAGCATCGAACAAAACAGAAGCCTCCGATCCAGCTGTTAACGACGGCAAACTAGGTACTATTGCGGTTGTCGATCCTGCAAACCACAGAGTGTTTGGGCTCAAATTCGCCCAAACTTACCGAGTAAGGAAAGTAATTATATACAATGTCAATTTGTTCCGTTTTGATCTTGATTACTGGGACCTTGTACATCAAGAGTGGAAACAAGCACATTCAGTTCTACAACGCCGAAATCTTGACGGCATGCGAGTCCAACCTAAATATGTGATTGATCGATTAAATTTTCAAACAAATATGCTGCGTCTCACAGTACGTCGAACAGTAGACGATCAAGTTATTTCAAAAACCAACCCAGATCCAAATGATAAAGTCGTCAATAAAATTCGAAAGAATTTCTTTGGCCGTCTCGTAACTTACTTCCGAGTATTACAACCATCCTATGCGAGCCTACGTGAAATTGAAGTCTACACTCTTGCTAAACAGGAGTAAAACAAGATTTGCTTAGGAACACCCGCTGGCATTTCACTCTAGTTAAAAACCCACAATTATTAAATTCCTATACGACTGAGAGAGTCCTTCAACCCAAAACAGTAAGTTAAAAATTGGCTATGGACTGATTTACCACATTCATTTAAACTTCCACATTAATATAGCTATACAAAAAACAATGAAACATCACTGGAGAGGCCTTACTCAAAGCAATCCCCTTTCAACGAGACCTATCCGCATAAGCAAAGAACATCATCAGAAAAACAGAAAATTGGGCACTTTAGAGTAAATAACTCCGTGGCAAACGAAAAAATCAGTCAAATTTTCAAAAACATTAGTAATCTACTACAAATTAGAGGTGAAAATTCTTACCGACAAAGAAGCTACGAACATGCGGCAAACCTAATTGAAGAAATTCAGCAAAGCATTAGACAATTGGCCATCGAAGAAAATTTGAGAACAATTCCTGGCATAGGTCAGGCAATAGAATCAAAAATACTAGAAATATTAGAAACTGGCACCTGTAATTTTTATGAAGAACTTAAGCATGAGATTGGAGAAGAAGTACTGAGTCTACTCCAAATACGCGGTATTGGAATTAAAAGCGCTGCACGTTTGTATCATGATGCAAATATAAAAAGCATCGCTGACTTACGCCATGCAATTGATGAAGGTTTACTGAATAATATCAGCGGTTTTGGGCAAAAGACAATCAAAACGATTGATCTCAATCTTCGACACCTTGAATCTTTTGAAGGTAAACGTATCCTAAGCCAAATACTCCCAATTGCAAACGAGATTTTTGAAACCCTAAATGGATGCAATTTAGTAAAAAAACTTGATTTCACAGGAGACCTTCGCCGATATGAAGAAATCCTCCAAAGTCTCGAGTTAGTAATTGTATGTGATGATTTGTCGATTCTGTTACCAATTCTATCTAACTTAGACAGAATCGAGTCACTTGAAATCAAAGACTCATGCATAATAGCACAGATCTCCAATGGTTTCCCGGTAGAAATACACAACGCAACTGACGATACATACAATAAATTGCTATTCTCAACAACTGCCACCTCTGAACATCTCCAGAGCATTCACAACCTTGCAAATCATAAAGAACTTACCAAGGACAAGTGGATGAATAACAAAACAGAAGTCGAAATATATGCCCAACTTGATCTCCCATATATTATCCCTGAGCTACGAAAATCAAAGGAAATTACTGACCTCGCACTCACAGATGAAATGCCCAAACTTA
Source organism: Candidatus Poribacteria bacterium (assembly GCA_002709695.1). Classification (GTDB taxonomy): domain Bacteria; phylum Poribacteria; class WGA-4E; order WGA-4E; family UBA9662; genus UBA9662. The sequence goes on from PAQF01000022.1 coordinate 24,289, forward strand.
TTGAGTTGAATGATATTCAATCAGATCTCCACATGCACACAAATTGGAGTGATGGCCTCAACTCAATTGAAGAAATGGTTAATACTGCCCACGGGATTGGACATAATTTTATTGCTATCACAGACCATTCAAAGTCATCCAGAATAGCCAATGGACTTGACTCAACACGGTTGTTCTCTCAAATCGAACACATCCGAGATCTAAACACAAGTATGGACGAACTAGAGATATTAGTGGGTTCAGAAGTTGACATCTTGAAAGACGGCCAGCTCGATTTCAATGACCAGATTTTGTCGCAACTCGACGTTGTTGTTGCAAGCGTACACAGTAATTTCGACATGAATGAAACAGATATGACTAAACGATTAATCCAAGCAATAGAAAATCCATTTGTGGATATTCTTGGACATCCAACGGGAAGACTTTTAATGAGAAGGCCAGAATACGCTCTCAATCTAGAAGCAATTATTGAAGCAGCAATCGCTAACAAGGTAGCATTAGAAATCAACGCCTCACCAAGCCGACTCGACCTTGGCCCAGAGATAGTCAAACACGCTAGAGAAAAGGGAGCTATGATTTCTATTAATACTGACGCTCACTCAGTAGAAAACCTAGATCGTATGTGGTTGGGTATCAATGTAGCAAAACGCAGTTGGTTGAATAAAGAGAACGTGATTAATACTTTTACACTTAATGAATTCAAAAAATGGAAACAGAGATAAAGAATGAAACAAGTTGTCATTATTGGTGGAGGCCTAGCTGGAAGTGAGGCTGCTTGGCAGATAGCAAAACGAAACATTAACGTTAGCCTTTACGAAATGAGACCAACAGTTGAAACTGGGGCACATGTCACTGCCGACCTAGGTGAGCTGGTATGTTCAAACTCGCTTGGATCAAACCTACCTGACCGTGCCTCCGGTGTGTTGAAAACAGAACTTAGGCGGATGGGGTCACTACTGATGGAATGTGCAGATCAAACAGCTATCCCCGCGGGTGGGGCGCTAGCTGTCGACCGCCAGGCTTTCTCACAACTCATCACTAAACGAATTAAAGAAAACCCAAAAATTGAAGTTATACACCAAGAAATCACTGAAATCCCAATAGGTCCAACAATCATAGCATCTGGGCCTCTAACATCAACGAAACTCGCCAATTCAATAGCCGAAGTGAGTGGGAAAGAACATCTCTACTTCTTTGATGCTATTTCGCCAATAGTAAGTTTTGAATCAATTAATATGAATATCGCTTTTTTCGGATCTCGATATAACAAAGGAGAACTTAAAGAAGGAGATTATATTAATTGCCCACTCAACCAAGATCAATATGACGAATTTGTTAACGATATCAAAAGGGCCGAACGTATTACCCTGCATTCGTTTGAGTCAGCTATTGAATCAGGAGTCAAAGCTGGAGCAGACAAATTCTTTGAAGGATGCCTGCCAATAGAAATCATCGCCCAGCGAGGGCACGACACGCTTGCTTATGGCCCAATGCGTCCTGTTGGATTAATAGATCCCCAAACAAACCGTCGTGCACATGCTATAGTACAATTAAGGCGAGACAATATTGCAGGAACACTATACAATATGGTTGGATTTCAGACAAACCTGAAATTTCCTGAACAGAAACGCGTGTTCCAGTCGATTCCAGGCTTGAAAAACGCAGAATTTGTCAGATACGGTCAAATGCATCGCAATACATTCATATCAGCACCCCAATTATTGAAAACTACCATGCAATTTCGTTGTCGCGAGGATCTTTTTTTTGCGGGGCAGATTACGGGTGTCGAAGGCTACGTTGGAAATTTTGCTACGGGGCTATTAGCTGGTTGGAACTCAGCTCGCCTGCTAAATGGTAAAGAATTAATTACACTACCCAATACAACAATTCTAGGATCTCTTTGCCATTACGTCACACACGCAAACTTAGCAGATTTTCAGCCAATGAAAGCCAATTTTGGTCTGCTCCCCCCATTAGAGCCCAATGCAGGAAAAAAAATGAGCAAACGAGACCGAGCAAAAGCTTACGCCGAAAGAGCAATCACTGATCTAGAAACTTATTTGTCAAACATCATATAAACAAGATATATCTTGACATCCGCACCATATTTTCACATAATTCAATGTTATCTGCTAAATTGAGTTTTTCACACTAGGGAGTCATTATATGAGTCAAGAATTAGGCTTTGGCGTTGTTGGCCTAGGCATGGGAATGAACAGAGCGAACCAAATTGCCAACACAGAAGGGGCAAAACTAATTGCAGTAGCTGACCTCGATGAGGACAAATGCAATAATGCAGCTGAGAAATTTGGATGTGACAAGTACACAGACGCAAATGAGATGTTTGATCGAGACGATATTGATGTTGGGATGATCATGTTGCCAAGTGGATTACACGCCAAAATAGGAATCGAAGCTGCCAATCGTGGAACGCACGTTATCACGACCAAACCGATGGATGTAAGTATTGAGAATTGTGATGCCTTAATTCATGCTTGCGAAAAAAACGGAGTTAAGCTGCTAGTTGATTTTCAGGAACGTTACGGAGAACATAATCGACGCATCCAACACGCTGTTCAAAACAAAACAATCGGCGAACCAATTCACTGCGAATTACGAATGAAATGGTTCCGTGCTGACAGCTACTATGTTGGCTGGCATGGCACATGGGAATTTGATGGCGGTGGATCCATTATGAACCAAGGTGTACACTACATTGACTTGATGTTATGGTTTATGGGAGACGTTGACAAAGTGATTGGTGCCCACTTCGGTGTCTATGCCCACGAAAACTGCGAAACAGAAGACTTAGCAACCGCTATTTTACAATTCAAAAATGGTGCCGTTGGAACCATATACACAACAACTACTTTTCCGAGCAACAGTGTGTCCATGATCCAAATACATGGAACAAAAGGAGTTGTCGGACTTGGACCAAATATTTGGGATTTCAAAGATAACGAACCGGAAATTGAACTACCCCATTATCCAAAAAACACGATTGAAGACGCAATTCAGGTCATCAATAACGGCAAGGGAGCCGCTGTGGATGGTCATGAAGGCAAAAGATCTATTGAATTGAATATGGCGATCTATGAATCGGCCCGAACTGGTAAATCTGTCAATTTATAGATGTTCCAATAATACAATTGCTTTAAAGTAGCTCTATTAACCTCGATCTAGTATTTGAAATATAAAGTGATGGTAAAAATAGGTAATATTAAAATCTCAGAGTTTCCGCTTTTACTAGCTCCCATGGAAGACGTAAGTGATCCACCGTTCCGCATTGCGTGCAAAGAAAATGGTGCCGATTTGATGTTTACCGAATTCATTTCTTCAGAAGGCTTGATACGTAACGCAACTAAGAGCATAGCAAAACTTGATATCTTTGAGTATGAACATCCTATTGGAATCCAAATTTTTGGAAGTGAAATAGAATCAATGCGAGAAGCAACAGTAATCGCTGAGCAGGCCAGCCCTGACATTATTGATATTAACTATGGGTGCCCTGTCAAAAAAGTTGCATCAAAAGGCGCCGGCGCCGGAATTCTCAAAGATATTCCAAAAATGGTGCAAATGACTGCTGAGATTGTGAAAGTAGCAAACCTTCCCGTAACTGTCAAAACCAGACTAGGTTGGGATCACAATACAATGCATATTGTCGAAGTCGCTGAACGCCTGCAGGACGTAGGCATTAAAGCCATATCGATTCACGGTCGAACAAGAAAGCAAATGTACAAAGGTTCCGCGAATTGGGAATTGATCGGTCAAATTAAGGATAATCCTCGAATGACAATTCCTGTTTTTGGCAACGGTGATATCGATAGTCCCAAAAAGGCTGAGATGATGCGCCGAAAGTATGGTGTGGATGGGATTATGATTGGTCGCGCTAGTATTGGTTATCCTTGGATTTTCAATGAAATTAAAGACTATCTGTCAACCGGGAGATTACGGCCTCCTCCCTCAGTTGAAGAACGCATTCAAGTATTAAAACGCCACCTTGATTTCTCAATTAAGTGGAAAGGAGATCGATTAGGGATATTAGAAATGCGTCGCCATTACAAAAATTATTTTAAAGGAATCCCTCACATGAAGGAATTCCGTATCAAACTGCAGACTTGCAATTATATCGAAGGAATACATCAAATTATTGAGGAAATCAAAATTCACGTTCATCAAACAGAGTGGGACACGAACCGCCTTGCTAGTTAAACTAATATCCAATGAAACCCCTTCCAATCTAAATTCCAATTCGCTTCCATAAGTCGGCCCTAAAAACAGCTCAGCTTATCATCTAATCGCCTACTTCAAGCTACCATTTCTTGATCAATTCAAATATTTTCTAATTACAAAATTTGGACTAGAGCTATGGCAGGAAGGGCAATTCTGAAAGGATTCCATCTGAAGTAAACAGACCATTGCAACAAATAATAAAAATTAATCTAACCCCATTATTTTTTATATCAAGGAGATAAATAATGAGCAACACTTCAAGTGTTTATAGGAAATGGGATCAAGAAATCACCAGATATCCAGACCCAGCCATTGAAATAATTGATAAACGATTTGCCAAGTACCTAATCGGAAACGCTGTGGTAGAGCGGTTGTGGACTGGTGCACGTTGGTCGGAGGGTCCAGTCTGGTTTGGAGATACACGTTGCCTAATCTGGAGCGACATTCCCAACAACAGAATGATGCGCTGGACTGAAGAAACCAATCAAGTTACTGTATTCCGACAACCTGCCAATAATAGCAATGGTAATACCCGTGATAAACAGGGAAGATTAATTACCTGCGAACACCTAACACGTCGCGTAACTCGCACAGAATATGATGGTCAAGTCACTGTGTTAATGGATAGTTTCGAAGGTAAACGATTGAATGCTCCCAACGATGTGGTGGTTCATCCAGATGGCCATATCTGGTTCACTGACCCCGGCTACGGCATTCTCCTCCACTATGAAGGGGAAAGGGCTGACTTTGAATTACCAACCAATGTTTACCGACTCAATCCAGATACAGGAAAAGCGACAGTAGTTACAGACGAACTTGAAAAACCCAACGGTCTTTGCTTCTCACCTGACTATTCCAAGTTATATCTTGTTGATACTGGTGCCACACATACACCAGATCATCCACGTCACATTCGCCTCTATGACGTGGATAACAATAGCCGACTAAAAAACGGACGATTGTTTTGCGACATGTCACCAGGGTTAGCGGATGGAATTCGCTGCGATGTTGATGGTAACCTTTGGTCCAGTGCAGGCTGGGTGGGAGAAGGATATGATGGTGTCCACATCTTTGCTCCCAACGGTGATCTAATCGGCAAGATCCTCCTTCCTGAGGTTTGTGCTAACTTATGTTTCGGTGGTGTCAAAAGAAATCGAGTTTTCATGGCCGGAAGCCAATCTCTTTACGCTGTTTATGTGGAAACACAGGGAGCACAAGTCCCATAACCTGTTAATATAAACACAGATACTTGTGTGGGTGTATTTCTATGTCAAGAAAAAACATTAAAGACTACCGTCAACAATTTATTGATCAAGGCTATGCAATCGTCGAGAACGTTCTTACTCCTAAAGAAGCCCAAAAAGGGGCTAACATCTTGCTCGACAAGATTCGACCAGAATCCCCAGAATCTTACGCTCATATCTGGGGGACACGACGGCAGCTTAAGACACCTCAGCATAGTATTCCCAGAATTGCCCAATTTGCCACGCATCCAAAATTGCTGGAGGTTATTTCGAACATGATTGATGGTCCATTTCGTCTCTCAGCTGAGCCTATTCCAGTTACTACATTCTCCGGAAAAGTGTGTGGGAATCTAAAAAGCAGGAACTGGAGAGGTCATACCGACGGATTCTCCAACACACCTTTTCTTGAGAGAGAAGGGAGCTTTGCTAACGCTTGGCTAACTTTCGCTGACATTGAACCCTCAGGAGGAGCAATGACAGCAGTCCCAGGCAGCCACTACCTTATCGAAAAAGCAACATCCAAGCCAAAATTCCGAGCAGAAAAGGAAAAAGACAACCTCTACACTGCTGAAAATAATCTTGAAGAACTTGATTGGAATCCGAAGGAAATCGTGCTCAAAGCTGGAGGCGTTTTTTTCTATGATGGACAGGTAATACATAGCGCCTCAGATAATATGACCCAACAACCTCGACTTGTTTGTTTATATAATTTCACCCAAAAAGGTAATCGAGAGAAAGAGGTAAATGCTCGCCAGACTATCCACGAACGTTTCAACTCTGAACACCTTAAAAAAATGGATGACCAGATGAAACAACTTGTTGGTCTAGTATAGAATCCACACACTAACCAACTCTGAAGTAAGAAGCAATCATAAAAAATCACATAAGAACGATACTTCTAAACCCAACATCGTATTCAGATTAAACATCAAGCATACACACCAAGGTTTGCATTAAAAGCTCACCATAGACAACAAGTTTGGCACTCCTGAAATCCACCTAATATGCGCATCTTTAAACAACATGGTTTTTGAACACCACCATATACCTCCCTAAAAACACAGAAGCTGCATAGAAAAACTAAGCACTTGTCACTGAGATTTCTTTCCGAAACATCCCCTTTCCTTCAGAAAAGGTAATAGTGGTAAACCCAACAACATGACGACAGCTGCCACATAGAAAATAACATCCAGAGCATATGAATCACCAACCAATCCAAAAAGATAAGGCGAAACTGCCGAAGACAGAAAACTAAAAGTATAGTGTAAAGCATATCCACGACTTCGGAACTCAGACCCAAGTGTTGAAGCAACACCAACATAAATAACAGAAGATGTGCCATTTAGCACCAAACCAAATAGCGGCAAAAAAAGCAAAAGAATCCACTTTGAGGAAATCGCAGGCAAGACGAAACAACCAAGTACCATCAACATCTCCGTTACCAAGATAATTTTCTTGACACCAAATCTCTGAATTGGCAAACCACACAAGAGTTTTCCCAACGCTCCACCCATAAAAACCAACGACATCATTCCGCCTACTGCCTTTTCTCGAACCCCTGTTTTCTCAATAAGCAAAAACCCCAAAAATGTTGTAATAGCAGACCTAATCCCACTATCCAAAATCCCAAGGAAAAGATAGAGGTTAAATTGGCTTGGCTGTATAATACCCCACTTCCCACTTGTTTTTCCAAACTCACCAACCCACCCTTCCGACAAAAATCGCTTTAAGCAGATCTCCTGTCTAAACAAAAACAAGTATAAAACAGAAATACCCAACCCAGCTATTCCTAACATTGCACAATTTACTCTCCATCCGAACCGAATAACCAAGACACCAGCTAGAAAAGGAAAGATAGCCTTGCCAACATCACCAAAGAAATTCAATGTACTGATAGCTGAACCAGACTTGTCACCTACATAGACATTGGACACAAGAGCTGTGCCTACAGGATGATAAACACCACCGCCAACTCCAGCCGAAATCACCAAAACCAGTGTTAGAGAATAACTAAATGCAAAAAACAAAATCATATAGCTACAACTGAACCACAAGGCCCCTATACCGAGCATCACAATATTTCCTAAGCGCTCGGCTAAAAAGCCAGCAGGAACTTGAGAAATACTTATTGCTCCATGAATAGCAGTTTTAAGCAAACCAGATTCAGTATAAGTTAGATTCAAATCCTTAGCGATGAAGGGAAGTAAAAGAGCTAAGCTAGCGACATATCCATCATTAATAACATGAAGGATGCTACACCACCAAAGGTGCTTTTTCGAATTGACTTCAGGTGTTCTTTGCACAACCTTCCTTTATCTCTGTTACTTGTACTCGACCCATGAGAATAATACCAACTTAACCACTGCTAGAATTTCGCCATGGAAAAGTGAGCTTTCTTTCCACACCGAGAAACAAACATATCAATATTTTCATCAATCCTCTCTCGATAATAAAATGGATAGACTACCAACAAACACAGTAGGCGGACGCTTGGTAGCAACCAAAATTGGATTGCGCGCACTCCGAAGGCCCAAGTAGCAAACAAATCGTCAATGTATGTCGACCATAATCCTATCAGAACGAACATATAAGAACAACAAAATAGCAGTTTACCATTGGCACTAATAGTAAATATGATAAATCTATTGAACCTCTCAGTTAGCCATGTTACCTTAGAGGAAACGTTGGAAACAAAATCTCCTCTACATTCATCCAATTTCTTATTTTTGAACACACATAACGGATAAAATAATGCATAGATCTGGAAACCAAGTGCACAGAGTATTTAGAACGATTATATTGTACTGATCGCCCAGTTTTTGCTGATACCACCACATAATAGAAAACAATCTAAACCCAATACAACTAACTTAACTACCCAAATTAAATTAGCGAAGCTAACACCAAGACCTACAAAACTTCACATAAATATAAAGAAAATAAATACGCGCTTAGAAGTATCGTGGAGAACCAACAACAGTCCATCGAAATGATCCCTCCTAACAAGAAATAACCTCAGGGTCACTCGGAATTACTTCGGAGACAAACCAAAGCAAAACCCAACTTCATCAACAAAGATCAAATGATGTCTCTTATATTACACTACAACAAAAATTCAGGATGAATAACTCATGTAAACAAATTGATAAAACCCAAGCTCCCATTCTAAAATCCATACTCGGAGAAGGATATGATACATTTTGACAAAACTAAGCAACGTTTATTGAAACTCGACACAGCATGTATCTGCGATGCGGGTAAAGTCCTAAATTTGAACCTTCGCGTTATGGACTCTGGTATAAAGCCAATCCGTACAGGGCTGAAACTCGTGGGTTACGCACACACAGTCACCTGTCACAATGACTTTCTGACCGTAGTAAAGGCTTTGCATGATGCAACATCAGAAGAGGTTATTGTCATCGACTCACAAAACAGCCAGAAAGCACTTACTGGTGAACTTTTTCCCACCGAAGCCGCACGAAAGGGACTAGCAGGCATTGTTAACGATGGCCCCTGTAGAGATACCGCAGCTGTTCAGACCATGGAAATTCCCTGTTATGCACGATCAGTTAGTTGTGTACCTGGTACGACAAACCAACTTTTTGAAACCCAAATTCCAATCGTATGCGGGAGCATCATCGTCAACCCTAAGGATATTCTGTTCGGTGACGACGACGGCATCATTGTTTCAACTATCGAGGAGCTAAATACACTTATACCTGTGGCAGAAGACATCAAAAAAGATGAAAATCGTTTGCTACAAAATATGGCCAATGGTGTTAGTCTTCTGGAGATGTTAAATTTTGAAGAGCATTGTACTAATATTCGAAACGGCAAGAAGAGTAAACTAAGGTTTCAGATATGAATGAGCAATCTTCACAACCATTTAATCTTCAAACCAACCCAGCATGCTAAATCTCTTTTAAGGGATTTAAGATTTCCAACAAATAGCTAGCATTTACAACCAAAATTTACTGCACGCTCAATCATTCAGGCTTGGTTGTGAATCTACTCCAAGCAGTCGTTTTAATGTACCAGAAGCACCTTCAATGACCTCCGGTGCAATTAGCCTCAGATGATCTTGTTGTGGCTTCATAAAAGACCGACAGAAAAAACCCAATAAAGCAACGCGATCCTGATCAGTACGATTTTCACCACTACCATGCCATATATGCCCATGAACAATAATAATATCCCCTTTCTTGCCAGTAACCTGAATAATGTCGTCGTATACCTCCCCAGATGAAGGGCCATAACCCCGCTTGTGACTACCAGGCACAAGATGTGTAGCACCATTTTCCAAGCTAAAATCATCAAGAAGATAAATGCTATTAGCACAAAGAGCGAAGGACGGGTGTGGCGTTGGAAGACTACTTAAAGGGTAATCAATATGTAACTCAGAAGAGGGCGAACCTGACCCAATTAGATTGATTGTAAAGCTGCTTAAAGTGCAATTTTTTCCCAACAAATATTCTTGGAATTCTAGTACTGCCGGATGTTGTATCATATTAGCAAAGATCTTGCCTTTGTTCACCAAATTCCACACACGCTGTGATCTATTATCTAAGTATAACTGTGCGCCTAGCTCCCGTTCTCTTTTAACCAGCTCGACCGACCTTTCCCTTAGGGTGCTAACCTGCTCGGTTGTTAACACCCCCTCCAACACAACGTAACCGTACTCATCAAGATGAGCAAAAAGCCCTGCTTTATCACTCATTACCATCCCTCAAATTCTATATAAAGATTATAAAAACGAAACAATGCAAAAAATCACATTAACCTGAACCATCTATCTTCATTAAACTCATGTAACTTCCAACCACAATCAAATTACAATCTCAAACAAATCGTAGTAAAATTTGGACCAGTATTTTTACCAAGTTAAAAATCTGTCCCGTAAACATTTTCAGGAAAATATCTCTACACGAGGTATAAATGACATATCTTCATCCAACGGATACATAGGACGGGGGACAATTTGATGTCCTAATGTCTTAATATTAGGACTGGCTGCACCTGGCACATCGATAGTCATGTTCCTCACAGCCCAAGCATCATAAAGATCATGCGGCGTATGAGGTAATTTAACAATAATGACATCAAATTTTTTCGGATCTTGTCCCAAACCAAGATACATTGAATAATCACATAATACACCAGATTGAGTTGAAACAACGATAGTGATATTCTTGGCTCTTAGTACAGCTAAAAAACCAGCATTCTCCATCCTACCATCTCGTGAAAAATAGTTACCAGTTGACAACATTTCCACCATGACCTCCACTTCTAGTGGAATGAAACGAGAATCTTTAGTTCCGCCAAGTGAAACAATAATAGTGTGACCTATTCCCGTCTCCATTGCCTTCTCAACAGCAGGTTCATCTCGAATTGGGAAAAGTACCCGACCAGTATAATCACTCTGCAAAAAACCTTTAAGAATAGCATTGCTGGTCCCCGGTGCTCCAGAACTAGTAGCATCAGCTGCATCGGAGAAGATAACCGGTCCATTCGCTTTTTCCGCTACTTCAATTGCATCTTCCACTCGGTATAATACACACTGCATACGTGCACGCATAGCCCAAAAATCGGTTCCCAATTTCAAAGCTTCTTGTGCAGCCAATTTCTTATTACCATCAGTGACAATCACAATTCTGGATCCCTGTTCAGGTACATCAGTAGGCGGATGACCTAGCATAATACCTGCAGCCAGCACGTCATTTCGTTCCTCAAGACGCTCACAATATCGTATAAGTGTCCCATGGACACCAGTGGCTGTCTTCAATTCGTCACCACGCACCATGGTTGGCGTATAAACGCTAGCTATAAAAGGCTTTGCCCCTTCGAGAATACACAACAACATGCTAGCTGCACGCTCTCCCAACTGGTACCAATCAATATGGGGATAAGTATGTAAAATCGCAGCACCATCGATATTTCGTAACATGCGCCGAGTAAGAGTACCATGCATGTCCAATGAAATCACGATAGGTACGTTAGCCCCCAAAAGCTTTCGTACTTTTTCCAGAAGGTACCCTTCTGGATCCTTTTCTTCTTCCGCTGCCATTGCACCATGCATAGAAAAATAAAGTGCATCAACATCAACATTGTTCTCTTCTATAGCTCCTAGGCATTCCTCAGCGATTCGATCAAAGCACATCTGGGCAATAGTACCACCTGCCCCCATACTAGCGCCATAAGCAGGCACAAGTTCTATGTTAGCCTGCTGAGAAAAAACATTTAAGGCACCACTGATATCCTGACGACCAGCATCGAATAAATCTTGACCAAATCGAACGTCAAAATGCTCATAGTTGGTCGGATTAGGATGAAACGAGTTGGTTTCCTGAAAACAATTGGCAACAATGATCTTAGACACAACAACCTTTCTGAATCAATAACAAGCTAAGCTACACATACAAACCTAAGCTGTCGACTTAAAATTTACAAGACAGTAGCTTACGAATCTTTGTCAGCGCTCAAAATGTTAAAAACAAACGAGGCGTATTTATTTCCCTAAAGTTTAAAACCACTTTAACATAGTTTAGCATGCCCAAAAACTCTCAACAAATTCTCACCACATAGACAAACCAATATATTTCCGTCTTAATCACATTCGTATTATAACCAACAAACCTTCATCATTTTATGGTATGGCAAGCTGCGTATCAGCTAGAATCTAATCCAAATTCCTACGACCTTCTCATATAACGTTGGACATAAGCTACGAAAATCGATCGATCCTAAGCATTCAAATTCATGAAAGTTGCTCTAAAAAAAACTCTACCTCTATCGCATTGACTATGTACTTCTTCAATATAATACTGGCCTTTACTCCATTCACCTAATGATTACTAAAGAATCAACAGTATTCCGACCTTAAACATCAAACTTACATATTCCCAGATCAATCAAATATCATATGTTCTATAAAGACGATCAAAAAACATAACAGAACTAGAAGACGGCAAGACCTGGAAACAGGAGTCTCTATTTGAAACCAGCACATAATTCGAAAAAATGCTCGTAGAACCATTTCTATGATACACTGTCAAAAATCTGAGGCTTGTGAATTTCAAATATCACACGGTCGACAAACCAAAAAGCTACTGGCCTTCAATCGAATTAAGTGGGGAATACATGGCGGGAATAATGGACGAATCGAGTGTTCTTTATACATCTAACAACTCAGAAAACGAAGGGTTGCTTACGCAAATACAACAGCATTTCCTCTTTCTGCTCCAACGTGTTCCGTAGCTGTTCCAGCTCATCTCTCAGTTCATCAACTTGAGACTCGAGCATCTGTATCATTGAGATTCCGAGGACCTCGTGAACAGTATCAATACTAACGCCTAATTTTTCTGCGGCGTCTTCTAATGTTAACCACATAGACTTAATGCCAATACAAATAATCAAATCCTATATCTTGTATACCTAACGAACTACACATTGCAGATGTTTCGCTAAAAGCGCTTATTCTTTACAATATAAACCGATATTACCGTTTCATATATCATAGAATTATATTCCCAATATGCAAAAACGAAAAATGATCTCCTCAATATCCTACAGAAAACAAAAAAGTATAAGAAATTGGACCGAATCAATCCCACTCGACCCTAAAAGTTTCCTCACAAAGAAAAATTCTGTATTCATTTTAGCCTTCATTCTATCAACTACGATTTTTAGCAATTATGTAGCTGCTCGAAAAAATGTGCCTAGAGAAGACACCGTCATTTTTGACGCTTATGGCAAAATCGCTAATCCCCGAAATTTTAACTGGATGGTCCCAGGTACATCTCGAAGCCAAGGTATGCATCAGGCCGTTTGGGAACCACTCTTTATACTAAACTACGAAACAAATCAAATAGAACCTTTTCTGGGAAAAAGCTTTACCTCGAATAAGAAGATGGACATCTGGATACTGAAAATCCGTGATGACGTAACATGGGCAGATGGCGAGGCATTTGATGCCGATGACATTATATTCACCATCGATACCTTATTACAAGATGAGACTAAAACTCTAGCCGAAGCTGCCAACATGCAACAATGGATAACAAATATTAAAAAGATTGATAACTTAACTATTCAATTTGATTTAAAATCGCCCAACCCCCGGTTTCAACTAGATTACTTTTCAGTCCGAGTTTGGGGAAACGTAGTAATTCTTCCAGAACATATCTGGAAGGATAAAGATCCTTTTACATTCAACTTCTATAATCCATCAAAAAATTGGCCCTTTGGTACAGGTCCATACCAACTCACTAGTGCGAGTGAACATGAGTTTGTATATGACCGACGCGACGATTGGTGGGGAATTGAAGCAGGTTTTCAGACCGCGCCCGTTCCCAAACGGTTAATCTGGATCGTAACCGGAGCAGAAGAAAACAGGGCATTGCTGGTTGCTGATAGCCAACTGGATAGTGTCGGTGGAATTACACTAGGTGCCTTCGAAGCAATTCAAGCTATTAACCAAAATGTTATAGCTTGGAAAAGACAAATGCCGTTCGTCTGGCTAGATCCTTGCCCACGCCAAATGTCTTTGAACCATGCAACTGAACCTTGGAATCATCCTGACATGCGCAGAGCACTCAGCTTAATAATCGACCGCCAGCAACTTGTTGCAATTGCTTATGAAGGCACGTCAATTCCATCTAAGACTATCTTTGTTGAATATGCTGGAATGGAACCCTACATCAACACAATCAAGAATCTATGGATCGACCCAATTGCAAACGTGAAATCGGGGCAGCAACTAATCGAAGAGCATGGCTGGCATATCAATGCTAACGGATTTTATCAGCAGAACGAGGCATTACTGTCACTTGACATTCAAACACATGAAGCGGGCATCGAACTACGTCGAGTCGCGGAAGTACTTGTGGAACAATTACGAATGGCAGGCATTCGCGCAACAACACGTGCCGTTGCCGGCTCAACTTGGAACGACAACAAAGCCTTTGGTAACTTTGAAGCTGTCATAGACTGGGATGCTTGCGGATCAGTCAACGAACCATGGGTCACCATGAACCGCTATACAAACCAATTTTTCCGAAAAACTAGCGAGCGAGCACCTAGTCTCAATAACTTTGTGCGCTGGACTGGACCAAAATCCGAAACATATAGCCAGATAGTCAGCCAAATCGGCATCCTCCCTCTAGGAGACCCCACTATTAGACCATTGTTTACGGAAGCAATGGAGATCTATTCATCCGAACAAGTCACCATTCCACTGACGCAAGCTGTCCAACTTGTGCCTTTCGATACTACTTACTGGACAGGATGGCCCACAGCAAATAACAATTTTATTCAGCCAGCAACTTGGTGGATGAGTGCACATCGCATTATTCATAACCTTCGCAAAACAAATAATTAGCCAGAATTTTGCAAATTGACTCAAAGAATTTAGAATATAACTCTCACCCTAAATCCCAAGGAGGATCTTCTGGTAACAGAACATCAAATTCACCAATCAATTTTTCCTCATATGCCCCTTTATATGTACCACCAAGGAATTTATCAATCCCCTGCTCAAGGAAATTCTGCCATGATTCCTCTTCATATCCTGGATTGACTGGAAAAAATAGGCCCTCAACACTTTCAGCCGCCTTCAAATCACCAGGGGAATCCCCGATCATAATAATACGATCAGCCGTATATCTACCCTTGGCAGCAATAGACAGGTGCTCAGATTTCGATCCCATTTCCTGACCTGCGATTAAAGCAACATACTGGCTAATGTTATGTTCATCCCATTCACGTTTGAGAGCTTCATAAGGCGTTGCTGACACAACAATCATGTCAACTTTTCCTACTAATTGCTGCAAACTTTGGCAAACGTAAGGAAAAGGAGGTAAATTGTAAACAATCTCAGATATAGTCTTATTAACATCAAGACTCCACTCCATAACTTGGCTCAATTCTTTCAATCGCGCACCAGTTGATTTTTTAATAACTTGATCAAGAACAGGATTTCCAAGTTTAGTTTCGGTCTCTGTCCATTCTCGCAGATAAGGTAAGGACGGAATCTGCACACCGGTTCGTTTGACTTTCGGCATCTGGCTCAAAAAATCAAAAGCCAAAATAATAGCTTTAAAGCGATTAATACCACGTGTTTTAGAATATAAATTGACAAAATCCCACACTTGATGAACTTGTCGAGAAATAGCCGCCAATCCAAAGTACTTAATCAAATTAACACTGAAACTGTCATTATGCTTCACTTCCATAGAATTAAAAGCACAACCATCAGAATCAATTCCGACAAAAAACTCGTGTTGAGGCTCAAACGCTTTCAAGTCAGCTTGTAAATCTTTCCCCATACTGATTTTCCTCCTATACCTCAATTTCTGGTCTGTCTTCAAGCATCCATTCGGTATGAAAGACGACTGGTTCACCAACCGTATCAACAATGACATCCCCATCGCTATTAATCTTATGGTAGGTATGTGCACCAAAATAATCACGCTGTGCTTGAATTAAATTAGCCGGAACTCTAGCACTACGATAGCTATCAAAATATGCTAAAGCTGAACTAAAAGCCGGAATTGGAATACCAAGTTGAGTAGCAGTAACAATTACACGACGCCAATTCGGCTGCGTAGATTCAATTACACCCTGAAAATAGTCATCAAGAAGCAGATTTGGAAGATCTGAATTTCGGTCAAAAGCCTCCGCAATTCGATACAGAAATTTCGCTCGGATAATACATCCACCACGCCACCCCAAACTGATCTGTCCAAAATCAAGGTCCCACTCATAGTCAAAACTAGCCTGGCGCATTAAGCCAAAACCTTGTGCATAAGAACATATTTTAGCCGCATACAGTGCATCTCCAATAGCACTTAGAAATTCATTTTTGTCTCCTTCAAACCTAACCTGTGGCCCACTAAGGACTTTGGATGCCGCAACCCGCTCACTCTTGACAGCAGAAATACAACGGGCAAAAACGGCTTCCACAATGGTCGGCACAGAAACACCAAGTGTCAAAGCAGAGATCCCTGTCCACTTACCAGTTCCCTTCTGACCAGCTTGATCGAGAATTTGATCAACTAATGGAACGCCTGATTGATCAAATTGAGTAAAAATATCGGCGGTGATCTCAATCAAGTATGATCCCAATTCTCCTTGGTTCCATTGATCAAAAGCCTGATGAACCTCTTGGGCATCCATACCAAGTACCTGTGTCATCAAAGCATAAGCTTCACAAATGAGTTGCATATCGCCATACTCAATTCCGTTATGCACCATTTTAACATAGTGACCAGCACCATCATCCCCAATATAGGAACAACACGGCATACCATCTACCTGAGCAGCAATTTTGGTGAAAATAGGCTCAACAAGTCCGTACGCTTCTGACGAACCACCAGGCATCATTGCTGGCCCCTTCAATGCTCCTTCCTCACCACCGGAAACTCCTGTACCAATAAAAAGAAATCCTTTTTCCGTCAGAGATTTGGAACGACGAATAGTATCCATATAGTTCGAATTACCACCATCAATGATTAAATCCCCTTCATCCAAATAGGGAACCAACATATCAATAAATTGGTCAACAGGATCACCGGCCTTGACCAACAGGATGATCTTTCGCGGACTTGAAAGTACGTCGACGAACTCCTCAATTGATTTAGTCCCAATAAAATCCTTATTCCTAGCACGCCCATTAATAAGGTCATCTACCCTTGAAATAGTACGGTTAAAAACAGCGATTGAAAAGCCTTTACTCTCTATGTTTAGAGCCAGATTCTCACCCATAACGGCTAGGCCAATCAGACCAATATCAGCTTTTTGCAAGTCGTTATTCTCCTAAATTGATTAACAGATTTTAATGATGAAGTAAAACACAACGTATCCACTATTAATGAAGAAATTTCTTTTGCCAACTCAACAAACAACACTACTATTCCACACAAGAAAAGATAAATGTTTAATACTTACGCTGCCAACTCCAACTTTCACTACCGGATATTAATGCACGCATCTCATCAGGCAAAGTTTTGACGAACTCTGGGTCGACTTCATTTCCAGGCCAAGGTTGAAACATAGTTGGGGTATAACCAGCAATTAGTATCGTTCGTTCCTTATCAGATTTAATTGCTGTCGTACTATGAATTAACGATTCAGGAAACAACAGGACATCTCCAGCTTCAGCCTCCACTTGACACACAAGACTTTCATCGGACATAGCAGCCTCAATCATTTCACTTCGATCCCAAGTCAAGCGATGACTGCCGGGAATAAAAGCTGTTCCCCCATCATCCGGACCAACATCTGTTAAATAAGCAAGGGTTTTAACAAAAACACAGTGAAACTTGTTTTGTTCGATATAAGTTCCCCAACCATGTTTAGTGCCACGGTGAAAAGCAACTGGATTATAACGATGTTTCTCCAATTCCCGCAGATCGGCATCTGGGTCGCGACTATTGATGATTGCTTCTGTTTCTTCTAATCGAATCTTTCCACCAACAACTTCCTCCACTAGAGGAACAAGCTTAGGATGAACAGCATACTCCAACAAGGAGGAATCATACTCTACTAAATTGCCTAGCAAGACATAATGATCGCTGTTTCGTCTTATATATACACGACTATCAACATCCAGATTTGGATCCTCATTAGCTCTATGAAGAGCAGACTTCATTCGCTCAACCTCATCTGGCACCAAAACATTTTTCAGCAAAACATACCCATAAATATCAAAGTGCAGGCGCTGCGATACCATCAAGCTAACTAGATTTTGCTCCATTTCCTTGTTAACCTTCTTTTAATTTTGGGTTGCCGAGGTGCCTTTTTCTATCCCGTTTTGTCTTTTTTTCCATTGAACGTCTAAACGCTGATTCGAGATCTATATCAGTCTGATTTGCTAAACAAATCAATACAAAGAGGACATCAGCAACCTCTTCCGCTAAATCAACTTCCATATCGGAAGTTTTGAAACTTTGATCACCAAAACGGCGGGACATAATCCTAGCTACTTCCCCTACCTCTTCCATCAAAATTGCGGTATTGGTCAATTCTGAGAAATAACGGACACCAATCGTTTGAACCCAGTCATCAACAAGCTTTTGGCAGTTCTTCAGAGTAAGTTCCACAGTCTAAATCATATCACGGGTAGCAAATACTGTCAATTGGCTTTCAACTAACGCCGTAGAATGGAATCTAGCAACTGATCCAATTCCTCAACCCTCAATAATTTGTACATGAGCAGTAAAATTAACAACCCAGTACTCATAGGCAGAAACACGCTAAGCAAACGACTAGTTAGACTGTCAATAACCATTTGGTTTTTAATGATTAAACTTATGCTCCAACAACTAATTCCCATAACAGCACTAGCAAACATAAGCCTAACTAAGAAAAACCAAATACCATTTAACGCAAGACCCCCAATCTTCCTATGTAGTAAAACCAACAAGAGCAAAAAATTCAGCGTAATTGTAAAAGAAGTCGAAAGCGCAAGAGCCCGATACTCCAATCCCAACTCAAAAATGAAAAAATAATTCAGGATAATGTTAAGTCCTACAGCTAATAAACTAACTTTGACAGGCGTTTTCGTGTCACTAAAAGCATAAAAACCATCAGTTACAACTTTGACAGCCGAATAACCACACAATCCGAAAGAATAACAAAATAAAGCTGCAGCAATCGGTTTAGTGTTTCCAATATTCCTACCAATCCCATAAATTAATTGACAAATAGATTCGGACAAAACCATTAACCCAACTGAAGCAGGAATTGTTAAGAGAAAAACCAACCTTAAAGCAAAAGAAAAAGATTTGCGAAACTCTTCGATTTCACCTTTTGCTACTAACCCAGCCAAGTTTGGCAATGCAACAGTTGATATAGCCACACCAAAAATGCCGATAGGAAGATGCATTAACCGAAAAGCCCATGCAATCCATGAAAGCCAGTTCTCACCAACCGAAGCAAACATACCATTAACCAAAACATTGATTTGTACCGCTGCCACACCTAAAATGGCAGGGATGACGAGAAAACATACTTGCTTAACACGTTTATCTTTAAAACCGATTATAAACTGGTAACGGAACCCAACATACCACATTGATGGTAACTGAACTAAAAACTGCGCCCCCCCTCCGACCAAGATTCCAACAGCTAAGCCAGTAACCGGATGAAATCCAGCTCTTGGGCCAAGATAATAACCCGACACACCAATAATAATGGTTGAAATATTAAAAAAGGAAGATGCTATTGCGGGAACGCCAAATTTACCTTTGCTATTCAAAATCCCCATAGCAATAGCAGCAAGGGAGACCAACAGTAAGAAAGGAAACATAATGCGGGTTAAATAAACGGTAAGGTCACGCTTATTGGAAAAACCAAAGTGACGGGAATGATCAAGTTGGACATCAAAACCTTTCCCCATAAACATCAAATCAACAATAATCGGAGAAACCAAAATACCAATCAACGTCAAGAGAAAAAGAATCAGGGCTGTGCCATTAAAAATCCGATTCGATAACTGCCAAGCTGAGTCTTCACCGTCTTCAATCTCCGTCATTTTGAAGGTCGTGATAAACGCTTTGCTTAGAACTCCTTCCCCAAACAGATCTCGCATCAAATTGGGGATACGGAATGCGGCATAAAACGCGTCAGTAACAACAGTCGCCCCAAAGAAATAAGCTATAACTTGTTCTCGAACAAGCCCCAAGATTCGCGAAACCATTATAGCAACGCTAATGATACTAGTGCTTCTCACTGCACTTTGCAATCCTTCTGAATCATTCATTCTTCTTTGATTGCTTCGATGTAGCAAACGAAATAATCGCTTCTGCGACATGTATATTTGTCACTGCCTCAATCTCCTCAAAACCAGGTGAAGGATTGACTTCGAGGACAACATATCCTTCCACTGTTTTGACTAAATCAACACCTGCTACATCTAGATTAAGAGCTTTCACAGCGCCAACAGCGATATCCTTCAATTCACGATTAATGACAAGTTCGTGCCCACTTCCCCCTCGATGCACATTAGAACGAAATTCACCATTCTGGGCAACACGTTTCATACCAGCTATAGCCCTGTCGCCAACAACGATTACTCGCACATCCCCACTTGAACTAAGGTTAACATACTTTTGTACGACATAATCCCTGTTAAAATCGCACATGGCACCAATTGCTGATTGCAATGAAATGAAAGTGTCAAGCAACATAATACCATTACCGTGTGTACCAATAAAAGGCTTCGCAATAACTGGATATTCACCGCCTATATAAGAGATTGATTGTTCCAATGATTCATCAGTACCAGTAGTAAAACTAGGTAATATGGGAATCTTATGCTCCGCAAGAATACGCAGAGACCTAAACTTATGGCGCGCATTTTGAATATTGTCAGGCAAGTTGATAATGTATGCAGTACCAAGTGAAGCAAAATGTGAGAGAATCTCAAAACCAAATTCTGCTGTTGCTGAACTAAAACGGGGAATAATCAGATCAAATTTCTCAGCAACATACCCATTATAAAATATGCGGATATTATCGTTTTGAACATGCAACGAAAAACCAAATGGATCAAGAATTTGTGCTTGGCACCCTGAGAGTTCAGCAGCTTCCAACAACCTGCGAGTTGAATATACTTGACTGCCACGGGAGAGAATTGCGACTCTCATCCGACTGTAACGATCTGCCCAGTACGAACAGATTCAGCTTCTTTATAACAGAGAAGTAACGCATCTCTAGCTTTAGTACCAGAAAGCAAAACTGCATCTGAATCGCCATTAATAGCATCTACAGCATGCTGTATTTCATTGGTAAATGCGTCAATCGGATCAGTATCACCCAGATCAACCTGCTCCACTTTGCCATCATCAGTAATAATTGTCAGTGGTTGTGAAACAACTGGTTGCCCACCGAGTGTCGAGGACTCGAAAAGTAGCGTAGCTTTCTGCAGAAAGATCTCGAATCCATGAGAAAAAGCTCTCCCTTTTTGTGCTATAGAACCGGACGAACAACTAATTGTAACAGGATTATCTGTATAAATATATTGAGTCGTTAAATAGTCAGTATATTTTTCACCGATGAGTTTTCCCTGCGAGAAAACAGCACTCGGCATGCCATTCAATAATTGAATAAAATGCGTATCATGGATATGTAAATCAATGCCCGGGCCACCACTCCTCTCTACATCCGAAGCACTAGGAGTATCAGCAGCTTTTGAGGTTATCCGCTTTAGGTTTGCCCCCAAGAGCTCACCATATTCAGCATTTTTGACCGCTTCGAGTGCATAGCTGAATTCTGCAAAGAATGGCAATACATGAGCCACCATCAATCTGTTACCAGTTTCATCTGCAACCCGTGTCATTTCGTTTGCAGAGTCGAGATCAATTGCAATCGGTTTTTCAACTAAGACATGCTTTCCTGATTTAAGGGCTGAAATAGTAACATCTCTATGATAATGGGTAGGCAAACAGATATCAATAAGATCTATTTCAGGATCAGACAAAATAGCATCAATATCATCATAAGTCTTAATTTCCGAGAGGTCCTCTACCGATCCTCTCGGCCCAAAATTACCTTGGATTGAGGTCCAATCCCCATTCAATTTTTTCGGGCTTCTCGTACAAATAGCTGTAACTTTACCACCTAAAATTTTCTGTATACCATAGTAATGAATCATTCCCATGAAGCCAATACCAATAATTCCAATTCTTACCATATCCACACTCGTAACTGCTTTAGTATACAGGCACTATTATATTCGATTTACGTTTAACCTTCAAATTTTAAAAAAATATCCTCTTAAATATCAATTGGATTTCAACAGCAAGAACAAGGACAAATCAGAATCATTAGCAATTCTAGCTCGAAATAGCAGGGGAAAGAGGGAAAGATTGTAAGATTTGACAACTTGGGTATGGCTTTTGTAGAACGGCTTGCAATAAATCAATATGAGTCACTTCAATGGTACCAACTTCAGTGTTGCGAATCTTTTTAACTTTTTCTTTCAATTCTTCAAGCTGACGTTTGCTTTTTACCCCAGCTATGCTCATATGTGGCAACCATCTTTCTCCTTCAAGCGGATATTTAGGAATTGCTGTTGCCTCAGAATGAAAATGGCCTTGAATCTGAGCAATTGCGCCATTGTCCTCTGCTTCCAAGACAATATAGCTTTCAAGACCATTAACTCTTCCTAGTCGAACCCGAAAAGCTTGGATGCGCGAAATTATTTGTTCGGCCTGCTCGAGAATCTGCTCCAAAGTTTGAGCTTCAATATCACATTCAAGTACCTTCTGATCAGTCAAAAAGCCAAGCCATTTGACAGTAATATGATAATAATCTGGAGGCATAACATAAACATCGGTAATTCTTCTGACAATCTCAGCGACTTCAGCTATTTGGGAGAGGATTTCTTGATCTTTAATCAAAATAGCAAACGCTAAACTGGTCTTCCTACCCTCAAACCCTGCCGCACGTTCAGGATCATAAATTGCTGGATTATAACCATTTTGGAAATGGTTCCATATAGCGTTAAATTTCTCGCGATATGCTTGAGGAACTGGTTTGTCATTCATACTTTAAAGATATAACTCCACATTTACAGAATAACAATTTCAAAGATGACACATGTCCATTGTAAACATACCAGAAAAACGATAAAGCCCCAAACAGAACCCCCGCCAACGAGTTGTCAAATATATCATAACTCCTTTTGAAATTCAAATAAAAATATGGAAGGACACTACATCATCTTCTTTTCAATCCAAATATAATGTTAAACTCAATGTCTCTAACTTTTTCCTTTGACATTACAGGGCGTTTATGATAAATTTCTGATTGTCTTTATGCTAATATAATTCTATTATTAAATGAATATCATTTGAGAACTGTGCTGAGGGAAGCTTAATGAAAAAAACAAGTTACTTCAAGTTTCTACTCTTTACTGTAGTAACAGTTGTAGTCTTCTCCGGTTGTAGCAGCAATGAGCCACCACAGATGGAAGAAGGTTACGATAGTATTATATCCACGATTGTACCACCACTATCTGTTTCTACAGGGCAGATAATCGTTCTAGAGGCAAAAGCCAAAGACCCGGATCAGGACGAACTCAGTTACGTGTGGACTGCCAGGGATCCCGAGAGTAAAGATGTAACATCTGTAGTATTTGTTGCTGGGATTCCATCCGAAGACTCCAAGAAGGATGAAGATAAAGCGAAAGAGAAGTCTGCACCTAATGAGGGATCACGTATCAATTTCTCCGCAACTGAAGGTGGCACCTACCTTATAACTGTTACGATCGACGACGGAAACGATGGGAAAATTACGCGCTCTACTTTCATTAGCGTTGCGAAGACTAACCGTCAACCAACACTCAATTCAACAGATCCAATAACCATTAGCCCAATTTCCCCTCACTACACCAACCAAGAAATTTTTCTTGTCGCCCAAGCAGACGATCCCGACGGTGACAAACTGTTGTATGAATGGTCAGCTAGGGATCAAGCAAACGCTGATGCTGGTGGCCTGCTTGAATCAACCGAAGGAACTAGTGTAAAGCTAGTTGCCGACGTACCTGGTAGCTATCTGATCAGTGTCCTTGTTCAGGATGGTCATGGAGGGCAAGATCGTGGATCTTCTGTCATTGTGGTAACTGATCGAGAAGAGTAGCTTACTTGAATCATGGAATTTCGACTGCAAGATAGGGCCATCGAAATTACGAGTAAGACCATCCATAAGTGGGAAAACTTAAATCGAAGATCAAACGTTGTCCTTCCCCCTCAGACAACTGACAAAAAAAACACCACACCATATAACATAAAATTACTTCGTCAATTTCGCCCCAGTTTTACTCTATTATTCATTACTCTTAACACGCTAATTTACTTCCTTATAGATAATCCTTTTAACAATGAACAAGTAAATTTGCGAAAACTTATCCAGTTTGGAGCGTACTCCTACCCCCTAATAATTCAAAACAATGAATACTGGAGACTTATTACAAGCACCTTCCTCCATATTGGTTTTAGCCATTTCATCTTTAACATTGGTCTAATCCTAATTTTAGGACTGCTAATCGAACGTATTTACGGTAGTTGGCAATATCTAATCATTTACCTAACATCAGCAGTAACAGGAAACCTACTGAGCCTATTCTGGATTAGAAATTCAGTTGGCGCAGGAGCATCCGGCGCAGTTTTCGGTGTGATGGGTGCTATGGTAGCCTACGGAATCTGGTATAAGAACAAAATCCCTAATTACCAGAAACGCATCTTTGGCTATCGTATTCTGCCATTCATCATTCTAGACTTGATCATAGGAATTTGGATACCGCAAATCAATGTTGCTGCACATGTGGGTGGGTTTATCTGTGGTCTAATTTCAGCAGTATTCATCAAACCACAGATCCATAGACCGAAAGACTCCTACCGCCCCTTCCAAAGTAAAGCAATCGGAATATTAGCTGGTACTGCCGCAATATGTTGCTTTGCAATTGCAATTCTCCACTCTTTCACTGACACTCCGGATATAGTAGACGCCAGAGTAGAGGTTGTCATGGATACCATCAAATCTCAAAACTCTATAATTCGCGAGTACGAAATCCGAGCAAAAAGGCGATATAATCGCCAAGACTTTGAAGCATTGGAGTTGCTATATCTGGAACAATTGCAGAATAATCCTAAGAACGAAACATGGCTCAATAAACTTAAATCTTTTTATAGTCGAGCACTTGAATTAGATCCATCTAACAAGAGTTGGAATGAAAACCTGCTAGCTCTATATCTCAGAAATGTACAAGGAACGAAAAACGAAACCTCTGAATTAACAGACTATATTAACATTTGCAAAAAGGTAGCCGAAAAACACGGTTATCACGAACCTCTATATCGAAACCTTGAAATTTTCTTGCAACACGCATTAACTTTGGCTTCTCACGAAAATCAACCTGCGACGCAAAACGAACTTGAGAAATTTTACAATAGCGCAATCGAAGTAGATACAGCTAATCCAACTTGGCAAAACAACCTAGCTTGGTACTATGTCGAACGAAAAATAAAACCAACAAAAGCACTTACACTCGCAAGAAACGCTGTAAAGCTCGACCCCAGCAACTCAACCTTATTAGACACATTAGCTTGGGCCTACATGCGAAACAAAAACCATATCAAATCTCTCCATGTATTTGAAACTGTCTTTTGGAATGTGTCCCAACCCAATAAAAATAATATTTCAGAAAATCAAGCCGCTGAAGAAAGTAGTTGGCAAGGACTCACAACTTTAATCGATGGATTCAATTCAATACCAAATAGTCACGATTTTGCTCACGCCTTTTCCGATTTCTACCGCCGTCTTTCGACTGATTTGGCCCAAAACACAGATTTACAAGCCAAACTGACCGAAGCTTTCGAACACTTCAAAAGCCTGAAGGCAAACTAAGCTAATGTCAAGATACACGTTGCTAATTCTGCTCATCATTCATATTCCTGAAGTTATAGCACAAGAAAATGCTGGAAATAATGAGGTTTGGAGCTGGAATAATTTTGTTTCTCACCCACTTGCGATATCTGCCTTTTTCATTTTTCTCTTTGCTAGCATAAATTACCTAATTGACTTATTCAAAAAGGACAAAATCCTCAAGCAGCTACTCAGAAAATACCTAGTTTTTCAAATGCAAGATGACAGCCGTTATCGAGGAACCATGCGACTAGAAAGAGACGGAGTTGAAATTATTTCTGAGGAATCACGTCAAAGAGGTCACGCAGCCAGTTACATTTTTCATAAAGCCGAAATGAACTCCATTAAAGCCTATATCCGCTACATCGATTCAATGAACGAAAACGAGAAGATACAACGAGATTGGGATCTCAACCGAGTATACCATCCGAGCTTTTCAACACGGCTACTTCGGAAAATTAGGAACTTTTGGGTTGCTTTAAAGGACTCGGTAAGAACAACTATCCAAATGGTCTGGGGGTCATTTCAAAAGATGAAAGCCCTTCAACCCATGCAAAGACACAGAACTGACGCCAACATCGGTCGTGAAATAGATGACATAGAGAAAAGTTTGGTTGAATATGCTCTAGATGAAAGTTATGAAAGACTAATCGAACGATTTGTAGGCACGCGCGTCAAAGTAGAAGTAGAAGAAAATAAAATCCCCAAACAACCCCTGGAAACTAGTAAATTCACTGCGATTCTTAAAGAATATAACACACAATATATGTACCTAATGGACATCAAACAAGAAAATGGACAGGGATATCCTGACCAATGGGAAGTAAATTTCAACATTGGAGGGACTACACGAGACGAACGAGGAATGCGTTGTAGAACAGAAGGAGAACACCTATTTTTTGAGAACAATACTCCTTATGACATATTAGTTGGGGATGTTCGGCTTCACGACGGCAGTCCAGATTTTGTGAACGAACTTAAATATGAATTCCGCGTTCCGGCGTTTGAGATACTGTCTATGACCTTACGCCCATCAGACCTTAATCAAACCGTACCACCATTCCAAAAGATTATAACTAGACAAAAACGCACCTACAAAAACTTCAAGCAAGTTCACGTCCAATTCAAGTCGGTCCGTGAGGCAGACATCGTTTTCCCTCGACAGTACTGTCACATCATTGAAAGTGCTGAAAAACACGAAACACACTTGTTGGATCTTGACACTTTAACGGAAAACATACTTACTCAAAATAAAACCACGGATGTTACTATTACAGATACTCAAGGGAACCCAATTAAAGGTATTAATATTATTCATGGATATATAACCAATATTAATGAAGACCGAATCGATATCAAAGAGATTGGACATAGCTACGCCAGACGCTGGTCTGTTGAACATGCTTTTAATCGTCTTGACAATAAGATGCGGAAATTCACATCTCAAACGGTCAAAGTCCTGCCCAACTTCCGAAAGAGAATAATAACCCAAACAGTCCTCATAGCCAAAATGAGAGGAAAAAAACCGGAACAAAAGCCAATCAGTCCACTTCTTTTTTCTCCCGCATCACCACGGATCAAGCCACATATAAAATCTCAAGTACCACTTAAAACAATTGTCCTCACAGGTAATGCTGCTGACGTAGAATTCCCAGCCATCCAAAAATTTGATAAGATAGAAAATCACCACATACTTTATCAGGAAACGCAAAGTCTCAAATCTGTCCAGATTTCAAAATCACATATCCTTTGGATCGGACACGGAGAAATTTACAACGAAAAATATCAACTAAATATTGATGCGGAACATAGAATCAAAACTTTCGTTAGTCAGGGAGGAATAGTTATAACATCAGGCCAAGATGTAACAGGCTTGCGTCGGCGAAGTGCTGGCTGGATACCAGAACCACTAATCGCCACTGAACGTGAGGAAACTACGGAATTTGAAACGACACATGCGGGCAAAAACCTCTTCCAATATCCTAACAAGATAAAATCAGGTGATATTAAAATGGACGATATGTGGACTGGCTGGAACAATAAGTTCCAGCTCTACGCGCATGCGCATGGCAACGACGATGCTGCAGTTCTATTGCTAAAATTCCAAGCTGGATTATACATCATCACCAGCTTGAAAAACGAAACTAGAAATGACATCGAAGTAAATCAAAAAATGATACAAAACCTCATGTATTTTGCTGTAAAATGGTATGATCGCCAGAAGCACCAAAATCT
>PAQF01000023.1 GCA_002709695.1 Candidatus Poribacteria bacterium
AGTGACGGGGAGTGGGGATCATACAGCCAAGGTATGGGATGTAAATACAGGCAAGGAACTGATGACTCTAATAGGTCATCAGGGTCAGATCAGTCTGCTATAGTCCAGGAGGTCGTATAATGATGGGGAGTGGGGATAGTACAGTCAAATAATATTATAATTTGCAAACAGAACTCAGAGTCCTAAAAGGACACACGTTACGGCATGGAATGGTGTCAACAAATGTGTGCTGATAATTGAAACCCTTACTGTATCAGGGAAAATTGCAGAGTATTAAATTGGTGGAAGAGTCAAAAGTTGACTTTTTTATATAGTCTTTCTATAATAAAACTTGCCAAGTGCAGGTCAACTTTGCTTTAACAGTTGTTGCTGGAAATGACACTGAGTATTGCTCTTTCGAGAAATCAAGGTCGTAGCCGGCAGAACAAAAAGAGTTTAATTTTGCGGATATTCGCTACGATTGACTAAGAGTAGTTGTTCAAGAGCCTCATGGTCTGAGCTTCTCGTACGATAGTTTCCTTCCAAAGACTCTAGGAAAATTATATAGATTAGTGGTGTAGTATTTGTATCTACCTGTTTAATCAGAAAATCTTTCGCTAACTAAATAAGGAGAGTCAACATGGCACACTTTCTTTCTCAAAGCTGGTTGCTAAATCGGCGCGAGGCCCTGCAGGGCCTCGGAGTATTGCTGGCGTTGCCGCTGCTCGAATGCATGCAACCACTGCGAGCCGCGGGGAAGGATGCTTGGCCCCGTCGCAGTGTCTTCATCTACCTACCCAATGGAGTCAACACGAATGACTTCGAGATGGAGAGATCGGGTAAGGATTATCAGCTTTCGCGGATTCTTAAACCGCTTGAAAAACACCGAGGGAGTATCACACCGATCAGTGGACTCTATCACCCCAACTCATTCGGCATCGCTCACAGTGCGACCCAGACTTGGCTCACCAGCGCCAGGCACGGTCCCACAGACCGGAACAC
Source organism: Candidatus Poribacteria bacterium (assembly GCA_002709695.1). Taxonomy (GTDB): domain Bacteria; phylum Poribacteria; class WGA-4E; order WGA-4E; family UBA9662; genus UBA9662. The sequence goes on from PAQF01000023.1 coordinate 982, forward strand.
GATCTCGGTCGATCAACTGATCGCAGGGGTAACGGGGTTGAAGACCCGGCTACCTTCACTTGAGCTGAGCAACCAAGGACACCGGCTGGCTGTTAGTGCTGATGGTGTCCAGCTCCCAGCGGAGAAGAACCCAGCGGTTGTATTTAAGCAGCTTTTCGTGGAACCCGCAGGAGGCATCCAGAATCAGCGACGGAAACTAAACCGCAAGGAAAGCATGCTTGACCTCGTCTTGGGCGATGCGAAGTCGCTCGCCAAGAAACTCGGTCAAAAAGACCGTGGAAGGCTTAATCAATATTTGGGAGCTGTTCGCGAAGTGGAGAAACGCACAAAGCGGGCAGAGTCATGGCTTGAAACTCCGCGGCCCAAGATTGATTCTGGAATCGCCGGGAGGCTTAACCGTAATATTCCATTGGAACAGCTAGGTGAGTACCTGCGTACCATGTATGATATCATTGTGTTGGCTTTCCAAACCGACATGACCCGTGTTGTAACCTTCAATACAGGAAACGAAGGAACAGGCCCCGCAGTACCGGAGATCGGCATCAAACGTGACCGCCACTCGCTTTCGCATCACAATGGCAACAAGGAGGCCTTAGAGCAACTCACCCGAAGCGATGAATTCAATGTGCGTCAATTTGCCTATTTCCTCGACCAACTTTCCACGGTCCCGGATGGTGATAGAACGTTGATTGATACTACACTTGCTCTTTACGGTAGTGGCCTGTCTTACGGAAACAGCCATGGGACGACCAGTTTACCACTGGTACTAGCGGGAGGAGCCAGCTTTGGTTTAAAACACGGGAAACACGTTGATTACAACCAGCAGGTTAAAGAGTTCAAGGGATATGGACAGGGTGTAGGCGTCTATCACAGTCCAGTCAACACCAAAGCACATTTCAGCAATCTGCTACTGACTATCGCACAAAAGATGGGTGTTGAAACCAAGAGGTTCGGAGATTCTAACGGTGTAAGCTCTGAGGTTCTCTCATGAAGCAATCAATGCCTAAGAAAATTGCCTCCGGCGCGATTCGTCTGGGATTAATCGTAACCATCCTCATTGCGTTTTCTTTGGTCTGGGACAACTTGACTGTAGTAGCTGATGGGGAACCTGACGCGTTACGGGACCATGTTCCTAGGCCGGGGGTCTTCCCACCAAGGGGAGCTGGAGTTCAGCTGGATGGTGACTTGGTAGTCAGCGATCCTGTCAACCGTCGTGGCGCCCTCCGGAAAGGACGAAACACTCCACGACATTATTTCGCCATGCTACCCTACGGCATGGTCTGGTATCATGGAGCACCGGCGGATGTAAGACATATTCCAACGGGAACGCACATGCATGGGCAATTCCTGTTGCCAATGAAAGGCGAAGAGGAGACTATCCCGCCTGTTTCGGAGAAGGAACGTGAGCAGAATCCTCTGTCCAGATATAACCATGCAATCCTTCTCGAAGATGATGTTAGCTTCTACTCCCGTAGGGGGCGGTCTTGGAAAATTCTCGGCACAGAACAGGGAGGTGGCCCAGCTCCGCGGTTGAAGCTGTCGGTTGAACCTGTTGGTCCGGACATAGACGGGGGAATCAATAAAACCGTGTTGTTGGACATTGATGCCTCCACCCGGGTATGGAAAAATAGCCAGATCATGGGTATAGACCAACTGATACCAGGGCAACAGATACAGGTGAACCTAACTTGGGGACCTTTTGATAGTTTGGCCACTACTGATATTTGGTTGGATGATGCAAGCCTGAAGACGTTCAAGGAAGTGCAGCGGCAACGGCACCTGCGACTCATCCGCTCACGATTTTTACCTGGCTGGGTTGATGCAGTGAAAAACGGCGACACTGGAGGCGGTGAAGTCACAGTCACTTTTTTTGGAGGCATGGACCCTTCTTTGTACACAGACATCCGCGACATGCAAGGTGGGAAGAGACAGCCAAAGATCTGTAATGCGGAAACAACACTGCGAACCTGGGGGTATCATCAAGAGTATGCTACCTTCGGAGATATACTCGAGTGGAAAGTGCTAAAGAATCCGCCGTTCGGTAGCAGTGGCTTCCAAATACACTTGAAAGTCTCGCAAATGCTGGATGGATTCCGTCTAGGTCGAATTGTTCGAGCCAAAGGACCATGGACCTATGTCCTAATTCCTCACGACGAATGTATTATGACTGCGGAGGACCTGAAACGTTCCCGAAGGATGATCCTACCATGACCACGATCAGAGAAACAAGGTCTTGGAGGGGCATCGAGCAAACATTGCCACAGCTGGCCAACGTCATTTTGGCTGTTTTGCTCTGCGTGTCGGCCGATATTACAATCGCGCAGAAACCGATGGATGATACGATCCATGATTTTCTGGAAGCTCATTGTTTTCGGTGCCACGATAGTAAGACCCAGAAGGGAAAGTTTCAACTCGATAACCTCTCGACAGATTTCACGAATCCTCAGGTTGTGCAGAAATGGGGCGAGGTGGTTTCCCGAATTAACGGAGGTGAAATGCCACCACCGAAGGAACCCCAGCCAACTGCTGCTGAACTTGGTAGGGCAGCCGAAATGATTACGAAAAGGATCCGGGAAGGCACTGCAGCCCGAATGGCGAAACGAGGGTTGTTGGAGCACTATCGCCTGAGCCGGCAGGAGTACGCCCATACTGTCTACGATCTACTCGGCGTGGTATTTGACGTTGAGGCACCGGGGGCGTTCAACGAAGATCCACTTTGGCACGGATTCGACCGCATCGGAGCTCTACTCTCTACCGCACCGTCACATATTGACCGGTATTTCAAAGCCGCCGATGCTGTGGTGAACTTGGCGTTTCCTGATCGTGAGTTTCCCTCAAAAACTATCCGAAAATCGCCCAACAAAGGAAAACGCCAGCTCCTGCAGTTGGGCGAAAACTGGGGGGCATTCGATCTAGCTAGATCCGGTCATTATCGAATTAGGATCCGCGTAAGCGGCCTACCGGCATTTTCAGGTAGGCTGCCACGGTTATCCCTGTGGCACCACCAGCACAAGAAATCGTTCGCAGGAATCGAAATGGCAACTTCCGAGGATCAGCCAGAAACAATTGAACTCGAAGGTTTGTTTCCCTCAGGTCATTATCAAATTCGTAATCACGCTCGGTCACAAAAACATCCCAACGGTAGCATCCAGCTGTTCAGAAACGAGGAAGTTGACGCCACACAACTTTTATCAACCTTGAAAGGCGGCTTCCTGTCTTCGCGAACCAAGATCGTCGACGAGGAGGGACAACCGGTTGTGCCCCTCTTGCTCGTCGACTGGGTGGAGGTGGAAGGGCCGTTAGCAACCGAGGATGATCGATCCAAACGGAAAGGGGTAATACCCGAAAATGAAGATGATCCGAAGTATACACGTACTTGCTTGAAACGCTTTGCGCAACGGGCGTGGCGTCGGCCAGTATTCGATTCTGAGATCGAGCCCTTCATTGAATTCATTACTGCTGAACAAGGGGTGGGCGAAACGTTTCGATCGGCTTACAAGTCAGCTTTGTCGAGCATACTGGTTGCCCGCAGCTTTATCAATATCGAAGAAGGCTCTCCCAACGAACCACGCCAAAAGGTGAATGACTTCGAGTTAGCCAATCGCCTCTCTTTTTTTCTCTGGAGTTCAATGCCTGACGAGCAGCTGTTTACTGAAGCTCGCAATGGCAGGCTTCACACCGTCGAAGGTTTGACAGGCGAGCTGGATCGGATGATCGCTGACCCGAAGATCCACCGCTTTCTCGATTCGTTTCCCCGGCAATGGCTACAATTGCATCGGGTTGGTATGTTCCAGCCAGATCCCAACCTCTACCCTGAATACGATCCTTGGTTGGAGGAGAGCATGGTGATGGAGACCACAGCCTACTTTGCAGAGATGTTCAGGGGAAATTTGCCACTTCGAGAGGTCGTCGACTCCAACTGGACAATGCTCAACTCTCGTTTGGCTATCCACTATGGCCTGCCGATACCAAGTCAAGTGAAGCTTTTACGTGTTCAGTTGCCCCGAAAATCTCGACGAGGAGGTATATTAACCCATTCTTCTATTCTTTCGTTGACTTCTGACGGTACCCGCCATCGACCCGTCCACCGAGGTGCCTGGGTTTCCGAGGCAATCTTTGCCCGAACGCCTCTCCCTCCACCACCCAATGTAGTTCCATTGGAACCGGTGCAAAGGGACCAACAGAAAACAACGATTCGCTCCCAGCTTGAGGCTCACGCAACGACATCCACGTGTGTTTCCTGCCATTCGAAGATCGACCCACTAGGTCTAGCATTCGAAAATTTTGATGCTATCGGCCGATGGCGGGAAAAGGAGCGTGTTGAAGGGGGAGTTGGCGAGGATCCTCTCGTTGACGCGTCAGGCGCCTTGCCTGGAGGAAAAACCTTCGCTGGCCCCTCTGAGTTCAAGAAGTTGCTTGCCGAGGACGACAGGAACTTGGCCCAAGCGTTTGTGGAGCAACTAGCAACCTACGCCCTTAGGCGGATTATGACCGTCGATGACATTCAACAACTCCACTCGATAGTTTCAGCCGAACAAAACAACGACTACCGTCTTCAGAACCTGATTCGAGGACTAGTAATGTCGGAGCTGTTTCAAAGAAGAGGCCCCTGAGAAAAAATCCTCCTTTCCCTCATTTTTTAACGCCTTCCAGTGACTCTAATGATTATGTACCTCGCAACAATATACGCTGTCTTACTTACTCAATCGGACCAAGACCTGATAAACATATTCGTTATATTAGTTCAAGGTTTTTTGATTTCGTAAATACACCAAAGCTATTTTCCCTCACACTCGATCGATTCCTTTAAATATCAGCACGTCTGCGTTACCCTTACTTCACTTCATGGTTTGTGGAGTTGCAAATCCCAGTCCTCCATACGACAAACTTCCTGATCATATTGGTCATATCAGAGTCGTTACTTCAGGGGAGTGTCATGCTCATTCCTTATTATTAATAATAAAAACAACTATCTTAACCCATCAACGTCATATTTTGACACAAAATCCCAAATTAGACGACTGATATTAGACCCCATGTAACTTATTTGAGGCCAATGATTCCCACCAATGATCTTATAATGTTCTACCACAACTCCATTTCTACCATCTGTATAGGAATAGTGCTTTATTTCTACATTATTGTGTTTGAAGGTGTTGATCTTAGGAGTCGTATTAGCATTGTTAAATTTTATCCAGTAATCAAGCGTTTGGTCAATCGACATAGCATAACCCTCAATTCCTTTATAAGGAACCACTTGGTCTGCTGTTCCGTGAAACATAATAGCAGCTGTAGGGTGTAATAGTTTATGATATTTAACTATTTCTGTTGACATTAACCCTGCAATAGAAGCTACAGCTGCTATCTTGTTATTCAAATAACAAGACAGTGAATTAGCAAAAAAAGCACCATTTGAATAACCACAAACATAGATTCTCTTTGAATCAATACTGTAGTTAGAAGATATTTCGTCAATCAATGCTTCGACAAAACCGAAGTCATCTACATCACTCTTATTTTTAGTTGACTTTAACTCGTGGTTCCAGTGTGAACCTTTCCCTTCTCCTTTTAATGACGCACCCTGAGGACTAACTAAGAGAAAACCTTCGGTGTCTGATATAGGTTGCATATTTGAGGAAATTAGATTGTTACTAGCAGTGCCACCAAATCCATGAAAACTAAGCAAAAGCGGAATTTCAAAAGTGCCGTCGTAGGAGGTAGGCACGTATACGAAATATTCTCTGCTTAGATTATCGTGCATGAGTGTTTGAGCAAACAAGCCTATATCTGTTTTGCCTGTCTTAATTGGGTTCTCTCCACCTTCTGAAACGGATAAGATGGTGAAAAATAGTATAATGGTAGTAATAAAAAGCTTTAGCATTCTAACTACCCTTTCATTGGCTCTTTATATTTTAATTTCATATGTTTATGATAAGGCATATTCTGTGTACAAGTTTATTTTTTTAATTAAAGCTGAAATTGTGTCCCATAATTAAATCCTTTTTTCTAAGGATTCTTTGCTGCCTGGCTGGAGAATATTCCCAAGTTGAAGTATCAGTATGAACTGAAGATATTTGAGTTTGGGTCAGCTCAGGCCATATCTTTTATGTGTGGTGGGATATACTTTTATACCTAATTGTAGCTGCATGATCCCCCACAAGGGGTAGACCACCATGAACATACATCATAATTTTATGCATACTTCTGCCATTAAAGATTTAGAGCCGTAGCACTTTTGGAATTCAATATTCTTCCGAAGTGACCATATGCATTGGCATAATTGATCAATACGGTTGAATTTTATGACCCCGAGGCACTTGGCGACGCAACCAAGATCCATAAAACTAGAAGTTCCGACATCAATATTAAACCATGATGTATATTATTAACATAACCCCAATGGAGTTACCCAATTACATGTCTTTTCAAGAAACATCCGCAGGAGTTCTAGCGGCACCTGTACAAGTTGATTTAAAAATATATTAAAGAGAGAACCTAAGGCCATCTCTACCGAATCGAATCTGAAAACTATCTGATATGATTTTTCTCGCCAAATATGCCATAATATTCGAAATCAAAAGGAGACTGTTGACAAAAAGCTCGCTTTACTACTAGGCCAAAAATTCAATGGTGAGTTTCATTGTCAAAGATAGATTTAAAAAACAATGAGTCAGCAAAAAAAACAAATTGCAGAATGCCTAACAACGGCAGATTTGTGGGAATTGATGATGCAGCGAGTTCCTCCAATCGTATCCGAGTACTTCCGTGGTGGAGCAGATGATGAAACGACATTACGTGGAAACGTACGGGCATTTCAACAATCGATGACCACTGCGTATGGAGCTTTAAGTTTTTCTTCACTAGACCTCAACACGAAAGTTGTTGATCATAGTTTAGCTGTTCCCTGGTATATTGCCCCAGTGGGGAGTTTACGAGCATTGTATCCAATGGGAGATGCAGTTGCCTCTCAAGTAGCAGGGGAATTTGGCACAGTAATGACCCTGTCCACCCTTTCGGGAACACCGATGGAATCTGTTACGGAAGCCTCTGATGGCAATTGTTGGTTTCAGCTTTATCTATGTGGCGGACGTGAGACGGCATTAAGAGGCATTGAGCGTGCAAAACGGGCAGGATTCAGTGCACTTGTCTTGACCATTGACACAGGAGTATCTGGGTTGCGAGCACTACATGCTCGAATGAAACCGATGCAAGTAACTGGACCTTTTCGTGGTCTAGGCTTAGGAGGCCGACTGAAACTGGCTGTTCGCAAGCTGATGCTCGCTCCACAAATGCTCCCTCGTTTATCATGGGTTATAGAACATTTTCGGGATGGAGGATTGATGCAATTTGTAAATGTAATTGATGAACAAGGCGAACCAATGCCCTATGCTGATATCGGGGTACAACTTGCAGCTTCAGCCGTCACATGGAACGATTTAAAGTGGATCAAAGAAGCTTGGGGCAATAAGCCGCTCATTGTGAAAGGCGTACACTGTGCTTATGATGCTCGGAAAGCCGAGGAAATGGGGGCCTCGGGGGTGATTTGGTCAAACCATGGGGGGCGACAACAGGATCGAGTCCCACCAACACTCCATATAGTAGCACAGGAAATGCCTCTTGTGGGCGATACTCGACTAGACTTTATGATGGATGGTGGTGTTCGCAATGGCACCGATGTTCTAATTGCTCTTTCTTATGGTATTAAGGCCGTTGGTATCGGCCGCGTGACAGCGGCCGGAATCGGAGCAGGAGGGCATATAGGCCTGACTCGCGCGTTTGAGATTATGGAGTCTGATCTAGATCGAGCTATGCGTATCGTTGGGGTACAGAGCGTGGCAGAAATCCATGCCCGCGGAGCAGATATTCGTCGCGAAAGCCAATTGGATGGCGATGGTCATCTACCACCCATTGTATTTTAGCGTAAGCTCTTACAACTAAACACTTTTCATTCAGAATACAAATAACAGATAAATCCGTATCGGCAAAATACTAGATCATAATCTGAAAATTCAGAAATATTTCCTCATAAGACATGACCATGAACTATTAGTTTTAATGTGTCAGTTACGACAGTAATAGAAGTAAACACTTTTATGATTCTGTTACTGTCCTCTTTCCTATCGAACGTTTATCTTGAGGCCCCTTATTCTTTCCAAGACAGCACAAACTATCAAGTGATAAAGTTGGACTGAAACAGGCGTTTCCACAGCTACCTTCCTAACGCCACTTTGGTAAAGTCACGTCAAAACTAAGGCTAGTGAACATAGAACTAAGCATGAAGCTATGCTAATCTGAAGATAGGAAAAAGAGGTTATGAAACAGCGATACAAGATTCTCTATATATCATTTGGAGTAGGATTGGTAACAACTAGGTATGGGGCTGAACTCTTTGGTGAATGGGGATATAGATGCTAGAATGTTATTTAAGGTAAAAAGTCATATAAATTACTAGATATTTCGCATTCGTTGGTTATCAGTTAAGAATTATAAAGATTTAGGTATATTGTTTTCCTAATAGAACACAGGAGTTTCCCCATAGCATGGAACCTTTTCCTTCTTCATTTTCATCAGAGCAAAAGGACACAGATCACCAGCTTTTATTAAAAGGTACAAACGTGACACCGCATATGGTTGCTAAATCGATGCGATATCATCACGATCCAGAACCTGCCTCCGGAGCCCGAGTTCAACTTTTCTTGTACAATAATGGTTCGGAATCTCTAGCTATAACCAATCAAACCCGTGTTTGTTTCGAGGGGAAATTCGCTCAAGATTTATTGGCACAAAATATTTGGGCTTGGCATGACACCCCATCAGCACGGAGCAACCCAGACCTTCTCGCTTCAAGCCATCTGACTGTTTGGACTTTTAATAGCCGAAATTCCACTTTTGGTGCCAACGGAGAATTTGACATGGAAATCGGTCCTGAAAACAAACCATGGTTTTCGGACAAGTTGAGTCTTACACCGCCTAAATGCTGGCTTTCAGCCGTTACCTTTTTGGCCCCAGAAGGTAAAATCCATCCTGACAGACTGATCATTCATATAGCAAACACATCTAGCAAAGCTGTTAAGATCACTTCCTGTCGGCTTTGGTTAGCTACGGCCCCCGAAACCCCTTATATACTGTCATTACAAAAAACATTTAAACCTATAAAACTGTTTAACCATCAAGATATGATACCTGTAGAAGAGCGCAGCGGCTTCATAGTCGAAACTGATCCACTGCCACTAACATACACAGCTGTAGAGATTATTGTTACACCTGTTGATGGTACACCTTATTCTATCTGGGCTTATTTACGCATCAAGGTAGAATGCTTTGATATTTCAGGTGGTTGGGTAAATAGTTCTGAAAATCATCTCCAGAATGAAAGTTTTCTCAAAACACTTAAGCGACTTTATATTAATACTTCACACAACTCTCTTGTACCCGGATATAGTGATACTAATTTGTATGAAAAGTATCCTTTGAAGTACTTTGGTGGGTTACGGCCTTTTGAGGTTTACGATACCGATGCAATGTTACCCAACATCCATGCTGTTGAGTTTCTAGGAGAGCCTCAATATGGAGGAGGAACTCCCGTACCACCACAAGAAGTTTGGGAAGCACTAGCACCTTATGCCGTTACGCGTTTAGCTACAACCTTAACGCATAGTGAAGAAAGAATCTGGCGCGATTACGCTGGTTTAAGTGACTATCCTCACTATGATGCTTACCGTGTCACAGCACCTTCACCCGACGAATGGAAAAAGTACGATCGCTGGAAAGGAGAAAGAATTGGTTGGGGATCACCACTAGAAACCATCGGAGATATGTGCAGATCACTTAGAGAATTGAATCGCCCAATGCCTTGTGCAATTTGGTCACAGGGACCACACAATTGGTCGGTATATGATCAACGTCAACGAACCACTCCTACCCCAACAGAAATTCGGATGCAGGCCTATCACGCTATTTCAAGTCGTATAACTTCGTTATACTGGTTTAATCTCAGCCTCAAGTCTTTATGCTCGTGGCGTGACACTTTAGAGGAGCTTGTACGTATTGGTCGTGAACTTAGACTTATTGACGAGTTTTTATTAGAAGGAGACGCTTACGAGCACAAAAGACTAGCAACCATAGCCGGTGACTTAGATTGGGATATTAATTCTGTCTGTGGCGCCAGAGCAGGTCTCCTATTCGCATTGGATTTGAACTACAAACCGGATTTGGAAGAGCGAATTTTTAAGTTTGACCCTCCTAGAGAAACTGAATGGACATTTGAACTCCCTGCTTACTTGCAGCAGATCAATGATGTTTTTAGAATCGACGCTGATGGGATTTATGATGTAAACTGGAATCAAATAGACGGTTCAGTCGAAATTTCTGATCAAGCCAGTCAGGTCATGATTTATATTGCAACCTACAATCCTGAACTACGGTTTGATCTAGAAATCAAACATCAAAATCTAGTAAAAGAAGAAGCTATAGCTGGCTTTGACCCTATAGGAAATGACACAGATTTTCATATCTTACAGAAAATATTTACCTCGACAAATTGACTCCTCTAAAGTACAAAATCAAGTGTCCCTGAAGACTGGGTTACAAATTCCAGGAGTAATCATGTGTTTTCCAAGACTATGAACACGGAACATACTAACTACGATAACTGTTTAATCTGGAAGTTCTCAAAACGAATCCAGTGTTCGGCATCCTCCGGCCCATTGTAACATTGAATGCTAACTTGGTCGTCGCTCGGCAAGGGCAATTCTCCAGTCGCGGCTGTTTGGAATTCTGTACTGTCTTCAGGGCAATATTGAGCCTCCCATGAATTAACAGAGACGACTAAGCGTAATCGAACACTCTCTGTAACCATTGATTGTTTTCCTGGAATGATGTAGAGATCTCCATCAATCAGTTCTTTAACTTCCTTGAATATTGGTTTGCCACTGTTATACCAAGTAATTCCAGCTTGTTCGTATTGCTGAATAGGATAGGTGTGATTGGTGACTGTTACTTCAATGGCAAATGTACCATTATTACGGTTAGGTGCTGGGCGAAGTAAGGCATTCTTAACAGTATCTGCTACACCAGGTACAACACGGATTTCCAATCCGTTATTTTGAATGCGCCAATGATCCGGATTCTCCCTCAGCCATGACCAACCTTCGTCTAGTTTGTTCTCAAAATTATCTTCAAAGATTATGCTCTCATTGGATGAACTCATGCTAACACCTCCATTTGGTTAAGGGTTTATAACAATCCGGAACTTGGCTCTCTCCTAATAGCAAATATGTTTTCCTACTAATTTTATAAAAACAAAAAACTGCGCTATTATTAGTTGCGTTTTCTCGGATTGAAAGCCCTTTGCTGACAATAAAAACTCTTTTAAATTAAAAAGTCAATAAGTATACATTCTAAGCTATTGTTTTAAACAATTTTCGAAGTGTATCACGAAATGCATAATTGATCAAAATAATGTTATTATATTTATAAGCTTCAAGTACGTGATTATGTCATGGCTAAGGCAATTGGAAGTACACGGCTAAATATTTTGAAATTTGGGATATCGTGTTGGAGACCGTAATTTCGGATCGATTATCAGAGAAGGAACGTGAAAAGAAGAAACGAAAATCGGCGATTCTTCTCTCTCTCATTGCCCACCTTTTTGTGTTAAATGTTATCGTATTTTTACCACATAAAAGTCATATTGGAGATGATAACTTTATAAAAATTGACTGGATGCAGGAAGTTCCGAAGGAGCGCCTTCGAAGAATGAATGTGAAACCAAAAGTTAAACCGGAAAGGGTTCTTAAACCAGATCAACTACTTGCTCGTACCGCGAAACTAAAAAAAGCAGAAACTCCTAAAAACAAACTAACTGAAGTAAAAAAATTGGAAGAAAGGCTTCTCCTAAAAAATGCAGATCAAGCAAGGCTAAGCGAGGAAATCCCCGATTTAATGACAGATGCAAAGTTGAAGGATGCAGAAGCTTCAAATCTCAGCCGACTTGTCACACGAAATCCCGCTGTTGGTGGTCGAGGCAAAGTGACTGGACGGGATCGTATTAAAGGGCAGCGCTCAGGCATGGATATCGTTGATTCATATGGCGATTCAGAAGAAGGATTGCTAGGTGGAGGTGGAAATCCTGGTGTTGCTGACCCTCTTGGTATCATCGATTTTCTTGGTGAATTTGGAGGGCCACAAGACGTTGTTTTTTGTTTAGATATCTCAGCGAGTATGCAGGCAGCAGGCTTGCAAAAACTCGAAATTGCGATTAGTTCTATTAAGGATTCTATGTTGGCACTCGGTGAAGACGATAATTTTAATATTGTCACATTTCATGCTGTTGCACAGTCTCGGCATAAAACCATGAAACCAGCTAATATGGATGAGATCATGCGCGCGATGAACTATCTCGATAGGTATACACCTGAGCGGATTAACCGAAATTTAGGCACAAATGTCTTAGGGGCCATTGAAAAATCGTTCGAATCTAATCCAACTATTATAGTTCTAATTACTGATGGGTTACCACAGGCACCCAAGGGAATGGAGCAAGCTTTTGAAACTACTCCCCCAAAAATACTTGAAGAAGTCAAGCTAAAAAATGTTAACCAAACGAAAATATTTGTTGTAGGATTGGAAATAGACCTCAGAAACGCAGACGCGGAGAGACTCGGTTTTTTTGAGAAACTGGCAGGTGAAACTGGAGGACGTTTCAAGATGATCAGCAGCGAAAAGTTGGTACGGAACCCTCTTCCTATAGAACCAGAGTAAGTTGTTAGTAAATACCCAACCTAAATTGAGATGAAAAAACTGTTAATTAATACCCTGCTTTTGACTGTTTTATGGCTTGTTTTAGATAACCAAGTTATAGCTGGAACCCAAATCCAAGTTGGTAGTATCAAAGATTTCTATACACACATTCCTGAGAACAAGATTCAAGCTACTTGCATTGCAATTGGTAAAAATGTCTACCTCTATGTTGAGAATTCGGTTAAAAATCTGATTACCGACTTAGAAGCCGCAGAAATCGTAACAGAATTCCACGAAAAAATTTATCCTAAGATACACCAGTGGATTGGCGAAGAACCGCGCCCCGGTCTAGATCGCGATTCACGTTTTACATTATTATTACATGATGTTGGCAACGATAAATCGGGTCGTGATTACGGGGGCTATTTTTCATCGACAGATCAGAATCCGTTAGCTCCAAATAGTAATCGTGGTGAAATTCTTTTTATGGATATTTATACTTACCTACAGCGTGGGAAGAGGACGTTTTATGTCAGCTTAGCCCATGAGATAACACATCTAGTTAATTGGTATCAGAACGGTGGACACACAGATGAAATCTGGCTTGAAGAAGGAATGGCATCTTTTGCCGAATACGCTATCTATGGTAATATGCACCAAATTTTCATTGAGGGGTATCTTAAGGATCCGACCGTCTCGTTGACAGAAGCTAACACGCAGAATGTTCGGTATGGAGCTGGTTTTATGTTTCTGCTGTATGCATATGAAAATTATGGGGGCAGAGAGTTCATCAAAGAGTTGGTTCGTCAAGATCAACTTGGTATGGCTGGAGTAGAAGCAACATTAGAAACACTAGGGCGGCGGGAAAAAGCTATGGATATCTTTCAAAATTGGATGGTGGCAAACCTTTTCAACGATCGATCTAAAGGCTCGCTGTTTGGTTACCGAGATTTACATGAACGTTACAAGGTTACTGCACCGATTCCTGAAGTAACGAATTATCCAAAAGAGGGGATAGGGAGTGTAAAGAGCTTTGGGGCCTCATATATGCGATTAAGTAATTTACCTGAGCAACTTGAGATCGCTTTGGATGGCAAGGCATCCAATCATCTTTATGCGCAACTGGTGATTTCCTACAATAGTGGTCATGTTTCGATAGAAAAGTTTACCTTCGATATGGATGATGACGCAAAACTGGAGATGAAAGACCTACTTTCCATTGAGCAACTTATCTTAATTGTTACTTCAACTATTGATCAAGATTTTCGCTATAGTTTCACTGCGATTGGTGATTCACCGGTTGATGTTGGTGTCCCTCGGTCCAATCGTTTGCTCATGCCGTCTGGTCAAATTACTCAAAAAGACACAGAAAATATATTTCAACCAAGTCACCTGCACAAAAACATTTCCTATCGGCTTAAACCTACCCAACGACTTCGGTTGACCAGTAATTATCAGGATTTGTCTGTTATTGGGGACCTCTTGTATGCAGCAAGCGGCTGGGGAATCGAAGTGTTTAATGTATCTAAACAGTTTAATCGTATTGCTGAACTTTCTACTCCAGGGTATGCACAGGGCATCCGAATCAAAGGCGATCTCGCCTATGTAGCGGACGGAACTGCAGGGGTGCAAATAATCTCTATTGAACGACCGGAATTTCCACAGATTGTCCATACAGTTGATAAATTTAAAAATGTCGGTCAGGTGGAAGTCGTGGATAATAGAGTATACGTCGTAGATATTGAACGGGGACTACATATTTACGACCTCGACGCTTTTCGCCAAAGACCTGCACCACTGATGATTGGTTATTATCCAACAAGAGGTGAGGCGTTTCATGTTGATATCTATAATGGGAAGATCTATCTCAGTGATGGAAGTGGTATTCACACGCTCAGTCTTGGTCGTGCGACTGTTCCGGTCATAATGGGAACAATGCCAATCTTGGGATATGATTTTCAGCTGCTAGACGGTTATGCTTATATAGTCGGAGGTGGGTTAAAGATTGCGAATATTGGCAATCCTCAGAAGCCAAAAGTTATTTCAACGATGGGCACTTCGGGAATTGCAACATCTATTAAGATTCAAGATGGATATGGTTACATTGCTGGGCAGCAAGGAGGTCTAGTAATTGCTGACATTAGTGATAAAAACCGGCCGAAAATCATTGCCAGACAACGGACAGTAGGAACTACAGTTGACGTCGTCCGCAATGAGAATAGGGTTTACTTAGCAAACGGACTAGACGGCCTGCAAATTGTAGACGTAACTAATTTGCACCAGCCAAAATGGGTTGAGCATTTTAAGGGTTCAGGAAAACCCACGGATTTCTATGTAGAGAATGAAAAAATTTATGTCACCACAGAATCAAGTTTAAAAGTAATTAACAAACAAAACAAGGCAATCCATCTAGATATTGAAGTTGGCATTAGTGTCTCAGCCAAAGACGATCATGCCTATGTGGCAGTCGGTAAATCTGGAATTATTGTCTATGATCTGAGGAATCTACAGCGACCTATTGAAATTACTCGGATACCAACTCCCTTGCCTGCTATTAACATCCAGATTAATGAAGATTTGCTCTACATCTGTGCAGGAGACATCATAATCCTGGATATCTCATCTCCTCAAAATATCCGTCGTATTGGCAAGATTCGGATGAGTGGTACTGCTTACCGTTTAGCATTTGAAGATGATCTTGTCTATGTTGCCGCACTGACCGATGGAGTGCGGGTTTTCAATGTTCTGAACCCAGCTAATCCTCGACCAATTTCAGGATATCAAATGGATGGCAACGCACTCGGTGTTGCTGTAAAAAGTAGTAAAGCATATATCTTGGACAGTGATATTGGAGTTCGGGTCGTTGATTTCTCGAATTTGGGCCAGCCTACAGATATCATCACCTATGAAACAGAAAAATTACCTGTTGCTGTTGCCGTTCGCGGCGATTATGTTTATGTGTTGGATCAAGAAAGTGTTGCGCTCATTGATATACGAACGGGCGAAAAAATCCCACAGGATAAGGATCTGATTTTTCCTTCTGATTTAATGATTGTTGGCGATACACTCCACATTTTGGATCTGTATGAATTACAAGTATTTCAAATCAACGAATCAATTTTTTCACTTCCAGTAGAAGATGGGATGTATAGCAAAAACACACCAGAAGATCTTAACCCGTACCAAAATTGGCTAGGTCAAAACTTTCCCAACCCGTTTAATCCTGAGACTTGGATTCCATTTGAGCTTGAAGACAGTGGTGAGGTGGTGATTTCAATCTACGACCTGAATGGCTCGTTAATCCGCCAAATTCAACTTGGTGAATTATCTGCAGGAAAGTATTTGACTAAGGATAAGGCTGCTTACTGGAATGGTCGAAACCAAATTGGTGAACACGTCTCCAACGGCTTATACTTCTACCAGTTAGAAACAGGAAAGTTCCAGCAAACCGAAAAACTAGTCGTGATTCAGTAACCTGCTGATTGTTTTCGCAATTATGGTTGAACCATATTGCTGAGTTTGCTATCATCAGAAAAAGATAATAATGATAAAAGGAATCGTCAATAGTGGAAAATATTCCTAAATTCGAAGCTGTTCAAAAAGTGGAACCACCGGCTTGGGCTCTGTGGGAACGGAGAATTATTGATATTTGCAACCAAGTTGGTGTAGCGTTTGTTGAGCATTATACTCATCCAGATGGCACTTTGATTTGGCGCGACAATTGGCCAGGTATGGACGGTTCAGATGATGCTTATGAAAGTTTCTGGACTTTCCCATTATTCTATTTATTGGGTGGCAGTGAAAAAATCCATTATTTAGCTCGTAAAGAATGGGATGCAATCACTTGGCAGTTCACTGAATACGGGCAGGTCTATCGAGAATTCGATGCCTACTATGATTGGATGCACCATGGGGAAAGCTATAGTTATCTCTATTATTTGGGATTGTGCGATCCAAATGTTTTCAAAGACCGGCAGCGTGCACTTCGCTTTGCTGGGTTCTATATTGGTGAAGACAAAGAAGCGCAAAACTATGATTCGAAGCTGAAACTTATTCGATCACCTATCAACGGCAGCCGAGGACCTCGACACGAAATGTCTCCGGAAGATTGGTCAACCCACCGTGATGTATTAGCGAACTACCCGGTTCCGTTTGAAGATATTCCAGGGATTGACACCCCCACAGCAGACTGGAACGACGATAAAATTTTTGAACGTATCTTAGATCTGCTTAATCGCCGTATGGCCAAGGGAGACATCCCATTGAACCTAACGGCAACCAGTATGATCGTACATGCTTACTCATATAACGGCGAACAAAAGTATAAGAATTGGGTAATCGATTACATTAATGCTTGGCACAAACGAACAAGAGAAAACCATGGAATCATGCCTGATAACGTAGGGTTATCAGGGGAAATTGGCGAATACATGGACGGAAAATGGTGGGGAGGATATTACGGTTGGCGGTGGCCACACGGTGCTATGAACCTCTTAGAATCTACCATTATCGCTGGTTTGAATGCTATGTTGTTGACTGGAGACGAAGACTTTTTGGACCTTGCTCGGTCGCAGCAAGATTTGTTGTGGTCAATGGGACGGGAAGAAAATGGTAATTGGGTTGTTCCTTTCAAACATTTGGATTCAGGTTGGTCAGGATATGGTGCGATGTCGTCTAATTTCCCTCTTCAGTTGTGGAATGCCTCACAATCTGAGGCTGATCTTGACCGAATCTTACGCTTAGGCGATCCAGATAAATTGGATGGTGATCTCAACGGTCGAGATTCAAATGGTGCTTGGTTTCGTTATGTTAATGGTGATTTCTCGGAATTTCCAGAAAGAGCTCTTGAATCTGATTACCAAGAAATTTGTCGGCGTTTAGACATGATCGATAACGATAATACTGACCCCACAACTTGGGATGTCCACCACTGGCAGGCTAGAAACCCAGTAGTACCTAAAGCACTTGCACAATTGACTACAGGAGGGCCATCTGCCATATACCATGGTGGCTTATTGAACTGTCGAGTTCGGCATTTCGATCTAGATCAGCGAAGATCTGGGTTGCCAGCAGATGTAGCAGCGTTAGTCGAATCGGTTTTTAAAGACGGTTTCCAACTCCAGTTAATTAATCTGAATTCGACCGAATCCAGAAACATCATTTCCTTAGCAGGTGCGTTTGGTGAACATCAATTCTCGGAAGTTGAGGTTGTTGATACCGGTGTTAATACACTCGTTGATTCGAAATGTATTCAGGTACAACTTATGCCTCGATCAGGTATTACACTGCGCTTAAAAACTAAGAGATACGTTAACCAACCCACCTATGATTTCCCTTGGCCTGTTGATAGCCGACCTATGGCACCAATCCAATTACGGACACCTGAAATTGATCCAGGGAGTGTCCCTGTAGGAGGATAAATAGTATAAATCATGTCTAGCAAAATTGAGGAATGGGTTTCCCTGGCGCGGAAAAAAGTTAAAAACGAAGGTATCAGTAACAACGATTTGGACCAACTGGAACAGATACTACAAATCAGATGCAATCAGAATCGGCAAAGACTGCTTTATTTACAGGCAACGACACCAAGCATTAGGTCAAATGTTATTGGTATGGCTCAACATGAACCAGTCAATGGTGCTATCACACAGATTGAACCAGATACTGATGACTGGAAATATCAGACTGTTCATGATGCCATTGTTGATGGTTGGCAAGCTATATTTTTCCCCGCTCAACGAACCAATTTCGATGATCATGAGATCGATATTTTGGGTTACGAATTTATCTTACAGAAAATGGAGGTCTACGATGAGTGATAAACCTTACTTGCTTACTGATGACCAAATCATTAGTTTTGTTATTCGTGGCTATCACATTGTGGAAGTAGATTTTCCCGGCAGTATCAACCAGATGGTCTACGATGAAATTAGTCAGCTCGAAAATAACCCAGGTGACGGCATTCTAGATGCTGTACCAAAGCTATATCAAATTTTCGATCATCCCCAAGTACGCGGAGCATTTGTTAGTCTATTGGGCAATGATTACCAAATGAGTAGCCATAGACACTGTCATATTAACCCGCCTGGTTCTCACAGCCAATCGTGGCATCAGGATGGCGTCAACCAAAGACATCATCAAGTTCGAACAATTTTGGCAATGTATTACCCTCAAGATGTAACGATGGACCTAGGCCCGACTGTTATTATGCCGGGCACCCATTTCCGAAATGCCCCTACAGACTTTATGGCAAACTATGCTAATCTTCGTGATCAAGTTACTTTAACTGTAAAAGCTGGTACCATTGCTATTACTCACTACGACATTTGGCATGCAGCCACTAGGAACATTGGCAGTAAAAACCGATATATGCTGAAATTTTTATTCAACCGAGCTAGGGACCCTGTTGAACCCAGCTGGAACCATGATCCAGAGAAAGTTGCTTCACTAACTTCTCGTTTTGCTTTTGAACGTGCGTGTCAGTGTTCGCAATCTGACCACTATAAAGAACGGGCGCTACGCCATAAAATGTGGAATCATCTACTTGGAAAAGATAAGAAATAATATGTTAACTTCAAAACAAATAGACCATTTTAAACAGGAAGGATATCTCATCTTCGAAAGCTTAATTCCACCGGAAAAAGTCGAATATTATGTTTCTATTTTCGATCAACTGGTTCACCATGGGAAATCGCTAACTGAACACCAAAGTCATTATGCCCTAGAAATTGACGAAGATCGCAATTTAATACCGGGAATCCTTCATAAAGTCCAAGGTGTTTGTGTTGAAGAGCCTCGTATTCTTCAGTTAGCCAAAGAGCAAGCGATTCTTGAACGAATCCAATGTTTGCTTGGCCCCGATATAGATATCTTTGGGACCAAATTCTTCCCCAAGTTGCCTAAGGTAGGTCATTCTGTTTACTGGCATCAAGATAATTTCTACTTTGGAACGACATCAGACCAGATTATAAGTTGCGGTATATACTTGCAAGATACGGACAAAGAAAATGGGTGCCTACGTATTATTCCCAGCAGCCATTTGCAAGGTGCAATTTTTAATCATCACCGCGACCCCACCACACATGGTAGCTGGGCAGAAATTGATGAAGGGGAAGCAATTGATGTTGAGATGTCAGCAGGGACTGTGGCTGTTTTTTCCGCTAACCTAGTGCATGGAGCATACGACAACTATAGTGAACGTAGCCGCTATAGTACAGCTTGGCATTATATCCCTGGGGAATTACAATTGGAACAGTTTCCTCGTGGTGGTTACAAGGATCGACACATCGTTCTTGGTAATTAAGTTTTAGGAATAATCAATGCCAGCAGGTGAGCAAATAGATCAATTTCATGAACAAGGGTACCTGATCCTTGAAAGACTAATTGATGGGGAAAAGCTTAACTGCTACATGTCAATATTTGATGAACTGGTTAACCGGAGTAAATCTGTGCCGATTGGCACACCGCATTGGAAGTTTGAAATCGATGCTGACCGACAACAAAATCCAGAATTGCTCCACAAGATTCAAGGTGTATGTATTGTTGAGTCACGCGTTCTAGAGATTGCCAGTACCCCGATGATTCTTGATATAGTCGAGAAATTGACCGGTACAGACATCGACGTCTTCGGTACCAAATTTTTCCCCAAGCTACCTCATGGTGGAACATCAGTTATGTGGCACCAAGATAACTTCTATTTCGGCATCACCTCCGATCAAATTGTGAGTTGCGCTATATACTTTGACGATACTGATAGAGAAAACGGATGCTTGCGTGTAATCCCCCAAAGTCATCTTTACAAAGAAATAGCAACACACAATAAGAACCCATATGGTTATGGTCACTTGACTCAGCCTGACGAATCGCAGGCTATTGATGTAGCTGTTCCAGCTGGTACTGTGGTTTTATTTTCAGCTAACTTACTCCATGGCACATACGAAAACAGGAGTGAACGCAGTCGTTACAGTACAGCTTGGCACTACATCCCAGGAGGCCTACCACTGGAACGTTTCCCACGTGCTGGACATAGCGACCGGCATTCTGTTCGCGGCAAATAAATAGTATTTTAAAAACACCACCCCTCCGGAAATAGCCTTATAGAAATGAAAATAATTAATTCGAAATGGTTATTGTGTTACCTCCTGTTACTCTAGCAGAAATTTTCCCGAGTTCAATCGAACAACCATCTAAACATCAAGGGGATTACCTCTAATTTTAACGAAAAACAATCAACTAATAAACTGCTTTTGTATTGTAAGCATATGAGGCCAATGTCTTGATAACACCACCAATACTGAGCTAGGAGATAAAGCCCTATAAACACCAAAGAAGTGATTGCCAACTTAGATTACTACAACTTTATTTGGGGTTCTCCTGGTCGAGATCGCAACGGTTCAATGCCAACTGAAGGATGTTGCTTACCAATGACACATGTTGAGCAATTCTATGTTTAAGTGGATTTGTGCACTGGAATTAAACCAGAATCGCCAAATCATATCGGGTAGTGAAAAAGCGCTGTCCGATGCTGTTGGGTAGGGAGCTGATCTACGAGTTGGAACGACTTTTCGTCACAATGAGCATATTGATACTGATTCAATCAATACCGAATTGATGCGAGAAGTGATAGACTTTTGTATTGTGTATTTGCTTAAGATTATTGGGTTACCGGAGTGCAGAATCTGTGTGTGCCTATATCACTTAGAAGAGGATTTAGCCGTCGTGAACAGGGACATTACGCTATGCACTGGTTCATTGGCAGATCGCAATAGTTTTTAAACACACAGTTGTAAGACAACTACCAAGAACAACAACAGAGGTTCAATAAATAGTGAAAAAGTTAATAGATAAGATCTTTGACAGTTGCCGATTTTATTTTGATGATATCGTAGAGATTCGACGGGATATTCATATGTATCCTGAAACTGAATTTAATGTCCATAGAACCGCAGATATTGTTGCCAAACAACTGGAAACACTAGAATTTCGGGTCAAAACAGGTATTGGAAAAACAGGAGTGGTTGGAGACCTTGAAATTCCAGGTGCAACAAAGCGCATCGCACTAAGAGCTGACATGGACGCATTACCTATGCAAGAACTCGGGGATGCCCCCTACAAATCCAAGATTGATGGGAAAGCACACATGTGCGGTCATGATGCCCATACAGCCATGCTGATTGGCGCAGCCAAAGTAATCAGCCAGTTAAAATCTGAACTTAAAACAAACGTAAGATTCATTTTTCAACCAAGTGAAGAGAAGTTTCCTGGTGGTGCGCCTGCCATGATTAAAGATGGTGTCCTTAATGGAGTTGATCAAATCTATGGTTTACATGTATGGCCTCTGCTAGAAAGCGGGCAGTTCGCAATTTGTCCTGGTCCGGCTTTTGGGCAACCTGATGTTTTTGACATCGAAATTAAGGGTAAAGGTGGACATGCCGCGTTTCCTCATCTAACGACTGACCCTATTATAGTTGGCTCTCAATTTGTGTCGATGTTACAATCGATTACATCCCGAAATGTGGACGGACTTGAATCTGTAGTCATAAGTGTTACTCAATTTCACGGTGGTACGGCCGACAACGTGATCCCTCAAACTGTGAGACTATCGGGAACAGTACGAACTTTAAAGAAAGAAGTTCAAGTTAAAGTTCGAAAGAGAATTGAGGAAGTACTCATAGGTGCCACCTCTGCTCATGGTGCAACATATAGTTTCTCTTATCAAGAAGGATATCCTGTGACATATAATCATGAACAATGTGTTACTAAAGCCTTAACAATGGCAAAAACACTTGTGGGTGGTGGAGATGTCAACCACCCATATTCTCCCATTCTAGGCGGCGAAGATTTTGGTTATTATTCTCAGAAAATCCCAGCTTGTTTTATCTTTCTAGGAGCTGGGAACAAAACAAAGGGAATTGTCAATATGTGTCATGATCCCCGTTTTGATATTGATGAGGAATGTATGATTTACGGTATGGCAGCCCACGCTAGCTTAGCTCTCAATTGAACGGAGATTTTTGAATTAAAGTAAACTGTTTTCTAATATATTTAATTCCTATAGTTTAAGGGATGGTAAATATGAACAACCCCGATCAGAAAATTATAGAAACGACGCGTGAGAATGGGGTTGGAATTGCACACAACCTGCTAACAGAAGAAGAATTAAGCTTGGGGCGAGAGGCTTTCGATCAAATCTACCTCGATTTGGATAAAGGCCCCGGCGAACCAGGAACACGAGATAGTATTTGGGGGGAGGCGTTATTAAAATTCACGGCTTTAGAACGCCTGTTTTCTCATCCATATATCATATCGATCATTTCAGGGATTTTGGATGAATCACGCCCTTTTTTGCAAAAGATGAAGACCAATCGGTATACTCCATTTCACCAAGGCGTTGGCCGGCATACAGATGGGAAACTAGGTGAACTTTCTCCACCATTTTCTATGGTATCGACCCAAGTATTCCTTGACAATATAGAAATCGATTCAGGTGCTTTAATTTATGTTCCCAAGTCGCACCTCCTGCATTATGAATCGGTCGAAAATCCTGACCATCAGCCTCCAACTACAGAACAAATCCAAGAGGGCCATTATGTTCCTGCAGAATTGAAAGCAGGGAGCGTGCTTTTTCGATTACCTGAGGTTTGGCATGCAGTCAAGCCAATTCATCATCTAAGACGATACGTTACAGGAACGTACACTAGTCGTGACTGTGTCAATGCATCAATGACGGAGAACGTAGAGAACGTTGTACAGTTCCGAAAACAAATTCCAATTGCGACTATCCCACCAAACTTACGTCGATTCTGGCAATTTTAGCCGATTAATATCACATAGAATCCGAAACAATGGCTCAACAATAAGAATTTAATCGATTATGTACATTTACAATTTGTTTCCCTTTTTTGGCGTTTCTTTTAGAGTCCTAAAGGGGCCAGACCCGTTAGGGTACCTACCAATGGAACTGTTTTCTATTTGATTACCGAATTCAACTAAGCTTAGTATCTGATTAACACCTCCACTAGTATCAACCAGCATAACTGTCTCCCCATTCTTTGAGAGTTTGAAATTCGCATGCAATCCGGGGTAATCTGCTTGATCTCCATCTGCCCAAACAATAAGGTAGGTCCCGGCAGAAATTGTGGCGTTTTTTGGGAATGCCCACTTTAATGGATTTTTTTTGTTGTCACTGAGGTACATTGTTGATAAGCTGATTTCTTTATCACTCCGATTATAAAGTTCAATCCAGTCATCATATTCACCTTGAGGGTCATGTAATCTACGGGAATTGGATGCCATGATTTCATTAATGACAATGGGTGAATTTTTGGCTATTGATGGCATTATGTGGTAGTTTAAAGCCCCCGAATCAGCTCTAGCTGGAAGGAAAGTAGTGGTTCCTAATGACGATAACGCTCGAGCTTCAACATAGTAATAAACTTTTTCCCCCATAGGAAACGGAGGAATCTCACCCCAATAGGCATCATTATTGTCTTCATTTGTTGACATTATAACACTGTCAAAAGGAACGTTATCATTGGAAGCATAATGTAAAATAACATTATCCAACTTTACTTTGGTACCAACTACAGCTTTGATTAATACTGCTTCCTGCGGTTGAGGGGAGGATTGGAACGAAACTGATTTAATGGCAGGTACTTCCTTATCAATTTCAGGATGACTAAGGAGAAATTTACGGCGTTCCTCAATAAACTGTTTAAAACCTGGCGACCTGTGTCTACCACCACCTCTTCCAAAAGGTGGGTCATCCTTCTCATCATTATTTTGGTCTTGACTATTGACGAAAGCTTGGTAAGAATATAATTTTTTGCGATCTGCTTTCACTATGGGATCAATCAGGGATTGATACTCCTGAATAATAGGGGCCAGAATTTCCCAGTTCAACCATTCATCAATGATGGTTCGTACATGGCTTAGATAACGTGCTCGAAGGTGTGGAACAGATAACAGCCGACTAATTACAGGTAACATTTCATTGTTTTCGTTGGCAACAGGACTCAACATTCGTTGGTCATCAAAATATATGTTAGGACCTCCTCCTCCCGCATAACCAAATGTTTCATTGTTATCGTGAGATACCAGATGGAAACGACCTTTTGGATCAAGATAAACATGGTAGTCGGCTCCTCTGCCGATATAACCGTCGCCATCGATAAAAACATTATCCAAAGCAATAAACCACAGTGCTCCATCAATGTTGAATATAGGACGTAAAGCATCCTCAAATTGGCTATTGGAAGTTTGATTAAGAACCTTACAAAGGTTAATTAAATCCTGCCACGCATCCTGCGTTACGTTTTTGGTCTTTAACTGATAAGCAGCTTGATAATCACTCATATCTGGCCCATTCCAGACTAAAGAACCACCTCGGCTTTCTTTTCCAGGAGAGATCTTCCAGCGAACACCATCTTTGGTTTTAAACCAATCCTGCAGGAAATCCTTGTTGAATTGTTGAATATTGGGGTATATGCCCCAGTTTTCACCATTAATAACAAGTCGAATAAAGTTGGCTTTAGGCGCAGGCAAGTATTGACGCGAAATTCTGGAGTACAGCACTTCACGAATAAAGGATGGATCTGAAGCAGAATTCAAAAGTTTGAGCGTTTTATAACCGTAAAGGCGTTGATTTTTATGGTCGTAGTCAATGGCAATATTAAAGGATTTTTTCTTTGAATCCCGGGTCATTTGGTAAGATGAGTTTCCTCGAAAACTAATACCAACTGAGGGATAAAGTTGTCCATCTACAATCAAGTCAGCTGGAACATCTACTCCAGTCCGGTAAAAATCGCTCAACTCTGCATACCAATCAGCATTAGGAAAACGAAGATATAAAGTTCTCAGGGTCTTTTCATCATAGAGGCCAACTTCTTGTTTGGGCGCAGATTTTTGGCTAGCCTGCAATTCATTTTTCTCACTCGTTTTTTTCGCTGATTCTGAAGTAAGACCTTCACTTTTTCCTCCTCGAATATTTTGTACGTATTTACGCGCGGAACTTCGTTCCTCTCCTTCCAACTTCCCATTTTGATCAGTGTCGAACCGATCAAAGAGTTCTTTACTATTGATGGGTGGGGTCATACCCTTCCCACCTCTACGACCTCTAGGACCACGACGCATACCTTTCAAATCTTCACGGCTCAATTGTTGTCCGCTGAAAGCTTCAAAAGCGATAGCTTTGAACATTACCTCTTTCTCTTCTTGACTGAGCTTGGCATCTCCATCAGTATCAAAACGATCTAGATCTTGTTGATTGAGGTTCAGACTACCTAACGAACTCTCTTTTTGCGCACTCGACATTATTCCCACTGATACAAGAGCTACTGTAAAAACCAGAATCCTGATTCTTCTGACTAACATTTTGAGCTTTCTCATTTTAAGAAATTTCTATATCTTCGACGGCCATACTAGTCTATTAGACATATGCAGACAATTATTGTTCGGGATTTTTTTCGCTTTTATGTGGAACTCTAGCACAAATTAGGTGTGTTGAGCGAGACGTTTTTATTTGAAGTTGCACGCACTTACAGAATAATCCAGCAACCTGACATACATAGTACTGATTCCCTCCACAATCTCTGGTATAATCCTATCCACTTCACTCAACCAGGAAAACAAATAATATGATAGAAAAAAGTACAGTTTTAGCTCTGATTGGAGATCGTTATCATAATTCAGACTATATTCGAACAGCATTGGGAAAGACACTGGTACGAGACCTAGGATTAACCATTGATTTTACCGATGAGGTTCAGAATTTAAATTCAGTAACTCTGAATAATTATAGGATGTTAATCATATTCCGTGATGCGGTGATTTGGCCAAATGGCTATGACACTTCCTCACCCTTTAGTGATCCTCACTTACCCAAATACGATAATAAACCTGTTCATTGGATGACAAAAGAGCAGGGGCAAGCCGTCAAAGATTTTGTTAACACAGGAGGTATGGCCCTTTTTTATCATAATACCACCTATATTGCTGCAGGAAATGAGATATTCCAAGATGTTTTGGGAGCAACAACAGAAGGTCACCCTCCAACCCGACCCTTCAAAGTCAGGATCACCAATCCGAATCATCCTATAATGCAAGGTGTCAAAGATTTTATTGTTACCGATGAACAGCATTTCATGACACTAGATATCGACCCAAAATTTGTATTCATGGAAAGTATAAACGAAGATGGTTTGACACATCAAAATATGGGTGTCTCTTGTCACGCAGGTTGGTCTTATGACTATGGGCAAGGTCGGATATGCTACCTCGCTCCTGGACACACCATTGCTGCACTATGGAATCCAGAGTACGAAAAAATTCAACAAAACGCAGTCCGATGGTTAATGAAACAAATCTAGCCGTTCCTTTGTTAAAATAGAATTCAGGATTGTCGTAAGTGTCCAACACGATTTTTATTGGAACTTAGAAAATGTTAAGTGTAAACATTTTTTGCCTAAATCAATGCGTATCCAAGCTGTTATTTTCTTGTTGTCTTATTATTTTAATCACTATCATAAGCTTAACTGTCAGTTCACATGAAAATTACTTTGTGAAAAATGGTTAATTAATTTTGAATAATTAGGAGGACGTGAATGGATCGAGAAGCAACAATTTCGCTGGTTAGTTTCCCTACTTTATCAAGCGATGAACCTGACCGATTAAACAAAACACTAACTAAAATGGGACAATATATTGATCATGCTGCTGAGCTCAAAAGTGACATGGTCGCTTTCCCAGAAATCTGCAACTACTTAGGTGACAAGGACCCATGGCAATTTGAACCACTTGATGGACCGACGGTAACTGCCATGTCGCAAAAAGCTAAAGAACATAATCTTTACTTAGTTTGCCCATTAGGAACCATTGAAAATGGAAACAGATATAATAGTTCTGTTTTACTCAATCGAGATGGCCAAATCGTTGGCGTTTACCACAAAAATTTCCCGACACATGGAGAGCTAGATATTGGAATTGTACCAGGGACAGAAACACCGGTTTTCGAGACTGACTTCGGTCGGGTTGGGCTCAGTATCTGTTTTGATATCAATTATTGGGAAGTAGGTGCACAACTCTGCCAAAATGAGGCCGAACTGGTTATATGGTCATCGATGTGGCAAGGTCAACGTATGTTGACCAAATGGGCAATTGAGTTTGGTTTTTATATTGGTGCGACCTATTCTCGTCAATCAACATTTGTAGATATAGCTGGCAGAGAAATTGTGGCTGTTAACCGTAACATCAGCGATGCAACTGGCAGTTCGCCGGTAACATCAGCCAAATTGGATTTTGATCGCCGCTTACTGCACCATGACGAAAACATTAGTCGACTACAAAAACTATATCAGAAATATGGAAGCACCGCAGCCTATTGTGAATGGTTACCACAGGAGTGCCTAATAGTTTTTGCTTCCCAACTTCCTAATGTCTCAAGTGATGACCTAATCGAAGAATTTAATATCGAAAGTATGCGGGATTACTTGGCACGTGTGAGAAGAGATCGACAGTTGGCTCTTAACGGTGAATACTCAGCCAAATCCTCGTAAAACCAAGGACGAAAATTCGAAGACCAGTAAAATAAAGTGCCGAAATAACGCGACCCTAGTATCCTTTGTACTTATCGATCACACTCAACAGTGTTTTGTTGTTCATAAACAATTCCAGACTTTGACAGAAAAGGTCAATTGTCCTGTCCAAACGAATTGGAGATCCTCCGGCGACGTGAGGGGTGACAATTACGTTTGGCATATCCCAGAGTGGGTTATCTAAAGGAAGTGGTTCTTCTGGAGTTACGTCGAGTCCTGCACCTCCAATTAGTCCCTCGTTCAAAGCACGGATTAAATCAGGGCCATCCACAATTCTACCACGGGTAACATTAATCAACAGGGCATGTGGTTTCATTTGTTGAAAAGCAGCGTAGTTGAACATTTTCTCTGTCTTTGCGGTTAAAGGTGCACATATAGAAACAACATCTGATTCCCGCAAGAGATCGTTGAATTTCTCCATTGGCCAGACGGATCGAACAAACGGGGGAATTTCCAAATCCTCTGTATCAACAGCAATCGTATACATCTCGAATCCTTGCGCGCGTTTAGCCACTTCGATTCCAGTCCCACCAAGTCCGACGATACCAAGAGTACGGCCACCCAATTCCCAAGTAGAGTGGCGAATCGACATTCGATTTTCCCATGTTCGTTCACGTACCGACTGTCCAACACCCCTTAAAAGTCCAAGTAACAGAGCCCAAGTTTGATCAGCTAAATGAGTACCAACGATCCCCTTTGCACTGGTCAAAATCACGTCGCTTTCAGCTAATTCTGGAAATAGAACATTGTCCACACCTGCACCGAGAACTTGTAACCATTTAAGCCTTTTTGCCTGTTGAAAGATAACAGGATTCAAATTGCCAAATACAATATCTGTATCGACGACTTCTTGCAAAATTTTTTGGTGGTCTTGGGTTTGGAAAATCCGAACCTGATCAGAAACTGACTGAATCTGCTGATGGTGCTCGGTTGTAATAGCTGTGTTAATCAAGATTTTCATCTGTTGTCTCCATTTGTTAGATTTCCTATACATGCACTTGAATCTCTGCACAGGTAAAGACAGCTACTTTTGGGTTTTTAGATACCTTTTCAGCTAGTCCATCTACTAACGTATTCCATTAGCGAAACAGAAAAGTACTGGAATGTCTTTTATAGAAATCATTAACTGGAAAATGTTTCGAAACAACCAAGAGTCGATGTTCAGACTAAATCTTTAGGTTCTGTAAAAGCCATCGGTTCTTGTTTTGATTTTTGAGCCAACAAAACGAGCGTAGCCCATTTGATTTTCGAGGCTATGATAGCACATACTATCATAATCAAGGTTAATGGCACCTGTGTAATTATCGGTGAAGTAATTCCGATATATGAGGTGTGTTGATGAGCGATGATAGAGCTTCTGTAATTTCAGTTGCTGTTAGCTTTGGGGCATCCTGAGGTGCAACAGTTTTAACTTCCCAATCTCCCGGGGATTTTAGCGCGATCCTTTCATCACCATACCAAGCTTTTGATTGTAGGTTGCATAGTTCATGACTGCTATCTCAACTTCTTTATATCTCCAATTCAACTAGTGATTGTACAGATAATTTTGAACTGACTAGTCTTTAGCGACTAGGAAATCCTCTGCAGTTTTTGCCCCTTCTTGATAAATTTCTTTTAACTTAAAAATATCCGAAGCTGTGTAGTTATGTAGCTGAGGCCTAATGATTTGTACTCTGTTATCTTGGGGGAAATGAATTTGCTGATTTGACAAGTAAATTCTAAGGACACGTTCAAACACTTGTTTGATATTGTTTCCTTTCCAATTCTTTTTATGATCGAAAAACAGGAAATCTGGACTCAAACTACTCGCAACATCCACACCAATAATATTGTTTCCTGAATATTGGTCAATTGCATAATCCAGTGGGAAGTTTTGCGACAACCCTCCATCAACTAACCATTTTTCTTCTACAGGATGAAAGTAGGGTTCAAATAGAACCGGCACAGAAATTGAAGCTCGAATGGCGTCTACCAAACTTCCTTTTGTAATCATGACTCTTTGACCATTGGAGAAGTCCGTCGTTCCGATAGCTAGGGGCACTTCTAGATCCTCAATTCTCTGGTCTTCCAGATACTTTTTAAATAGTTTGACGACCTTATCTCCTTGGACCAAACCGAACCGACTTCTCGAAATATCGAACATAGCTGAGAAAATGTTTGTCCTCTCAACAATCTCCCAAATTTCATGCGAATTGTAACCTATGGCAAGTAGGCTGATAATAATGGAGCCAGCTGAAACCCCACTATAGAAATCAAATTCATATCCCTGCTTTTCCAGAATCTTAATAACACCAATATGTGCAGTTCCAAGAGCACCGCCTCCTGAAAGAACTAAAGCCGTTTTTCGTTTTTGGTTCATCATAAAAACAAGCTACTTGGCGAGTTACAGTTTGATTGCACAGGTACAAATGTGAGCACTTAAGGTTTCCAAATAATCTTTGAGATTTCCCACAAACGGAGAATATCAGGTGGTGGAAGTTCGCCATCTGGTCCATGCCATTTTCCTTCAAAAACATACATGATGCGTTCCGATTCAGGAGCGAAGCAGATAACTTTACCCGACTGTTCTTCTACCCCTGGAGAACAATTGGCGTTCAGTTGGTTGCCATAGACTTGATGATAGGTAGAACCTAGATTGGGGCCCAATTTATTCTTTACGACTTTACTCTTAATTTCAATGCTAAATATACGCTGATGATCAAAAGTTGGGTTAATAACGAGTAGTTCCTGATCATCTTTTCTAATTCGGAATATTGGAAACAGTTCACCTTCAGTACTACTGGTGTCCTTGACAATATTGCAATTTGGAAACAATCGCTGGATTTGATCTTTTCTAAAAGGCGTATCAGGCCTAAGTTTTCCTAACCCTTCATCAGAAATAGTCAATTGGTTTTTCTCGTTAGCTGGTTCTTGCAGCAACCTGTCAATTTGCCCCTTCAATTTTTTATAACTTCGTTGGCATCTCTGATGAGATTTACCTCCTCCCAAGTGGTATCCGGTTCCTCGATGAATGTGACGGATTTTTCCTTTTCGGCCGATTAAGAAACCAGAGGGCAACTGATTGTATGCTTTTGCGCCCAACTCATATTTTTGTAGTATCCCCCCTTCCATATCTATGGCTGTTGGAAACTTCATCTCAAGCTGGCTTAAAGTTTGAGAAATTTTGTCGAGAGTCTTAGAATGAGATGGGTTCGGGCGGAATATGCTGACAATAAGAAAGTCTCCTCGGCTACAGACTTTTTGTAATTCATATAGTGAGAGCCAACTATGACTGCAAAGTGGACGATCTGTCGCCCAATACTGAACCAATAATACTTTATTTGTAAAATTATTGGGTTGTAAAGGGTGGGAATTGATCCATCTCAGTTTCTTCCAATCGGGAGCTGGTTTCCCAATAAGTCCGTTTCCTTTTTCGGCAACCGTTTGCTGATGGCCTACTAATAAAATGCACAAAATAATAGCAGAAAGCAGCTGTTTCATTGTAAAACTTGATCCAAAAACTAATTAAAACTGTGTTTTTCGTAGTGGTTCGGGCTGTAACCAACCGATAATATCGATTAGATTGTTTTGTTTATCTTGCATTGGAACCTCAATAATAGCTGGTAGCTTCGATTCTAATGCTTCCTTCAGAATCTCCTCAAAGTTTGCTAAATCGTCAACTCTGGCTGCATAAGCACCAAATGACTTCGCAAACTGGATAAAATCAGGATTATAGAGGTCAGTATCAATTGTCCGCCCATCACAACCTTTTTGTTGGGAGCCTTTAATTGCTGTTAAGGCCCCGTCATTAACAACAACCGTAACTACGTTAATACCATACATCATAGCAGTAGCTAACTCTGCCGCTCCCATCATGAACCCTCCATCTCCAGTAAAACAAACAACGGGCTTGTCAGGATGAGCGATTTTGGCACCAATTGCAGCTGGAAATGCGTAACCTAGGGTGACACCAATGCAAGGATAAAGAAAAGTCTGTGGATGATAAACAGGAAATTCGGTGAAAGAGGCATAACCAATAGAATGGACATCTATCGCAACAATAGCATCTTCAGATAATACCCGCCGTAGCTCAGGCAGAATAGGTAAATGAGGTTGCGTAGCAAATTCCTCTTGGATTTGAGACAAAACATGGCTCCAATTGCTTTTCCCCGTTTCAATTTGGTCAGTTAGTATTTGTAAGCTTGATTTCAGGTCTCCAGTAATACCAAGATCACATGGATACTCTCGATTGATTTCCGTTGGGTCTTCATCAATTTGAACCAACGGCCGAGGTGGTTCAAAAGACCAGTTTCTTGTATCAATCGAAGTAAAACGACAACCAATAGCCAAAGTACAGTCTGCCACTTGCATGGCTTTTTTTGCTTGAAAATCACTGATATTCTGAAGTGCCAGTGGATGATCTTCACTTAATGCACCCTTAGCACATCGTGTTACGATCACCGGAGCATTCAGCTTTTCCGCTAGATTCTGTAACTCGCTCATGGCGCAAGAATGAATAACTGCGGATCCGGCCAGTATGATAGGGCTCGAGGCTTTGTTTAAATGTTGTACCACTAATTGAACATCATCTGCTTTCGCTGGTTCCTGAAAGTGACGTTGGATGCGATCGGGAATAGTTACAGTGTCTTCTCCAGTAATAACGTCCATGGGAAACTCTAACATCGTGGGACCAGGACGTCCTGTTTTCATAGCTTGAAATGCATTTCCCACAACAACTGGTATATCCGCTATTGTTTTCGCAATGTCACAATACTTGGTAATAGGCTCGAAAAAGCGCATCTGGTCCAAGCCATGAAACATTTTGCTAGGATCTCTGTTATAAAAATTTGAATCACTTTGACCAGTGATCAACAGAACAGGGACACAATCAGTTAACGCCTCAAGTAGACCAGTCGAAGCGTTGCTAGCACCGGGGCCAGGAACTGTTAGTGCTACACCAACTTCTCCTGAGGAACGAGCATAACCATCTGCCATCAAGGTTGCTGCGTTTTCATGGCGGACTAAATAATGCTTAATTGTATCTGATCCTTGCCGAAGTAAAGAATCGTAGATCTGTATGTTTTGTGTCCCTGGCATGCCAAAAATATGTTGGACACCTTGTGCTTTCAAGCACTCAATTAGTATATCTCCACCCTTCATTGCTCTATTCTCGCGCATTTCTATCAATTGAATTATTATTTCTGATAATAGCCGATTATAACAAAACTGTTGGGAAGTAGCAATTAGGGGAGGATATTTGCCATTTCTCGTTGTGTTTCTATCTGGTTTATATTGTAATGAATATCATGGTATTGTATGATGTCGTTCAATAGATAACAGGATCTTACGGTAGTTACTAGACAACATTCAATTCGGTTTTTATGGTTTAGAAAGGAAAGTTAATTATGATTTATGAATTGCGTACCTATCAGGTTGTACCAGGGAAAATGCAGGAACTCAACAAGCGTTTTGGTGATGTAACGATCCATTTATTTCAGAAACATGAAATCCAGGTTGTTGGCTTTTGGGAGACGGCCATTGGTGAAGCTACCACCACGGAACTCGTTTATATGTTGGCTTTTAAAGACTTAGCTCATTATCAGCGCGCATGGGATGCGTTTATCGCTGATTCAGAATGGCAAAATGCTAAGCGGCAATCCGAAACTGACGGTGTGCCTTTGGTAAACGTTGTTAGCTCTAAGATCTTGGAACCAACATCTTACTCTCCAATGCAATGATTATTCCGAGGTGAGTGAACTTTATATCTCAACATCTTGATGAAAGAAATTTGGCCGTTTTTTTACAGTTTAATTATCCAAATACGCAAAACACCTAAGTTCTGTTTCATCAGGAAATTTGCGAGAACTAACTGCAATCGTATTGAACAACATTGCGACTGGCATCTTCAATGTTACTAAATTCTCCAATGGCCACAGCAGAACTTAATGCTGCTCCTACAGCCGCTTCTTCAGTATGAAGTGGTGTTTGTAGAGGTATCGAAAAAAAATCAGAAGCTATTTGGCGTAAGAGTTGGTTCTCCCGAATACCATTACCTGATCCAATTAGTGATTGACGAGGCTGAACACCATCCCTTTCCTTCATTTCGTCGTAGAAAACTAAAAATTGTTCAGCTATCCCTTCAACTAACGATCGAGCCATGTGACCGATGGTGAAATTAGTTGTACTTATACCCTCCCATATTCCACGCCGATCTGGTTCACGACGAGAACCAGAGAAAACAGGCTCACATCGTAACCCGTCTGATCCAGCGACTACATTAGATGCCAATCGATTCAGATCAAGGTACAAATTGGAAGTGTAATCTATTCCAAATATGGATATTCCAATATGATGTACAAAGTCACGCAATACACGATATGATTTGCCTCCGCATAAACCCGCACCAACAAGTAAAAAACCATCTTGCAAAAAAGGTCGGACATCAAAACCATCGGATGATAAATGTTTATCGAGAAAAACAGAAATCTGACCCCCAGTCCCTATATTGATCAAGAGACTATTGAGATAATCCGATACACTACCGGCAAAACTAGCTTGATTATCACCACAAGCAATTGATACTGGAATTCCGCTAGGGATTCCAGTTATGTTTGCAGTCATCTTGGATATCTCCCCGACTACTGTACATGACGGCTGTATTGTCGGAAATTGGGTTAATAATAAACCTAAACTGTGGATAAGCTCTGCATCCCAAGCCCCAGTCTGGAGATTAAATGCCCCTCCGCTAGCAGCGTTGGTTGGATCAGTAACAGGAATAATATCACACAGTTGTCCTGTTAAATAATCAGGTGCAAAGCATGCAGTTTTGTTGGCCAATGATCCAGGATCATTCTGATGCAACCAAAAAAGTGTAGCGGCCATGTAACCCGAGGATAATCGGCAACCAGTTTTCTCCAGATAATATTGGCTAATTTCCTGTATTGATTCAAGGTATGTTACCTCACCATAGAAGGACTGGTTACAACGTTGGTCCTGCCAACCAATAAATGGAGAACACGGCCTACTATCTTGGCCAAGCAATACCATGCCGTGCATTTGCCCTGTAACACCAATTGCACTGATGTCCATCTGAACCGATTCTTTGGCTAAATCTGATAAGAGATTATAAGCCAGTTTAGCCATCTGCTCAATATCCCATTCGGAATATCCTTTGTTTTTGCCTTCAGGTGTTGTAATCTCCGAATTATTTGAGATGGTTCGATGCAACAATACGGCTTTTGATTCAGTATCAAGTATCAGTCCTGAAATCGAAGTGGTGCCTAAATCGAGGCCAATGTATTTTCCCATGGTGTATATGGTGTGCTTATAGCTTGGTTCCCAAACCTTAACTTAATGAAAATTGGTGGTACTTCTTGTTTTGATACAAATTAGTTTGTTATTCTTATGGTCTGTCACCCAATGCCAAAAAGGGACTTCGCATTTTGGTAATAGATCTTTTCTTTGTCCACATTAGAGATTTTCATTTCATTGATGATATCCACGAAAATTTTCGGAGAGACCCATGGATGATCTGAACCAAAGAGTAATCGGTCTGGACCAGAAAATTCACAAGCATATTCCAATGCTTGTAGAGAGGGCGATACCGTATCTAAGAAAACGCTCTTCATGTACATGCTAACGGGTTGAGTGATTTTGTCTCTTGCTCGTCCTAAAACTTCTGTTTGATGATCAATACGTCCCATCATATAAGGCAAAACACCACCAGCATGAGGAATGACGATTCTTAAACCAGGATTTCGCTCCAAAATTCCACCCAATATCAGGCGTAGCAGGGCAAAGCTAGTATCAACCTGAAATCCCATCATCGGTATCATCGAATATTCCATAATTTTTTCACCCCATGTCGGAACAGTAGGGTGTAGCACAATTGGCATATCGAGAGTTACTGCATGAGCATATATCGGTTCAAAGTCGCTCTCATCGACCGACTGACCGTTAATGTGCGAATACAACATGGCCCCACAGAAGCCTAGCTCTACCTTCGCACGGGTCATTTCACGAATAGCTTCTTCCGGTACATTCCAAGGGATAGAAGCTAATCCTGCTAAACGATCCGGATGTCTGTGAACCAGTTCTGCAATGAAATTGTTGATGGATTTTGCCCCAGCAACAGAAAGTTCCGGTACCAGCATGCAAGGTCCAGGAATATTTGTACTCAGGAGAGAAATATCGATTTTGGATTCGTCCATGGCGTTCAGCTTCTGTTGTACAGAGTATACTTCGGGCAACAAACGAAAGCTCTGTACACCACCATATGTAATTAGATAACTGCCTGTATCTTGGTGAATATTTGGAGGAACTGGGTTTTGGGCCAATACATCAATGTATTCTTGTGGAAAGACATGACTTTGACAATCTATACGCATCGAAATTCCTTGGAAATTTGTTTTTGTCTTAGGTTAAAAAAAAGATAAGCTTAATAACTGCAATTGGCTACCACTAATATTATATGATATATAAGAAGTTTTGCTCCTTCCAAGGGAGTAAATAAGCACACTGATCGATAGAAGAATAACTATCTTCTCATAAACAACATCAACTTACGATTTATAGGTTAATACGAAACAAATGGTTTAGTAATCCTAACCTTTGCAACTTACAAGCAATTTTTAAAAACTAGTTTGAGGATTGCCGTCTTCTTGGAAAACCGGACGTAGGAAGTGAAGATAACCGATTAGAACATACTTACCTTAGCAACTTCTAAAGCAGAAAACACATAATCAGTGTGAGAGATGAATGGAGGGAGAAATCCCGTTCAATCCTTTGAAATCGCAAACCTACCTCTATTGTGCTATTCAAAGATTTATTTGTCAATGTTTGGAATAAAGTAAAAGAAATTCAACACCGAAAAGGCTTAGTTTCATGGGGGTAGAATAGATCCCAAAAAACTGCCGTTTTTGTAGGCTTAGTGGGATTGAGAATTTCCGTTTTCTTGATTTGATACACATATATTTTTTTTCTAAAATTCAATAATAAAATAATAAAAACACATTTCGTAAAAAGCAGAGATACTGAAAGG
Organism: Candidatus Poribacteria bacterium; assembly: GCA_002709695.1. GTDB lineage: Bacteria > Poribacteria > WGA-4E > WGA-4E > UBA9662 > UBA9662. The sequence continues at coordinate 38,332 of PAQF01000023.1, forward strand.
CAAAGACTATTTTGTATGCTATTGTAATGCTAACATAATTGATTTAGGGGACTTAGAAATACTACACTCTGGTTTTAAATCGGATTCCAGATAGAGGTGTCAACCGAGGAAAGGGACTTCACATTTGAGATTCTATTGAGTTGATGCTGCAATGCTATGATAGTCGTTGATATGTTTCGGATCTACTCCAGCTAGCTTTTTATAATTTGTTAGTAGCACAAGGAAATGGCAGAATACTGAAGCATTCAAAGTCGCTCAAATGAAGTGTTATCTTTCGAGAGGAAATTAAAGTTGTTTTCGAACTTAATTCTCTCTGCTAATATATGATACAACTTTGTTTGCCAGAAGCATGAATTGTAATTATACCCAAGGTTAAAGTTCAAGATGAAAATTGTCGGTTTTAAAGAGACCACCGTTCCAATTAGTTCTAATATTCAGAATGCCTACATTAATTTCAGCCATATGGATGTCAGTTTGCTCGCACTAATTACAGATATCAAACGGGACGGGAAACCAGTTGTTGGATATGGATTCAACTCTAATGGGCGATACGCACAAAGTTGGCTGTTAAAGGAACGGTTCCTCCCACGACTTAATCAAGCTTCCCCAACTGAAATATTAAATAATGAGGGTAGCAACTTCGATCCATCCAAAATATGGGATATTCTGATGATGAACGAAAAACCTGGTGGGCATGGTGAGCGTTCCGTGGCTGTGGGGATAATTGATATGGCGATTTGGGATCTTGTAGCTAAAATCGAAGAGAAACCACTGTATCAACTTCTCTCGGAACGCTACAATAATGGTAAGTATGAGTCCAAAATTTTTGTTTATGCTGCTGGAGGATATTACTATCCAGGTAAGGATTTACTGCAATTAGAAAACGAAATTAAGCGTTATTTGGATCTTGGTTTCAATGTAGTAAAGATAAAAATTGGCGGTGTGTCTTTAAAAAAGGATTTACAACGGATAGAAAAGGTGCTTTCCCTACTTGGAAAAGGACAGAAATTGGCGGTGGACGCTAACGGCCGATCTGACTTAAAAACGGCCCAAACTTATGCTCAAATGTTATCAGAATTTGATTTAATGTGGTATGAGGAAGCCGGAGACCCTCTCGATTTTGAATTACAGAAAGAATTATGTCAATACTATGATGGTGCTATGGCAACGGGAGAGAATCTGTTCTCGCTTCAGGACGCACGAAATTTGATTCGATATGCTGGGCTCAGACCGGAAAAAGATTTCCTGCAGTTTGATTGTGCGTTGAGTTATGGGTTGGTAGAGTATCTAAGGATTTTGGAGATGTTGAAGGCTCACCATTGGTCGTTACAACGTTTAATACCTCATGGTGGACACCAACTATCTTCACATATTTGTGCAGGATTAGGTCTTGGTGGAAACGAAGCTTATCCAGAAGTTTTTACACCATTTGGTAATTTTCCTGACAATTATGATGTGGTAGATGGACATATCCGATTAACAGAAACACCTGGGATTGGATTTGAGAACATATCTGAACTTTATAAATTAATGCAGAGTTTAACCTGACTAAAATGAAAATTACGATCGATCAAGTGAATTTTCAAAAAGGATTGGTTGTTTCCTCTATCAAACTTTTTACTTGTCAATGACACAATTCGTAACATAGAGAAGGAGCATCTTGCAATGCGTATAGCCTTCGGTTGCATTGGCCATGAGACAAATACGTTTTCACCTGTGCTTACCTCAATTAACAGTTTTACAGACGGATCTTATTATGTTGACGAAGAAATAATTTCAGCATTTAGTCATACCAGCACCATTACTGGCGGATTCATTGAAAATGCAAATAAACTAGGAATAGAACTTGCTCCGCTTTTGTGGACTTTTGCCACACCATCTGGCACCGTCGATCACAAGGCTTACCAAACACTTAAAGATGAATTTCTTAATCGACTACATGATACGAGAGACATTGATGGGATTTTTTTAGATTTACATGGAGCAATGGTAACCGAACAGCTCGAAGATGCCGAAGGGGATCTAATCTTGGCAGTACGTGAAATTGTAGGAGCATTACCAATTGTGACTACCTTGGATCTTCATGCAAATATAACACCTAAGATGGCAGAAAATTCTGAAGTAATTATTGGGTTCGATACCTATCCACATGTTGACTGTTATGAGCGTGGTCTTGAAGCGGCAGAAATAATATCAGCTATTGTCCAAGGAAAAATTCATCCCACAATGGCCTATCGTCAACTTCCACTTCTTACTTCTCCACCGGCACAATGTACTACAAAACCTTTGATGAACAAGATATTAGAACGACTTTATGTGCTCGAAGCCCAACCCGGGGTGTTAACAGCTACACTATCAATGGGGTTTCCATTTGCCGATATTCACCATGCAGGAGTTTCTATTTTGGTAACGACAGATGGGGACCAAGAGTTAGCGGAGCAGCATATTAATGAGTTTGCGAGCTACATTTGGGAAACACGTCAAGCCTTCAATTTAAATCTGATTTCAGTTGAACAAGCGATAGAACGAGTAAGTCAAACGAAAGAGAAACCCATTATCTTGGCTGAAGGATCGGACAATCCGGGTGGCGGTGGACCATGCGATGGGACAGTAATTCTAAATACTTTGATAAAAAACCAAGTCAAGGGAGCTGTCGTTGCGGTCATTGCTGACCCGGAATCCGTCGAACTGTCTATTCAAGCTGGTGTAGGAAAAAACGTCGATCTTGAAGTTGGAGGTAAAACAGATTCTTTACACGGTAATCCCGTTTCCTTAACGGGTTATGTTAAAACAATTTCGGATGGTAACTTTATACATAAAGGACCAATGGGCCGGGGTAGGGCAGGTCATATGGGAAGAACTGTTGTCCTTGAGGTTGATGGTATTGAGATTATTCTGACGGAAAAACGAATTCAGCCCTATGACGCAGAAGTTCTTCGTAGTGTAGGGATTGAACCGGCCGACAGAGAACTAGTCGCCCTGAAATCTGCAGTTCATTTTCGTGCTGATTATGCTTCTATAGCACATGAAATCCTAGAAGTCGATACACCTGGCGTTCATAGTCCAGATTTGTTTAGTTATGACTACCGTAAGATCCGGAGACCAATTTATCCCTTAGACTCATACACCACTTGGCAGACCTGATTCTTGATGCGTAGCTTGCCCCTTACTAAAGAAGGGAAGTGATGGCAACCTTTTACTCATTGGTAATACAATCATGACAAGTAAAAATAATAACAAAGATTAAGGTACGTGATCGAAAATTACTCCTGCCGCAGGCGAATGAACTTGTTTTGCAGATTAACTTCCTTTGCTAAGAGAGTTCTAACTTTTCCTTGACATTGAAGAGACAGATAAACTGCATTGATTATTTCAATAGCAATTTGGTCATTCCAACCACTTGTATGAAGCCCAAGTTGGTTCAAGACAAAATCACAAGTGTGCCAACACTAACAGCATAAAATTCACATTAGCTAACATCTGGTCTCTACCAGTATAAATTTCATGTACTTGGCACATGTTTTGTGCCCAACGTGCATGCTCATCTTCAATATCTGACGCAGGCACAAATCTCCCATTTCCCAGATATTTAAAAATTGGGCAGTGCATATGCGTGTTGTTGATCCACAATTCCAAGTTTGATTTATCAGTTGATGATATGCCCAGTTTATGGGCCTTTCCGAGGTTAAAGGAAGTTTTTCTTTTCATCTAACTCCAGACGTAAATTTTGTCATCATCTTCTGAATAACCTATAAAAACGGCTAGAACAATTCGAGGCACATTTCCTTCCACTGCAGGGACTTCGTGAATACAGCTTGTATTGAAAAAATAGAGATCGCCTGGTTCTAAATCAATTTGACAGCGTTCAATCTGGTTTTTGGTAGCATAATCATGGAAAGTGTCGTTGGTAATATGAGGTTGAATTTTCGGTGTCCAAAGACAATGGTGCAAGATAGCTTGTGTGGAGTTTTCTGTGCTATCCGCATTTTGCACACAAAGGACACCCGCGAATTGATGCTTGAACCTGTGAACAGCATAGTTAGTCCGATTCTCACGTAGTGTTACGTGGTCAATATGAGGCTTGTAAGCATGACTTGTGTAATGAATTCGGAAAATTGCGGGACCGTAAAGTTGACCATTCGGTTCTCTTGCAACTTCAACCTGTTTATCAACAGCCAAATCGGATAAGGCTTCATAAATAATGTCAATGGGGTTAGAAAGACCTTCGAACAAAAATTTGAACAAAAAGTGTGTTGTCGCAGCATGTTGAAAAAACAGCTCTTTATTATTACCAAGATTACCAAGGCTAGTACCAATGTCAATTCGTGTACGCCGGTCCTGCTGATTTTCGTTTGATTGAGAAGGCAACTCTTCATTATTACTATATGGGCGCATCAAGCCCATATTAGTCAAACGATTGATGAGATCCGGAAATTGAGCTGGATTATAAATTTGGCGGAAGATAATAGCAGGAATTTCCGCTTGTGATAATTCTCGCAGAGGATCGCTAAAATTACCAAGTATGGTTTCAAGATCAGGTTCAACTGGTCGCCAGTCTGACGAGGCTAACATACAGTATCTCCTTAGGAATTTTCATCGTCGTTGGTATCCAAGGCAGGCTAGGGTTTCACAGCTGTAACCAATGAATAGTAACTAAAGGTAGGTCTGGTTTGAAAATCAACGAAACCAACTTCAGTCAGTAGTGTTTGAAGCTCCATGGCAGTATACTGTTTCCCCCTCTCATGCAACAGCATGGCAACTGAATAGCACGCAACTACTAATGGGCCGTCTTTGAGTTCGTTTAGAAGCATTTCGTGTAAACAGATTTTCCCACCGGGATTCAGCGCATTGAAAGCTTGAAGAGCAAGGTACTGGCAAGATTTCCAATCCCAGTCGTGGAAGATATTTCCAAAAAGGACTCCATCGTAGCTGCCCGGCCATGGATCTGAAAACATATCGGCAGCTACGGTTGTTATATTATCTGCCAATTTATATCTATCAATATTCCTTTGAGCAATCTGGCAAACTCTTTCAAAATCCATGATTGTACATTGTATTTGCGGGTGACGGTTGGCAATCCCTAAACAAAGGGATCCCGAACCGCCCCCAACATCAAGAAGTTTGCCCATGGATCTAAACACCTCCTGTTCAGCTAAACTGCTAGCTGCGGGCAGTGTAATCGTGTGCATACGATTGATAAAATTTTCAACTTTTTTGTCCGTCAAATCTCTCATTTTTACGGCAATAGGCTGAATTGGCTGATCATTAGAACGGAAAACTTGACGAAGTTGTTCAACTGACGGGTCATCTTCCTGCATTAGTTCATTGTAGTAAAAAGGACTGGTTGGCAAGAGATAGGTTCGGGCCAAGTCCGTTAATCCGTACTGCTTATTACTGTATATTTCCAGAAAGCCAAGGGCAGTTATAACAATAGTCATGGCTTCCGCTGCACGGCGAGTTAGTTGTAGCTCTACAGCGATTTCCTCGATAGTTTTTGGACCTTTTTCTAGATGTTCAAACAGCGCCATCTCTTTCGCAACAGTTAATGTTGGAAAAGCATGACGAGTCGCTCTTAATTCATACAGTTTTTGATCATCGACCGGCGGAACTTGAAGTGTGGTAGGGCTAACTAACATCAGCTATTTCTCGATTCACAAATTAGTTGTTTATTTTTTGTTCTGGATACTATACCCGAATTCCAAAGCAGCATAGCAAGGTGATTCTAATCTGTCAAGGTCTCTGAAAAAACATAAAATTGTCAGGCCAAATCGAGATAATTCATTCAAAATCATGGTTCCAGTTGACTTGTTGACCTAAGCGTTCGAGCAACTTACAATATGCTAACTGCCCGGTCGGCAATTCGATGAAGGTCAGCTGCATGTTCAGACAAAGGAGAAACATTTGGAATCCGTTTGGAAATATGCTTTATACTTTGTTCATACTAAGGACAGTTAGGCATAATAAGTTATAGTTACTACTGATAATTTTACAATTACGATCGAGTTTCATCGGTTTCTTCATCATTTTCCTTTCCTGCTTTATCCCGGATCAATTTTACAATTTGCTCTGCCAATTGTTCAGGAACTATCTCGGAATAGATGAATCTACTGCCAACACAAGCTAGTGCACCGAAAACACATGAGGTTGGCATTAAATACTTAACTGAAAAATCTGGCCAAAAGTATAATACAGGAAACCAACCAATTAGTATTGCCAGTGTATTTAAAGAAATTGTTCTGATTAAAAAATTACGTGTTTTACCCCCATACATGATCTGGTAATACGAGATGTTTATAAAAACAAAGAGAATCATTAAAACAATCGATGGACTAATACAAACGAAATAAGCTTTAAAGTTCATCCCTTTTTTACCACTATTGGAGTAATAGAAGGCGAAATTTGTCGTACACGGTTAACTAAAGATGCTCCCATACCACTAAAATTTATCTCGATTTCATCTTCTGATTGAAAACTTGGTCGATTGGGAAAGGAAAGCTTCATTGTGCCAAAGAAATGGAGGTGGACGTCACCAGGAATACGAAAATGTGGATACTTAAAATGATGATCCTCTAGATTTGATAGACTATGACTCATATGGTTTTCTCCAGTCAGAAGTTTCCCCGAATGGTAGATTTCTTCATCTCCACGTGTAATACGGCAGTGTCCTTGAATGTTCTGAAATTTCTCCTCAGTAACCAATTCTGGGCCAATGGCACAATTACGCATCTTGGATGGAGCTAGCCAGAGGTAATTAACTCTTTCCATGCGATGATCCGCCCATTCGTTGCCAATGGTGAAACCAATTCTGCAAGGAATTCCATCATCGTCAATGATATAACAACCAACAATTTCTGGTTCTTCCCCACCATCCTCTGTGAAATCGGGAATGTCTAGAAAATCATTGTGTCCACGCAAGATAGCTCCATTGCCTTTGTAGAACCATTCGGGTTGTACCCCTCGCTTATTGGGGGAAGGCTTCCCACCCTGTAACCCCATCTCAAATATTTTTTGTGAGTCGGTTTTTTGTTCCTCGGTTTTTTCAACAACATCTGTGTGCATCTGTGCTCGCTGTTCCATGCTTCCCAAATGTGTCAAGCCTGTTCCTGATACTAAACAACATCCGACACTCGGATGATCAAGAACAGGAAGAATCCAACCATTTGGATTACCGGGAGAGGCCACTAAAAGTTCATTATAGGAGATGGTATCTGCGTTTTCGAGTGAGAACTCTTCAACGTATTCAGCAATTGTTTTACTGTTTCTGTGGGCTTCGAAGAAAAGCTGATGAATGTGAGTCCACACGGTATTGACGCTTGTTAAGTCAACTACCTCATTTTCATTAATAAGCCCAACTCTTCTACCTCTTTCAGGTAACTCAAATTGAATAAGATTCATATTCCAATTCTCCTTTTAAATCTACTTTTTAAAAACAAGATTAAACCAAGAACTAAACTAAGGAATTTGCAGATTCAGGATGTTGTTAGATAACCACATCCTGCTTCCCTTTCCGAATTTCGGCTAACAGGCTTCGCGTAGCATGTTCTGGGTTCGGGCTCGCGCAAACGGTTGAAATAACTGCGATACCATGTGCCCCACTTTTGATAACCTCGTATGCAGTTTCTTCTGTTATTCCCCCAATAGCAATAACAGGACAGTTTGCTACTTGGCAGAGATGCTTGAGTGTATCCAAGCCCTTTGCCTCTTCCGCGTCAACTTTTGAGCTCGTGTGAAATACCGGACCAAATCCAATGTAATCAGCTCCAGAAGCAATAGCTTCCATTATTTTATTCTCGGTACGAGCAGATGCGCCAACAATCATGTCTGATGGAAGGATTTGTTTAGCCAATGAAATCGGCATATCGTCCTGTCCAAAATGGACACCATCTACTTCCATTGCTATGGCGATATCTGCATGGTCATTGACAATCAAGGGGACTCTGTTAGCGGAACAAACGGATTTCACCAGTTCAAGCATCTCAATATGTTGGCGAGTGGATCCGTTTTTCTGACGAAACTGGATGGTATCTGCCCCTCCAGCAATAGCCATCCTAGCCAGTTGATCATGAGTAAACCGCGATTGTATTGTGATATCAGTAATCACATGTAAAATTCCAATATTTTTCATGTTAGCCTTGATCCGTGATATGATAAAAAATTGTGATGAAATGACAGCCAATTACAATTGGCAAGTTCAAGGAAATACTAAGGTGAAACCAGCAAAATTACAAGTTGAAGGTTCATTGAACAAAAGGTACCAGAAAATTTTATGTTCTTTCCTGTACTTTTGTCTTAGTTTTAATCAACTTCAAGCTGAAAAGCCAAGATTTATTGATATTACAATAGATGCAGGCATTGACTTTAATCATGCTGGAGGGGTTGATAAACGCGTCATACCTGCAGTTGTTGGATCGGGAGCAGCTTTTGCCGATTACGACAATGATGGTGATTTAGATTTGTATATCGTCAATAGTAGCACGAAACATGATACAGGCACAGAGGATCCCCGTAATGCTCTATACCGAAACAACGGGAATTCCACTTTTACTGATGTTACGAATGAAGCTGGTGTCGGCAATCCTGTTTGGGGAATGGGAGCAGCTTTTGCCGACTATGATAATGATGGTGACCTTGATCTCTACGTAACAAATTACAAAGCAAACGCTTTTTTCAGAAACGAGGGCAGTGGCAGTTTCATAAAGTTTTCATCTAAAGCCGGGAGCATTGGACATGTAGGATTTGGTTCTGCGGTTACTTGGGGTGATTATGACAATGATGGTGACCTTGATCTTTATGTCGCAAATTATTTGGATTATGCCAAGCTGCCAAGAGGAGATGAAGTCTTCTTTCCATATGATTGGTATGGCCAATCAAACGTTTTATTATTAAACAAAGGAGATGGAGGATTTATCGATGTTACAGAATCAGCTCGGGTAGGTGGAGGGTTCCACCTGACCCTCGGAGCAGCTTTTGCCGATTATGACAATGATGGAGATCTTGATCTCTATCTGGCCAATGATACCGATCAGAATATCCTCTACCGAAACAATAATGATGGCACTTTTACAAATACAAATGGTACTGACGAAAGAAGTCATACAGGTGATACGCGTGGGGGAATGGGAATTACATGGGGCGATTACGATAATGACGGAGACCTTGACCTTTTCGTGACAAATTGGTTGGATGAGAATAACGTTCTTTACCGAAACAACTCAGATGGAACTTTTACTGATGTTTCAGCCCAAAGTGGTATCTTCGAATCTGGATTGGGAAAGACTTGTTGGGGAACCGAATTTTTTGATTACGATAATGATGGAGATTTAGATTTGTTTATTGCTTGTGGTCACATTGATCCGGCTACCTGGGAATCTCCTAGCCAGCCAGATATTTTCCTAGAGAACAATGGAAATGGAACGTTTACCAATATTTCTGAGTTGGTTGGAATCCGTAGCATTCCAGATGGGACTGGTCGTGGAGTAGCCGTTGGTGATTATGATAATGATGGAGATCTTGATCTTTTGGTTGTTAATTGTGGTGAGGGCGCTGTTCTGTTACAAAATGATGGGGGCAACCGAAACAATTGGCTCAAGATACTAACAGTTGGTAAAACAAGTAACCGAAACGGAATAGGGACACGTATAGAATTGACTATTGGGCAATCACGACAAATTCGAGAAGTGATTAGTGGATCGAGCTACCTTTCCCAAAGCAGTTTGGAAGTTGAGTTTGGTCTTGGAAAAAACAGTGTCGTCGACCAAATCCGAATACTTTGGCCTAGTGGTTTTAAGCAAATTTTAACTGATATTAATGCTAATCAAACGCTGGTTGTTACTGAACCTGATAATTGAATTGATCGAATATTGAGCTTAGCAAGCAAACCCTAACCGAATCTTTTTTCATTATGATATGCCAACTTAGCTATACTCATAGGGCTTACTATTACTATTTGTGTATGCTTGGCAACACCAACCTTAGTTAGGATATAGGCAAAGACAAGAGCTTCTGTTCCCTCATATCCCTGTCAACTCGAAAGTTACTCAAAGCTATTTTGATATCTGGAGCTATACTGTTGTTTATGCCTCCACATAGTGTTATTATGAAACTCACTCAAAAATATGTAATAGAGGTAGGTTTTGGACGGAATCCAGAAGGCAGCATATGTTTCTAGTGAACTTGAAAGGCTTTTTGGTATACCCAATCGGCAGAATGAATACGGAACTGTCTTGGATTGCTTGATTGAAACAATTTTATCTCAAAACACTAACGATGTTAATCGTGACCGAGCTTTCAAGGTTTTGATTGGAAGGTTTCCAAGTTGGATGGAGGTGCTCAATGCGGATGTTAACCAGATAGGCAGCGCGATCCGAATTGCAGGTTTGGCTGGCCAGAAAAGTCTTACCATTAAAAATTTCTTGGTGTGGCTTTATGCCGAATTCGGAAAGCTTGATTTGGAGTTTTTGCGGACTATGGATCCAGAAGAAGCCACTCAAATGCTCTGCCAACACAAAGGTATTGGTATTAAAACCGCATATGTAACACTTGCTTTTGCTTGTGGACATGAGGTCTTTCCAGTTGACACTCACATCCTTAGAATCAGTAAACGGATTGGGTTCATTTCCTCTAAGACTACTGCAGATCAAGCCCACAAATTTTGGTCAACACACTGTCCAGCAGGAAAAGCGTATTCATTTCACATGAATCTTATCGTCTTTGGCCGCCAAGTTTGTCAAGCACGGAAACCGAAGTGCGAGATTTGTCCGTTAACAGATCAGTGTGTTTACTTTGAAAATGGGGGACAACTTCCATGAAAGCAATTGTTTTTTATGAACAAGGTGATCCTGATAAATTAGTATATCAAGATCATCCAGATCCGAAGATTAAGACGGATGAAATTTTGGTTAAAGTTGGCGCTTGCGCGGTAAACCGTTTGGACCTAAATGCTAGATCCTATAGACCCGAAATTCAGACTTTCCCGCACATTTTAGGATCGGATATTGCCGGAGAAGTGATTGAAATTGGATCAAAAGTCAATACAGTGACTATTGGGGATCGCGTTGTGTTATCACCTAATATTCCTTGTAAGAAGTGCCGAGATTGCATGAACGGTGATGAGAATCTCTGTGATTATCAACAATTACTAGGGTTTCAAACCCATGGTGGATACGCTGAGTTAGTTAAAGGTCCAGCCGAAAACGCAATCGGAATTTCAGAGCAACTCTCTTATCCAAACGCAGCAGCTCTTCCGATTGCTTATCTTACAGCTTGGCACATGCTTGTTACACGTGCTGAGATCAGCTCCGATGACAATATACTAATTCTTGCTGTAGGTAGTGGTGTTGGCAGTGCTGGTCTACAAATTGCCAAACTACATGGAGCCAAAGTTTTCGCTGCTAGTAGTACTAGTGATAAACTCGATCGTGCAAAAAAAATGGGTGCAGATTTTGTGATTAACTACAAAGAAACTGATTTTAAAGAAGCCATATTAGAATTAACAAACGGACGTGGAGTTGATGTTGTCTTCGAGCATGTTGGCGCTGCAACATGGGATCAAAGTATTGCTAGCCTAGCGAAAAACGGACGATTGGTCACTTGTGGTGCGACAACTGGGAATATCGGCGAAATTAATATCCGAAAAATGTATCAGAAACAGATTACACTTCTCGGATCCGCACTCGGTACAACTACTGAGTTATGTTCTATTATAGAGCTAGCCAACCAAGGCAAACTGTCGCCCATTATTGACTCCGTATTACCACTGGCGGATGCGCGAAAATCACATCAAATAATGGAAAAGCGTGAAAACTTTGGAAAGATCTGTTTAATTCCATGACACATTCAAATTAGCTGATTCTTCTTGCCAAAAAGGGTTTATGGTTGCCTCAAAAAATTCCCGTTTACATCAACCGCACCCCATCTTCCTTCTAACTTTGCTAGTGCAAATCCCCCAGAAAAATTATGACCATGATCAAATTGAGGAGGGATGACTATCCGGTTTTTTCTATCAATGTAACCGTATTGTGTGTCTGGATATTCTCCCATCCCTATACAAGCCAAATCTTGGGAAAAGGCCTTTGCTTGGTTGAACTGAGGTTTAATAACCATCTTCCCAGTTTTATCAATGTATCCATATTTTAGGTCTACACCTTTACCCATCCCTATACAAGCCAAATCTTGGGAAAAAGCCTTTGCTTGATCGAACTGAGGTTTAATAACTATTTGCCCCGTTTTATCAATGTATCCCCATCTTCCCTTCATTCGTATTCTTGCCAGACCTTTTCGAAAACGACCTACTCCCTCAAACTTAGGTCTTATTACTGTTTCGCTGGCGTGATCAATAAATCCCCAGAGTCCTTTTATTCGTATTGGTGCCAACCCATTCGAAAAACTACCTATTCCTTTAAATTGAGGTTCAATTGTTATTCTCTCTGATTGATCAATATGTCCTACTCTTTGATCCAAAATAAGGCTTACTGATTCACCAGAGAAATTCAAGGCGAAGTCGAACCATAAGACTTTGTTCAATTCGTTACAATAACCAACTGTAAATCCGTATTCAAACAATAGTATGAAAACTGTTAATAGTACTAACTTGAGTCTCGTTCGTGTTTCTCTGCCCATCTAGAATTTGCCTCGACTACTTTCACTTAATCTATAGATTCCTTCATCTGCATACACTTTGATAATAGAGATCATCCGCTTGATATAAGCCTGAGGAGAGTGATTGAATTTTAACTTATTTTCATCAACTGCTCAGTTTAGTAAAATCTTGAAGAAGTTAAAATACTTTCATGAAATGAAAACATATATTTAGTAGTCCTATAAGTCAAGCTAGTTTTGGTCTAAGGCTTAGTAGCATTCTTCACCTAAATTGTAGTTGAAGTTGACATCGAGGGGATCTTCACCTAAGATATTCGGGGAAAAGATAATAACCAATGAAGTGGAATCGTCTGATACACTTCTTTCTTCTCTTACTTTCTCATTTTTCACTTTGTCCAAATACAACAATACTACAAACCTACCACTATATATGTACGAAATCCTGCCCCTCAGCATTATAATAGCAAATACCGCTGGTACCAAACCAAATGAATAATTTCTCTGAATTCTAAGAATGAGCTAGTTGTTAATACTTACTTATCTTTAGTCAGTAGATTTGTTGCTCCATGAGTGCAAGCAGTAGATACTACTAAATACAAACATGGAGCATACTAGGTCGAGAGGTAAACCCGTGAAAACAGAGCCAAGATTATCGAAACAACACCTGAAGAAAAAGATCAATCAACATTATGGGTTGAACCTGAAGGTACTTGATTTTCTTCCTATTGGAGAAGGGTCATGGTGCTATCACGGTATAGGAGATCATGAGGTCTTCATTCAATTGGTTAAAGATAAAATTGCAAGCAAAAAAGCGACTAAATTACAACANTTTCTAACTGANAATGGAATCCCTGTACTTATNCCNCTAACGGACAAATCAGGNAAATCAGTAGTAGATATTGGCAACTTGGGNTTGATACTATATCCATATATCATTGGATCCTCTCTAATGANATCAGAAAANACTGNCCACCAAAACNCTTTANTAAGANAGGAAATTGGGTCAATAATCGCTCATCTTCACACCTTAGCTAAAGGTAATGAAANNAGNGTTCTCAATCTTCCCCAAGAGAATTTCACTAATTTCCAAGCCGAATGCCAGTTAATTNTTTACCCGGAACAATATCTCTCGACTNNTCAACAGNGTAANAAGAAGTTAGTTGATGAATTANCTAACTTCATTAAAGCTCANCAANCGGATCTAAGNAACCTAATTNAANTAACAACTCANTTAGGNTCNAATCTTCGAGGNAAAGGGTTCAACTATGTACTATGTCATGGTGACATCCACGAAGATAATATCCTTTTGGCTAATGACNGNAAAAAATACATTATTGACTGGGATAATGCAATACTGGCTCCAAAAGAGCGGGATCTATTCTTCTTTGGTGAAAACCAAGATTACCTAACTGGTTATTTCGGAAACCTTGATAAAACCAGGCCAAGTTCGAATCTCTCCGTGGACCCAGATGTCATTAATTACTACGTTCTAGAGTGGGCATTACAAGAAATCTATGATTATGGCAACCGAATACTATTTGATGCACAATTCGATCAAGAGGGTCGCTTGGATGCGTGGCAACAGTTCCAAGTATTGTTTGATACCAATGGAGATGTAGATTTGGCTTTAAGACTGGCCAAAAACTTCTGATTTAGGTAAGATCAATGCCATCACATCCCGAAAAGTTAACATCAGCGTGTAGTTCCTTTTGCTTTCGATCAATTGAACTTTTCCTTTCAGCTTAAACCTAGATATCTTTCCTAAACTAGAGTCTATTAAATAATCAAGGCTTCTTCTTTACCGCACCCCAAGTTAGTGACAAACCCCTTTTTTGCTTTTCTACACCAAGGGACGATTGATACTTAACCAATTCAAAGATTCTTTCTCCTCCTCTCCAAATCGGCATACTCATTTTAACAGGCCCAACCTTAGGAGCTAACCAAATATACCCAGCAGACGACCCACGGCGTTCCACGCCCCCTCTTTCAAAAACACGAACTTCTGATACTTTAAGACAATTTCGAAAAGTTCCTGCAGGACAACGAACATTTTCAAGCTTAACCACTTCCCGATCTACTTTCCTTGAGATGACTCTTCCCCACCGAGCGTTGTTGTGTTCTCCCTCCACGGTCCACTTTTTAGCCAAACGAATCGAGTTGGGAACGTAATCTTGGGGAGGTTCGTTCTTAAAAGTCATCATCCAGGCTTGTCTATTATTGTTCCTTGGCGAAAACTCATAGCTCAACGCAATTTGTTTAATACCATTTGCTTTAGTGAAAACAAAACGTTTAGTTTTCGGCGTTCTCCAATTGCGGTCAGCTTGTTGCCCTTCTGTTTCTATCCGATCTAAAATGACCCGCATACTTTCCTGTCGTAAATTACCTGGTAGTTTTAGCGGTTCTCCTTGTTCAGGTTGCATCATCTCTTTAGTCCATTTGCTGATTTCAATAATTCGGTTGGTCTCTTGATCGTCCGTCTGACGAAAAACCCAATTATTTCCTATGGCTATTGGATAGTAATTACGGGCATTACTGGTAGTCAGAAAACATGACATAACGCCAAATACAGTCATCAGAATCGATACAATTTTGCTGAAACCAAGATGAGATAAATTCTGTAGGTATGATACTTGTCCAATTGGCATCCTGAATCTCCTTTCAATCCACATTTTAAATTTCCACCAAAACCAGTTTAGAAATTAAAGAGATAAAGAAATTGCTTTACCTGACATTATGTTACCATGAACTTTGGATATGAGGTTGAAACCTTGTTTAGCTTTTATCAGTTATATCAATGGAGGGCTAAGATATTGAAGGCTAATTCTGCCAGTGAAATTGGAATAGATAGAGGTCCCCAACTAGGCCCCTTAGTCTACACAAATTCTGTGTATAACCGAAATCATGTTGCAATTTTAATTTAGGATGTCGTTCAGAACAATAAAAAAACACGCGATAATAACATGTTACAAACGACGTACAACGACGTACAACGATATTTTAACAGCTTGCTTTTCATCTTGGTTTGAGGCAATTTTATGACATATAAACCAAAACCCATTGATACGTCAAAGGTTCAATTGCCTAATGAATTAGAGGACCTAACTGAACTTCTTTCTGAAAATACCCATGAGATATGGGCACAAGGCAGAATTAAAGATGGTTGGACATATGGAGAAGTTCGTAATGACGAAACCTTGAAGCACCCGTGCCTTGTTCCCTATGATCAGCTTCCAGAATCCGAAAAAGAATACGACCGCAACACTGCCATGGAAGCGTTAAAGACGATACAACATCTAGGTTACCAAATAATCCCACCGACAGCTGATAATAGTGACTTTAGCTATCAAGATGAAGCTAGAAAAATTATCCTCCGAATGGAGGATCGAAGCCTTGATTCACGCGCACTTCAGGAAATCTGGCAGACAAGGGTGAAAGACCTGTGGAAACAAGTACCTGATACCTACCGTATTCTAGGAAAACGTTTTTTGGGTATGGCTGAAAACCTGCTAGCTTACGACATACTCTCTGAAGGTTTGGAAACTTGGCCTCGCGATTCTCAGTTGCAACAACTGCTTGGATTGGGCCTCGCTCGTGGAGGATCTCCACTTAAAGCCAACCAGATAGCTCAAAATCTAATCCGAGACGGCCATGATGATTTCGAAACTCTGTCACTTTTGGGAAGAACGCACAAAGATCTATGGCAAAAAGAGAGTAATGAGAAAGCCCGGGAAGAACAACTCCTTTTGGCCTACGAAGCCTATGAAACAGCTTACAATAAAGCAGGAGATCCCTATCCAGGTATTAATGCTGCTACCCTTGCCTTATTTCGAGGTGACTTAAAAAATGCGCATCGTATTGGAAAGCACGTTTATCAACTCAGCCTCAAGGCAGCCGAAGGTTCTGAACCTAATTATTGGACAGATGCTACACTTGGCGAAGTCTCCCTGATCTTGGGGAAGCTGGAAGAAGCAAGAGCTTATTACTCAAGTGCTGGCAAATTGGGGAAAGGTGACTTCGCAAACCTCAACTCAACACGACAACAAGCCCGCCTTCTTTTACAACATCTCGGGGAAGCTCCGGATTGGTTAGATGACTGCTTTGCTTTACCACGAATTGTTGTTTTCTCAGGGCATAGAATCGACCAACCATCACTTAGTTCTTCACGTTTTCCTGCACACCTAGAAACTGAAGTCAAAAATCGGATTATGGAACGTTTAAATCAACTCGATCCAGAAATTGGCTATGCATGTGCTGCAGCTGGTGCTGATATCCTCTTCTTAGAGGCAATGCTAGAACGGAACGCGGAAATTAACATTGTCATGCCCTTTGAAAAAGAAGCATATATTAAAACCAGTGTAGACGTGATTCCCGGTGCGGATTGGAAAGATCGGTTTGAAAAGGTGTTATCACAAGCAAATAGTATTATTTATGCCAACGATTACCCTGCTCTTGATAACACCGTGTTATTGGAATTCACCAGCATGATTTTGGACGGGGCGGCTAAGCTTAGGTCTAAAGTTTACGATACAAACTTAACAGCTTTGGCTGTTTGGGATGGACAATCAGATGATACTCCAGGCGAAACTTATGCTATGCTTCAACACTGGAAAAAATCCAACAGGCAAGTTGAAATAGTGGAAATGCCAACAAATACAGGTAACGACCCTCAGGTGCAACCCAACATATCAACAGTAGCACCAGAAATCATGAGAGCCTTTCCACAGGAAATCCGCGTTATGTTTTTTGCTGATGTTGTTGGGTTTAGTAAACTCACTGAACAAGATGTCCCCTTCTTTGTTCAAGAGTTTGTAGGACATATTGCTGATGAAATCGAACGGTCACCTTATAAACCTCTGCATCAAAACACATGGGGAGATGCTTTCTATTTCGTTTTCTCCTCAGTGCTAGAAGCTGCTCATTTTGCCTTATCCACTAGAGATCTCATTCGTGATACCAACTGGGAGCAACGTGGACTTTCCGCAGCTTTGAACATGCGTATTTCCTTACATAGTGGCCCAGTGTATCGTTTTACAGACCCGATGATTCAAAAAATCAATTTCTCTGGAGCTCATGTAAATCGAGCAGCTCGAATAGAACCCATTACACCTCCAGGGCAAGTTTACGCCAGCGAACACTTTGCGGCATTAATCGTATCGTCTAACGTTTCTGAAATCACTTGTGACTACGTAGGAACACTTCCATTAGCAAAAGGGTACGGTACATTTCCAATGTATCATGTTCGACGAAGTCACGAACCAGAATGAGTCGTAATTCTTTCATAAGACGAAATTCTATTCTAAAGATTGTATCTGCTATGCCGAATACATACACAGAGGATTATCCGTCCGTGACACAGTTACATACCAGTTTCTGACCTGTATCCCTTATGACATCTGGATACCTAAGATACACTGCCATAACATATTTGGAATCCTGATTTCCCTCATTTGGTTCCCTGCTTTAATTTCCCAATTCCCTAACCTCCCAATTTCCTCTTCCATTGGGTGGTAAATTATCCTTAGTACTAGCAGATTATAAAAAAATAGCCGGTATGTGATATAATTACATCTGTTTGAATCGGTATTTTGTCTAATAATCCAATCCTAGATTTGCGGTAAAGATCTAAAATAAAATCTTTTGAAGATTAAAGTGAAAAGAATTTTTCTATTACTCTTGTCGGTTGTTTGGATTTATGAAGCGCTGGCCAGTGCCAACCAAATGCTTGCCTTCCCCGGAGCTGAAGGATTTGGGAAATACACAGTTGGAGGTCGTGGCGGAGATGTTTACTGTGTTACAAATTTGAAGGACGCTGGAGCTGGATCATTACGTTATGGTATTCAGAGTGCCCAAGGTCCTCGTACCATTGTCTTTGAAGTGGCAGGTACTATAATGCTCAAAAGCCCACTGGCTATTAAGAAAAAATCCCATTTAACCCTAGCTGGCCAGACAGCACCAGGCAAAGGCATTACATTGCGGGATCAAAATTTCTCTATCAAAAATAGTCAGCATATTATCGTACGCTATCTACGTGTACGATTGGGTGACGAAAACAAAGAAAAAGGATCTGGACCAGATGTAATGACTGTTGACTATAATGACCAAATCATTCTCGATCACCTCTCCCTAAGTTGGGGAATTGACGGCAATTCCGACTATCGAGGCAACAAGAACATGACCTTGCAGTGGTTGATCTACAGCGAAGCTCTAAATCGCTCACTCCATCGCAAAGGTGCACATGCGATGGCAACTTCCTTGCGCGATTGTTTTGGCAATACCTCCGTTCATCACAACATTTATACGACCTCTCGTAATCGACATCCAACCATTGGTTCGGGTGTTGAGAAAGGAGGAGCAAATTGGATTGTGGACTTTCGTAACTGTGTCAATTATAATTGGAGCGGACAAACTAACTTGGGTGGTGTCCAGATAAATGTTATCGGCAATTATTATCGACCCGGACCATGCACAATAGACAGTTCAGTCCACCCCTTTCGTATTAAAGATCATAATACCACTCATGCTAAAGGTTTCACTGAGGACAATTACTTCGAAGAAATGCCAGATGCTTTTAATCAGGACAATTTCACAGCAATAGACTACACTAACGCAGGCAATTATATGTCCACATCGCGTGAGCATTGGGAATTGCAGAATGAAATTGATTGTGGTGAATTTTCCATACGAACCCAAAAGGCAATAGATGCTTACGCCAGCTGTCTAAAATATTCAGGATGTTCACTTACACGAGATAATGTTGACAAACGTATCATTGACAACATCCGTGCAAAAGAGGGAAAACTGATCGATTCGCAAAGCGAAGTAGGGGGATGGGATCCATATCTTGTGGAGAAGAGACCAAATCGTTGGGATACCGACCGAGACGGCATGCCAGATAACTGGGAAAAAGCTAACGGACTAGACCCTTCAGATCCTAGTGATGCTACTAGTGATTCAGATAACGATGGTTATACTAACATAGAAGGTTACATCAATAGTCTTTGTCCTGCCCCGCTCTTGTGATTAATTTTTAAGTACCTTCATCGAACGAAATAGCTATTGCCTCAAATACCTGATGAAACAGGGATATTGTCAAGCCTAAAATAGCCCGAGCCTTACGGCTTGGTAGATTAGCCTTGTGGCCAATAGTATTAGCACTGCGTTGAAAGCAAGGACGAAAACTCGCTCTCTCATACCAGTTAATATGCTTTTTCCCCACCATGTACCTATAATACCAAATAGAACCATCCCTATTATTAGTGGAAAATAAGGTGAAAATGTAAATCCTAATAATCCGAAGGTCAGAATTTTCACCCCATGTTGCCATGACATAAAAGCGGCATGCGTGGCGACAGTCATACGACGTTCATCAGTAGTGGCTTTGATAAATGGGGCTACTAATGAACCTGTACCACCAACAAACATAGTAGCAAAAGAGGAAATAACTCCAATTCCAATAAAGTTTAACCAAGAAGGTTTAATCGCCTTGGAGGAAAAGCCCCAGAGTGAATAGAGTATAAAAAAACCAATAATTCCTTGGAGTAAATATTTAGGGATGGCAAACACTATTTGGCCTCCAATTGAGACACCTGCTACAGTGCCAATGACAAATGGTAACATCCAAATAAATTTGATATGAGACCACATCATTATTGCTCTGAATAAATTTGAATTCATTTGGATTACGGCATGAATAGGTATCACAGCCAAGGGGTTAAGTAATGATGCCATGATAGTCACCAACATTACTCCACCACCAAGCCCAAATGTAGCAGATATTAAAGAAGTGAAAAAACTAACAAGACACAGAGTAATAAAAGCCCCTCTGGAAAGTTGAGGTACACTTCCAATAATTTCATATATATCAGTCATAAAGTTAAATTAGACATTAGAGATAGTTAGGAATCGTTAGCTAGAAATTTTGCTGATGGAGTATGTGGGAAAGATCAGAGGAAATTGAATCGAGACGCGTATTTGTACTCTCAACCAATGAATCAGACAAACTATACCTCAAACCTACGATCAATAACCGAAAAAAATCATATCTTCCTCATATAATTTCTCGACTTCCTTTCTGATATATTCATACTCTGACAAGTTGTAGTACTACTGATAGATTTGAGGGATACGGCATACATCTATATATTTTGCGAGAAATCTCCAATCATCAGATTCCTGTTTTTTTGATGTAATCAACTGTTTCTCCATAAAAGTCAACTTGCTTTCGTACATGATTATTGGCATGTGAAGTTGAAATCCGCGTGGAAATATGTTGAAAATACTTCTCTAATGTGACCACAGTATTTCGGTTAGAGTCCATTTCAATCCTTTTATTTTTAAATAGGAATTCTGAAATGAATCTGTTAAAAGGATGTCTGCAGGTCATAAAAACCAATTCAAAAGGTAAATCAAAGACTTTAGATTTAGCTAACAATTCATAGTGCAGGTGTTGGGAAGGTTCTGGATAATCAATGGACCTGGTAACTTCCAACCTGTTATGATAAGTAATAGTCCATCCTGCCGCAAAAAATTGCTCAGTAATGGACGTGCCGCCTGTTTTAGGTATATGGGTGTGTAGTAATCTAATATTTCCCTGAGTGTAAATTGGCATTTCACTATCGATAATCTTAATTATCAAAATCCTGCAAGACACACTGAAACTGC
>PAQF01000024.1 GCA_002709695.1 Candidatus Poribacteria bacterium
AATTTTACCCAACAAACGCATTCGTTTTTTGCGCGTTTTTTTATTTGGCAATCAATTTAGACTGTTGCCATTTCAGTGTATAAATTGGGAGGTGAGATGAAACGGATACCTAGGTCTTTAGCTCGGATAATCAGTTCCTCAATCCAAGCTCCTTTTGTTTGGAAGAAGGTTTCGACGTCTACCGTACCATGGTCGTGGGAGCAAACATTCCAAACCAGGTTTCCATCAGCGACTTTTTCCAACATAGCAAAAAGGTAATCTTGGTAAGAATCACCGAATCGACGATCATCAAATCGGTCCCAATAAAAATCGTCTTGGTATCCTTGAACCCCCAATTCTAATATTTCTGAAAAACCTTGATCTGTGTAGAAAAATGGTTGTTCACTAAAAGGCGTTGGTTGGCAATCACGGTAATCCCGGGCATTGGTTCGAATCCATTTAATTCCATTATCCGATAAAATTTGTAGGATATCTGGTCGATCTACCAACCCTCGGTAGTAGCCCCATGGTCCAGTTAAGCCTTGGCATTCAATTTTTAGTAAATCGATAATTAAATTCTGCGTGCTGTGGATTTCTTGTTGAATTTGCTCTAAAGTACCCCCCTGATGGAAAAAGTTGGGTGAGTTGCCGTGGATAGGTTTGCCATCATCTGGACGCATATAGATGGACTTTAAGAGAACGTGATTGAAAGTATGTTGACCTATTGACAGTAGTGGTTCATCCATTACCTCTCGGATATCTTCAGCACGTGCAGATAGTGTTTGGCCTGTAACATAGATGGTCCAAGGTACATTGTGTTTTTGATGCAATTGTTGAGCACCTTGTAAAAAGCCCTTGGTTGCTTCGGATGCACTCTCTACATCGTATCCAAATATGATTGAACCATGGGTTGTTGACATTTTTGTATTTCTCCTTCTAAAGACTAAAGTATTTCAGCTTGTGAAGTCTTATCTGTGTCATTAAATTTAAAGGAACAATGTTGATATTTGTATCTAATTTTTTCTGGCTAATTCTAATTGCTATTGTTAGGTTAGGGAATAATATCGAACTGATTTTTGATGAAGTTTTTGTTTGCCTATATTAGTAGGTTAAGATCGAGATTAGACTCGTGGGAGGCGATCTATTGCATGACTTAGTTTGGACTGAAAACTCAGATGACGCATTATACCATGGTCATAGTGCAGAGTAAATAGGTGGTGATAACCATAATTGGGGTTCTTAATCCAAGTTAAGTATGCAATCATAAATAGACAGGACGGCTAGCAACTGAGTCTTCCATTTTTAGTTGATATGCTTCTGTTTTAAAATTGCCAGTTATTGCAATGGTATTTTAAAAACCACTTTTTTCACCATCTGAATGTTTTTGGCATCTTCACTTTATAATAGCCCCTTGTATTAATGGTTGGAAATGGTGTAACTAAGGTTAGATTTTCTTAAGGTCCAAACGAACTAGTTATGCGTTAATCCGCTTGAGGAGGGTTTTCCAGTACTTTTTGTAAAGCATAGTAGGCAGGTTTAGCCCTATAATTTCGGTCAAAGAGGCATCCCTCCAGTTTCCTCTTTTTTTTCCATGAATCCCTATCACTAAGATTCCATACGTTCCAAGTAACAACACCCCCATTTCGCTTCTTTAGCAGTAGTCTCAGCATAGCTTCAAAAGTCTGGGCTTGAGCGTGGTAATCTTTCTTATCATTTCTTAACCAAACATTGTTCTCTGTTATGTGAAAAGATAGTCGATTGTCGTGAGCCCAATCTATCAATGCATCCAACTTGTTCATGTTGTTGGATTCCTGTTCTCAACCAACATCAATATGTGCCTGCCAACCAATTCCATCAACCCGCAAGTTGTGTTGGCGCAAATAGGAGGCAAGGGCCTTAATTTTCTGCCACATTAATTTTTCCATGCCTCCATGCTGATTGATAATTAAATCTGTATTTGGAGCATGTTTGTTAGCCAGCTCAAAAGCCAACTTGATGTATCGTGGTGGATTCAGAGTATGGTTGGTATCATTGCCTAGAAATGTCCATGGGTTTTCCCATTTCTCAGTGCCATTTTTAGCATGATGCCATTTACCATTCTGTAGAACGGTTTCGTTTACTACGTCTATCCACTTGACGTGTGGATGTTTATCGTAGCGTTGGCACAAAGCGGTCATGAATTCTATTAAATTTTGTCTCAACTCTCCAACTGTTCGGTTGTCATCCTTAGTCCACGCTGAGCACTGAGGTCCAATTGGTCCATGGATACGTAGGATTTGCTGCTGTTTATGGCAGTGTTCAACCCATGCATCGGCTTCTTGCCAATTTCAGGCATTGGGTCGTGGCTGAATTATTCTCTGTTTGAAATTGTTTTCAGGTGTTACGTAACTAAATTCACGATCTATAGTCACACCAGCACCGTTTGGACGTTTGCGCCAACCGGTTGTGCCGCCAATGTAAACGTGAGTCGGATATTTATCCGCTACTATCTGACGAAAACGACGTCCATCAGGCAAAGGAGGTTCCGCACTCCATACTCCAGAAATAATAAATGTTAGAAGCAACGCTGAGGTAAGTTTAGCACTTCGTATTTCGATACTCATACCACCTATCCCCATTTTTTGGTTATCAAAGGTGCATTTTAAAGGATCTTAATTAATTTGTGCTAAGATTTTTTCTGATACACCCGGACGAAGTCAATTTCATATCGGCATGGAAACGGTGTTTGAGTGGGATCTCCTCCGTTTTGGCCTCCGATAGCCAGATTTAGCAAAAGATAATGAGGTTGGTGAAATGGGTTTTTGGGCCCCTTATTATTCGCATTGATTGTGTGACTGAGATCAATGGTGTTGAGTAAAATCCCATCTACTGAGAGTAGAATTTTTTGGCTGTTCCATTCCATTCGCCAAAGATGAAATTTTTGATGCCATTTAGGGTCCGAAAAGAATGAAAGTGGTTTTGTAATTACATTCCATTTGGGTTGCCAGCGCTGTTGCGTGCCCCAGCAGGCATTAGCCAATATATTCCCCTGGTAGTATTCCATCAGGTCTATTTCTCCACAACTAGGCCATTCACCCTCAACGCCAAGAAACCATATAGCGGGCCAGAGACCATTTTGGGTTCTAATTCGGGCTTTGACTTCAAAAATACCATATTTCCAGCTATGGAGACCTCTGGTGGTGAGGCAAGAAGAAGTATACTCCACAGACGGTCTGTTTTTCCTCCAATCATTGCTTCCTTTCTGATAATTGGGGTTAGGTTTATGTTGTCGTCGGCCCTCAATAATTAGCATCCTTTTTTGACAAAATGCATTATCTTTTTGATACCATTGTAGTTCCTGATTACGGACAAAACCATATTCATAGACCCAATGTTTTTGGTCTGGTTCCCCGTCAACTTCAAATTCATCTGACCACACCAATTTATATTCTTCGGAAACTTGGTTTAAAGAATTAATAGACGACATCACTGCTGTAACTAACAGCAAACCTCTCGTTTTTAGGCGATTTTAGCATGTTTGTCTGAAAAATTCAGTTTTTCAGACAAACATGGATAGTAGTAACTATTAACAGAAGTTAGCTTAAATGCTATTCTAAAGTTATCAGCGGAAAACTATTGATCAAATAATATGCTAATTATAGTTTAAAACACTCCCAAAATTTGGAACTCTTTCTTTGGAGCATTGATCATGGTTTCATACTGAATTCAGTTTTGACTAAAGAACGGATTATATAATGGATAAGTGGGTTGTCAATGATAAATTTGGAAGAGGAAAGCCAATATAAAGCTATCATCATTTAACCTGGGATTCTTCTAAAATAGGATCTTAAATCATTGTACTGATATTATTCTATTCTCAAGGCTTCAACTGGTTGTAATCTAGAAGCCCTAATAGCAGGATACAGCCCAAAGCCGATACCAATGGAAGCTGAAAAAAGAATGGATATCACTGCCCATTTTATAGGAAATACCATCGGCCATTTATCCACAAGAGTGATAAAATGGGAAAGACCTATTGAAATACCATAAGCTATAAAAAAACCCAAGATAATGCCGATAGTGCCACCGATGCTGGACATAATAGTGGATTCAGCCAAAAACTGGAAGAAAATATCTTGCTTTTTAGCACCTAGTGCCTTCCTCAACCCAATTTCTCGGGTCCTTTCATTAACAGAAACCAATACCATATTCATAATGCCGATACCGCCAACAACAAGAGAGATAAAAGCAATACTGGTTAGGGAAATTTGTAAAACTACACGAATTTTGTCCAGTGGTCCAGTGGCAAAGTCGGCAGCGATCCATGTGCCATAATACTCTTCTTGCACATTATGGTGTTTCTTGATAATTTCCATTACTTCTTTAGAGGCTTGTTGAACTTTTTCTGGAGTTACAGCCTTAATTGAGAAATAATCAATATAGTTGTTGCCAATAAAACGATCCTGAAGGGCTGTTATAGGTAAATAGAGGTCATCATCTAGATTCCATCCTTGCCTCATACTTACCCCTTTTGATGATAAGATACCAACAACGGTGAATCTTTCGGATATTGTTCCTCTTTGTCCCATTCTGCCTCTTTGCCCCATTGTGAGTCTAACTTCTTTTCCAATTGGATCCTCGTTTTGGAATAGTTCTTCTACGAAGTCCCAACCTAGGACAGTAACTCTCGATCTTTTGGCAACATCTTCGTCAGTTAGGAAACGCCCTAGTACTACTGGTACATCACGTGTAAAAGGATATAGGGGCGTGATGCCATGGAAAGAGACACCCCTTAGTTCGCTGCCATTAGATGATTGAACGCGGCCATTATGTCGCAAAGCGCAAGAGGTCACATTTTCAACCGATGGCGATTCAGATTCGATCAGAGCTGCGTCTTCCAGTTTAAAATAGTGTTGGCTGGGGTTTGGAACCCAACGATCGTTCTTACGAATCCAGCCTTTGCGGTATATAGAGAAATTATCTGCTCCACCGAATCTTATTGCTTCGTTGATCAAGATGGTCTTAGCTCCATCTCCAACTGCAATCATTCCCAAGACAGCGCTAACACCAATGACAATACCAAGGACTGTCAACAAAGACCTCAGTTTGTTAGATGAAATGGCGACCATAGCGGCCCAAAAACTTTCAATCAAGGTTCATTTACCTTTCGTCCAATCGTTGTGTAGGCTTCTGTGCCTGATTCTTATTTTCTAATTTCCGATGGCTGTTCCTAATTAAATTCATTCCCTGTACATGATTTTTTTACGTGGGTTTCAATAATTGTTTAGTCCCTTAAGTTAGCTGTTTCAAAATCATCATCTTGGTATCAACAAGCAGAATGCCAGTAATCAGCTGGGAGTCTACAGCAATCGCTTGGCTAAGCAAAAAAACTTCAAGCTATGAGCGAGAAATGGTGTAAATCCGAATGAACAAAGACTGAGGGAAGGCCGTCTGTAGCAACGGCTAAAATCCTTGTTGTGCTGGTGCAAAAAACAAATTAATTTGAAAACATGAGTCATCGGGACATATATTTTGAAGTGCCAAATAATATCTAGATTTATTGAAAAGAAATCAGAAGGACCCAACTAAATCTTGATGCCTATTCTTTATAATTGGGATTAGAGCCATTGCCGCTTTGCTTTTCTTTTAGATGGTCTTCTTAGTTTTGAGATCTTTCAGTTCCTGCACACTTGCAACGAGCAATTCTTCAACATCCTCAGCATGAACGAAACTTACCAAGGCAATCATCCGCAACACCGCAAAGATTCTACCCTTAATGTTACTTTTTGCTATAGTAGTGCTTGATTTTTTATGGATCGAGAAATCAGGCAAAACTATATAATTCTACACTTCTAACGGTAAAAATAATACTAAAAAGATGTTACGGAAATGTTGAGGCGCTAATGTTTTTGATTTTGTCGCCTAGGATAAGAATTGGAAGAGAACAGAGCTAACCCAAATATTTACAGTGGAAATGGATGAGCAATGCTATTTAAAAAATGATTACTGTTCTAAGAACAGTTGATGTTTAAACTTATTTGCTATGAAAGACTATCAGTCGGTTCAAACGAAGAGAAGCTTGGGTTACTATGGTTCCAGCATGATTCTTTTGAATCAATTAAGCGTTTGTTGAAGTACTGCTTGGATTAGATTAGATGTATTCGTTTACTGGTTTTGTATTGCTGTCTTTTTTGCCATGAAAATCTGTCATTATCCGCCAAAAAGACAGCCGACCAATTAAATATACCGAGGGTAAAATATAATAAAATCGAGGGAAATATGGCCAAAATTCTGTCGCTTGTCCTAATTGAATAAACTTAGTTATATAAAAAGCATCGTCATACCAATTCGAGACGGGAAATGGGAAGGAATCCTGATGAATTGCTAACGCGAGAAAGAAAAACAGATCTTCTATTACAGGAAACAGCCACATTGACCAAAAAGCTGAAACCCAATTCTGGCAAAGAAAAAAAGTAATTCCAACTGCTGTGATAAACATGAATGTCCAGTAGAAATACATGTTAGGGAAATACTTAGAGATTTTTAAAGCTCCGTTGTAGTAAGGGCTGTGGAAAGCAATATATTCCAGTACTCCATACATTGCCGAGTAAACTAATATACTTACCAAAGCTGTCTCTTTAGAACACTGGTTTCTTAATATAAATTTAGCGTTCAAATGATTTTTTCCCAAGATATGCTACTCAAAATCCAGTTGAGATAGATTTAAGTGATCTTTAGATAGTTGATGTGTTTTGTCGTTGCAGACTTAAAACATGATCTCAAAAATTGGCAGACAACCACACCTCATTCCATATGCCTTAGACCAACACATAGTTAAAGCACACTTGGAGATGAAGCTTGGTGACATTGATTAGAAATGCATCTTTACCTTTGGGTAACATCTATTTGCGGTTAGTCTCTGTACATCCCAGAAATCTCATACATTTTATTGTTAGTTTCTGATTGGCTTTTTTAGAGAGTCTACTGTACAAATATTATCAATCTGTGTGTACTTCCAACCATTGTTTATTCCAATAATAGACGGCCAATATCGCAGGTGGTATCATGGCAATACCATAGAATTCCTTCATGTATAGTCATACCATGGACTTCGGTTGGTGCTTCAACACGGATGACATCGTAAACTCGTCCTGAAATCGGATCTAACAAACAGATAGTGCCCGCAGAGGTATCTGCCGCCCAGAGTCTGCCGTCAATGGCCCAAGCTAATCCATGCACTCGCAGTCCTGGAGCACGAAAAGCATATTCTTCCTCCCAATTCGCGGGGTTCATAACATGGATCATTTGAGAAGGTGGTGATGCCACGTAAAGCTTGCCTGCCCGCCATTCTAAACCGTGAGCACCAGTAGATTGAGGGTTTTCTTGATCTTCATTAAAGGCAACTACGCCGGATCCCGGTGAATCATATTTAGCTATAGTAGAACCAGTTTTCAGATCTAATTGGGCTATTTTGTTCTCATAGGTAGAGGCAATCCACAGATAATCATTTCCCACAGTTATGCCGCTGGAGCTTACCGTGTCAGTTTGAGCTTCAAAAAGGATTTCACCCGTTTGATAATCCAAGCGGTAAATTTTATTATCAGCTTGGTCGATGCACCACAGCCCATCGGGAGTAGCCTGTAGGCCATTGGGGTGGGAGCCAGGACTTTTAAACAGCTTTTCTACTCTAGCGAATTTTATGGACATGATATGATTTCCTTGTATTTTATAAATTTTTTGATGATACTAGTTTATCAGGTCTCTTTTGGTCATCAAGTTGTAGGTTGACAGTTGAAGTTTTTTATGAATTTTGGCGGTCGCTGATGGTTTGAGAATGTGTTTTTTTCAGCATCAACCTAGAGATGGGGGAGTTTCTAAATGCTAGATTGCCTTACTTGGCACAACATTCTATCACCATTTTGTTTTGAAGTAAATAGGTCAAATTGTCAACAAGATAAGTTTGTTAGGTTTATTGTCCTTCCCTTTGGCTATACTATTCTGAGTGATGGAAACGTGTTCATATTTATATTATACAAAACCTTGTTCAGACCATTGAAAATATGGCTCTTTGAATTGTGAAGTGGATTAACAAATGACTCAGCATGTACTTGTATTACTCCATGAAGAATTGATTGTAACCTGAGTAAGAATTGTAAACATAGCAATGCCTTTACGTTTGAGGAAGCCTAAGTGTTTCCTGCTTTCAAAATCAGTGTTCAATGATTATCCAACTGATTTGGCCTTGACTTTACCATTTCTCATGTTAAGATAATCAAGCTTTATTTCTAGCAAAGAATGAATATATGAGCGATCAACTTTTCCATTCCTACCAATTTACCGAAACTGAACGCCAACGTATGGATTTAGATGGGCATTTAGCTTATCCAGGCTTGTTAACCCAAGATGTCCAAGTACTTTTGACAGAAGCTTTAGCTCATATTCAATCTTTGGAACGTGTTGAGGGTTATGAACCTAACCGTTTTGCTGCTGAGTACAATGCATTTTTGGAAGGTCTGATCACTCACCCGGAGATGTTGGAACTGGTAAACCACGTGCTTGGTAAAGAAGTTCGTTATGATCATTGTGTTACTCTCAACCGCTCAGGTAGTAATGGAGGATCTCACTGGCACAGCCATGGATATGCTGAAGACCACCCCCTTTTAGGTTTCATCCGCATCTTCTTTTATGTCAATGGTTTTGAGATCAACGATGGTGGGTTGGCTGTTGTCCCTGGCAGTCACCTGTTTCGAGACACGAAGATCCATGCTAAGTCGGATGCTGAACTTGAGTCAGGTTGGATGTTAGGTAAGCAGCACCCAATTACAAAGCAACCATTGAAAATCGAGCATTTGTCTGTTCCAGCAGGAACAGTGATTCTGATGTGGACGCATGCTGCACATGGTGTATCGGCTCGTCGGCCTGATAGTGATACTCGATGGACAGTTGTGTATGCTTATCGGAACCCTGGCAAGCCGTCGGGGGCACGTTGGATCAGTCAAGAATATGAGAACCAAAAACGCACTGATCCAAATAGCCCGCTTAAAGATTTGATCAGCCTATACTAGTTTGCTTCGTTATGAAGCTAGTAGGAACCAATTTGCAAATAGTTAACCAAACTAAGCCGAATAAAATAGAACGTGTTTCATTCAGCGAATATGCCGTACTGCTGAGGCAACATCTCAGTCCTTTAAAATCCCGTTTCTGTTGGCTGGTCATTTTTATGGCCATTAGTATTCTCCTATCGCTACTTTCCCCGCAGGTCCTGCGCTTTTTCATCGATGTGGCCACTAACAAATTAGAGGCTGGTAAAGATTTTCTACGATCCTTTCTCTTTCCACTAGCTGAGTGGTTGGGACAAGACCCGTTGGTGGCGGCGGCTTTGCTTTTTATATTTCTTAGCATGGCAGGCCAACTTGTTTGGCTGGTCACCAGTTACTTGAGTCAAGATATCGGTTGGAAAACGACCAATCAAATTCGAGGTGACTTGGCACAACACTGTTTGTCTCTGGATATGAATTTCCACCACCAAAAAACCCCAGGGGAAATGGTTGAACGGGTAGATGGTGACACCACTGCTTTAGCCACATTTTTTTCGGCTTTAGTTATAGACGTTTTTGGGGGGGGAATCCGATTAGGCCTCATTTTACTGGTGGTTTTCTTGGAAGATTGGCGAATTGGCTCTGCTATGACCATTTTCACTGCTATTTCCATGTATGTTTTTAATCTGACTAGATCGGTAGCGGTGCCGATCTACGCTGCTGAGCGAGAAGGGTATGCCAAACTATTCGGTTTTATTGAAGAACGTCTGGGTGGTATAGAAGATATTCGCACTAATGGTGGGGTTCCCTATACTATGAGGCGATTTTTCAAGGTGATTCAGGAGGTTTTTCAACTCAACCTCAGGAGTGATATCATCGGTCAATTGCTTCGATCCTTGACAAGAGCTCTATTTGCTTTAGGTTACGCATTAGCCATGGGAATTTGCATCTGGTTATATCAAAATAACCTTTTCACTTTGGGGAGTATTGTCTTAATTCTTGCTTATATGAGGCAGCTACAGGGGCCACTTGATACTATCAGCCGACGAATCAACGAACTTCAGCATGCTACGGCAGGTATGAAAAGGATTGAAGAGTTATACCATACTAAGTCAAGCCTTAAAGATGGAACTCAGTCTCTAACTCCACAATCTGAGGCAAGTCGACATGCTGATGCTACCCCTGCGATTTCTTTCAACCAAGTAACGTTTGGCTATGTTAAGGACGAAATTGTTCTTAACAATGTCTCTTTCGAATTGGATGAAGGAAAGGTTTTGGGGTTACTAGGTCGCACCGGGAGTGGGAAAACGACTATAACTCGTCTACTATTTCGTCTCTATGAGGCCAACCAAGGACAAATCCAGATTGCTGGGGTTCCCATTCAAAATCTGAAACAGTCTGATTTGCGACAGTATATCGGTTTAGTTACACAGGATGTACAACTTTTCAATGCTACAGTGCGACAGAATCTGACCTTGTTTGACGATCAAATTAGCAGTGAAAAGATCATATCCGTCATTGATAATCTAGGATTAACCAGTTGGTACCAGTCATTACCTGAAGGGCTTGATTCCATGCTGTCGACTGGAGGTAGTGGGTTGTCGGCAGGGGAGGCTCAGTTACTGGCTTTCACTCGGATTTTCTTGAAAAACCCTGCTATTATTGTGTTGGATGAGCCTTCATCTAGACTTGATCCAGCCACGGAGGCTCGAATTGATCTTGCGCTACAAAAACTATTGCAAGATCGAACGAGTATCATTATTGCGCACCGTTTAGGAACCCTGCAACGTGTAGATGAAATAATGATTTTGGAAGATGGTCATATTAGAGAATACGGTGATCGGCATTCACTCGTAGCAGACCCACAATCCCGATTTTCCCAATTGCTGAGTACTGGACTCGAAGACAAAGATTTACCAAACGAACGATCACGAGCATCTAAAGAGGTCCTGTTATGACCACATGGCAGTCTGCTTGGCGGTTGTTGCTATATCGGCCAGGTTTGTTTTTGGTTACTATTCTTTTAAGAGGCATTGATGATTTGGTTCCGTTTGTCGTGGGGTTGTTGATGAAATACTTTTTCGATGCCCTTTCTGGTGATGGAAACACGGGGTTGAATGTTTGGACCATCGTGGCATTTTACGTGGCCGTTGATTTGGGAGATCGAGGTGTTTTGATTTCTTCCGTTTTCTTTTGGACTCGCTGGAGATTTTCAATTTATACTTTGTTGAGGAAGAATCTGATCCAGGCCATTTTAGACGTTCCGAATCCTCAACAGGTAGCTAGTTCTTCTGGTGAAGTTACCAACCGTCTCCGCGATGACACACGTGCCATTGTTTCTTATTTGGAGCAGTATATCCATCTTTGGGGAAACATGATTTTTGTGGGACTAGCCGTTTACTGGATGGCAAAGATAGATTGGACTATTATGTTGGCTACTGTTGTTCCGGGCATCATCATTGTTACTGTTGTCAACGTGGCTCGCAGATTTATCGGTAAGTACCGAAAAGCACAACGTGAAGCTACGGAACAATCAACCAATTTTATTAATGAGATGTTCCAGTCAATTCTGGCTATTAAGGTCAACAATGCCGAGACAGACGTTGTTGATCAGTATAGGTATTTGAATGATGCTCGTCGCAAATCGACCATTATCGACAATATGTTCAACTATTTGTTGATTTCTATTAACCACAACATCGGCCAGATTGCAACAGGAGTGATTTTGGTCTTGGTAGTGGAGAAAATGCGGTCGTCTGTCTTCACGGTTGGAGACTTCTACCTATTTGTTTCCTATGTTGGTTCGGTGGCTCGCAGCGGTTCATTAATAGGAACTATAATGGCACAACATAAACGGGCTGAAGTTTCATTCACTCGCATGGTTGGTACAGTAGAAGATATGAACCCTGAGGATCTTGTGGCTCATAGTCCTGTCTTCTTGCGCGGGGCTTTACCGTCTATTGTGCTTCCTGCACGTCAACCTTCAGACCGACTGGATAATCTTACTGTCCAAGGTTTAACTTATCTATATCCAAATTCTCCGAATGGTATACAGAATTTTGACTTAGAATTGTCTGCTGGTTCCTTCACTGTTATTACGGGACAGATCGGGGCAGGCAAAACTACCTTGTTGAAAGCTCTGTTAGGTGTGCTCCCCATCCAATCAGGACAGGTTTGCTGGAACGGTGAAACTGTTAGCGAACTGAAGGATTTTTTCGTCCCGCCTCGATGTGCTTATACACCGCAAGTACCACGATTGTTTAGCGAATCTCTAAAAGACAACATTTTGATGGGTTTATCGGACGATGCGGAATTAATCGACCACGCTGTTAGATTGGGTGTTATGGAAGAGGATTTACCGACTTTGGATGATGGCTTGGAAACAATTGTAGGCCCGCGAGGAGTCAAGCTCTCTGGAGGACAGATGCAACGGACGGCTGCTGCACGAATGTTTGCCCGTCGGGCAGAACTCTATGTTTTTGATGATTTATCTTCTGCCTTGGATGTCGAAACTGAACAGGAATTGTGGGATCGAGTGTTTACAACTGCGGATACTGCAGATGCTCAACACCAAGTTACCTGTCTAGTTGTGTCTCATCGACGACCGGCGCTACGCCGAGCTGACCAAATTGTAGTATTAAAAGATGGTGAAATTGAATCTATCGGGACACTCGATGATCTTTTAGAAACGAGTTTGGAGATGCAAAGTCTGTGGGCTGGCGATCTAAGTTATGCCGAAAACGAGTTGGGCTGAAATTGTCTTCTTGTCAAGAAATTACGACGGTTTTAAAAAGGAAGTCTGAATAAATGTTTCGACACTTGTTCTAATAGGCTTAGATAGTTTAGAGCTGATTTTGATCATAACTGATATCTCCTCAATCTTAACAGTTAGCAGGAAGGATAAGTAACGATAAAAAAGTTATATAATAAAATGCCCGATGTGGAAAACAATAGCGTATCTAAATTGAGGAGATGGAAATGCGAAAACATTAACTAGAAACAACACCAAGTATTATGATAATATTTTTTTGGTTCTTTGTTACTATGTTTGCCTACGTTTTGGAATACCCTTTGATTGGTAACTGAATATCGACTTGTTGGATGTAGAAATTATGTAGGCTTGATCACTAGAAGGCTTTTTAGAATGAACATCTCCGAATTGCAAACCAAAGTCGCAAGCTTGGAACGAGAGTTGCAGGATACTCGGGATCTCTTAGCGAAAATGATCTGTAGTACGGAAACTGTCACTGAAAACTTAGCTCGTACAAGGGCTTACGCGTTTAATGCTTCGACACTCCCCCTCGGTGAAGTGATACAGGGAGGGGTCGATTCTCTTAATAGGTATGGATTTTGTGTCATTGACAATGTAATACCTGCTGACTGTGTAGATGCTATTCGTGAAGAGATTTTAGCCGCCCAATCAACGATCACCCAAAACATGAAGTGTCTAAAGGAACTGCTTAGCGAAGAAGAGTCTGGTGTACAGGAGTCACTTGAACAAAGAGCAGCAGCAAACAACGTAGAATTGAGACCGGTACGTCGTGTTGGACATTCTCCAAAACCTCCTAACGACATTATATGGATGCCGCAGTATGCTCAGCATTTGGCAAATCCTGTGGTTACTGCTGTGGCGCGTCAGGTTTTAGATGACCACTTACGGATTGCCCAGTTGCATACTCGTATTATTGAAACTGATAAGCCTGATGGTACTTTAGGTGGTTTTGGTTCAGTTAAATACCGAGGTCGTGTAGACACCCGTGAGTGGCACACAGACTGGCCCCATGACCTTTCGGCATATGGCAGAGATAATCCTGCCGAAAACGCTGGTTGCATCCGCCAGCCTTTTCCTGATATAGCTATGTGTTTGGTAATGATCTGGTATTTAACTGACGTGGATGAAAATTCTGGTGGTACATGGGTCGTTCCTGGATCGCATAAGGATGAACGTAATCCAAGAGGACCATCCGACGGGATTACGGTCACAGCACCTATCCCTGGAGATATGCAAATAACGGCGCCTGCGGGGTCCGTCTATATCCAGGACTCGCGAAGCTGGCACGCGTCTGCTATGCACAATTCCAGCGGCCGAGATAGAGTAGCGGTCGTAAACCGGTGGTGCCCTTGGTGGTTGTCTGTTGATGACTATGCTCCAGGTGGTATATACAATACAGTCTGCCGGCCGTTGGCTCACTCGGAGTATCTTGCGTTGCCCGTCGATTTGCAGCCGTTGATGCGACATCTTTGTCCTGATGAGCAGGACACCTTGCAACAACCCGTACTTGATCGTGCCAAAGCGGCTGCGATGCGGACCCATTGGGGTTTTAAGCAACTGGAGGAAAACCCAGACAATTTGGCCCAGGCAAACGCTCACATTTGTGTGCTCTTCGAAGAGCCGAAGGACACAAGGTCGTAGGTTCTCTGCACCTTAAGTAATAGGTCCCTTTTTTTATTATTTTATAGTGTCTTTTCTTCTGTTGCAGTTTGTTGGGAAAACATGCGATTTTTCAATTATTTTACTGCTGACTATATAGTGTAATGACCTTATCGAAAGTTGCGATTTTAGTAAACAGCTTGTATTATGTGGAACAGTTCTTCAGTAGTTGTTAATCGTTGCACTGCGGTTTTTTGAGAATCTTTTACCTTCGGATAATTCGTTTAACTAGTCAATGCTAAGAACCCCATAAGAATTTAAGCTTTCCAGTATTTGAGAAGTGGGCCATCTTCCCCATAAACTGGGTCCATTGATGGCAAGCTTACACTTTCAATGTTCCGAATTACTTCTGACCTATTGTATTTGTATAAGTTAGATGTACTTGTTTCCTTATGTAAATCAGGTGTTTGATTAATTGGATAAGCACCGATGACACATAGGTCTGGGCTTGCACCTAAATTTTTATGTCCTACTCCTGCTGGAATGATAATAACGTCACCGGGTGCGACAGAACGTATTATACCGCTTCTACCACCGAATTTCACTTTGGCTTTGCCTGAACAGATACCGAGAACTTCGTGGGCTGTACTATGGTAGTGGTGATAGCTGAAAATGCCGTTTCTCCAACATCCTTGCCAGTTGTTTGCAGTGAATAATGATTCGCACATCAATATTGGATCGTGAACAAAAATGTTAAATGCGTTTGGGTAAATCAAAAGAGGAAGTTTATGATTGTTGGGAATTTGCCCGTCGTCTAGCAATATTTTGCATGTGATTTTGGTGTCATTGACAAACTCGTTGAGGGAGAGATCTAGGGGGACTTTGGTTTCGTTTTTCATCTCTGAATTACTTTTTAATATCCAATCTTTGCCCACTTTATATGATGAGCAAACTCATTCGTGAAATTGTGAGAGCAATTTTAATTACCAAATCCTGACTATGAATAGTTTAACATACTTTATCTGCAGGTTTGTTTTTGAACATTGGTTTCTAGGAAGTAAAACACAGTATCTTTGCAATAAGATGAAGTATGACCAGTTGTGGCTAATTATTTAACAAAAAGGGAACAATTGATGCTTAAATAATAGACTAAAGGAGTACCAAAAATAAATTCCATAACGAAATCGAGCAATACATTAATAACGATAATTATGAAGAATAAGAAGCCTATTGTGTTAGTAACTTGAAATTTGTTAAGGTCCTAGCTTTATAGATCATAGGTAAACAAAATAGATTATTATTTGGTTCAAGGACTTGTGGGATTTCATAAGAACAAGTGGTGGTTGGAACGTATTGGAACTTTATCATTATTTATTTCAACCTTGAACAGGTAAAGACATGAAGACAATTTATTCAAATAAAGACAAAGTGTTATTCACTCCAGGTCCATTAACAACAAGTAGTACTGTTAAACAAGCGATGTTAACTGATCTGGGATCTAGAGATATTGCGTTTATCGAAATCGTTCGCCAAATTCGCCAAAAATTATTAGAAATAGGTTCATGTTCTCCGGATGTATACACTGTGGTTCCTATGCAAGGCAGTGGTACTTTTGGAATCGAAGCTGTTGTTTCTTCAACAATCCCCCCTGATGGAAAATTACTAGTAATTGCCAATGGTGCATATGGAGAACGGATTGCTAAAATAGCGAATGTACTAAATATTAATTGCTATGTTCTTAGAGGAGTTGAGGAAAAAACGCCCGATCTCGATGAGATCAACAAAGTTCTTAAAACAAACTTAGGGTTTACCCATGTCGCAGTTGTACATTGTGAAACAACCACTGGGATTATCAATCCCATTCAAGAAATTGGGGGAATTGTCAGGGATTTTAATTGCAAATTTTTTGTTGACGCTATGAGCAGCTTTGGTGCTGTTCCTATAAATTTATATGATTGTGATATTGATTATTTAGTTTCGTCATCCAATAAGTGCTTTGAG
The DNA here is from genome assembly GCA_002709695.1 of Candidatus Poribacteria bacterium. Taxonomy (GTDB): domain Bacteria; phylum Poribacteria; class WGA-4E; order WGA-4E; family UBA9662; genus UBA9662. The sequence continues at coordinate 16,369 of PAQF01000024.1, forward strand.
GGAGTTCCAGGTTTTTCGTTCGTTATTGCAAAAACAGAGGCCTTGGAAAAAACTCAGGGATATGCTAGAAGTCTTAGCTTAGACCTCTTTAGTCAATGGCAAGGATTGGAACGGGACGGGCAGTTTCGGTTTACTCCTCCAACACATGCATTAGTATCTTTCCATCAGGCCTTAATTGAACTTGAAGCTGAAGGAGGAGTTTCAGGTCGTGCTCTGCGTTACCGAAAAAATCACGAGATACTAGTTGACGGTATGAAGGATATTGGTTTTGAGCTGTATTTACAGCCTGCTAACCGAAGTTATATCATTACATCCTTTATTTCGCCAAACCACCTCAATTTTGATTTTTGTAGTTTTTATCAACATTTGAGTAATCGTGGGTATCTAATTTATCCAGGTAAAGTTAGTAATGCAAATTGCTTCAGAATTGGATCAATTGGTTACCTTTTTAAGTTGGACATACATGCGCTTTTATCTGCTGTTCAGGACACTTTAACTGAGATGCAAATTGATTTGTCAGGAATCTGAAGTTGATTGCAAATACTCAGTATCGTTTCTAATCAAATTATCTCCTAAATAATCCTAAAAATTGACTGAAATTGTATACCATCTTTTTTTCAATCCTGCTATAATACTACGGCGTATAGAAGAACATGTGTTATTATTGTATTTAGCGCTTTTTCAAACATCCAGTATTCAGGTCGTTTTCGTGTTTCGTTAAGGCTTAAAAGGTATTTCCCCAAAGTTAAGTGTTATTCAGAATAAAAATACTATCCTTCACTTGTCTCATTATTGCGCTCTTTCCGTTTGCGACAATTGCCCAAAATGACACCTTCATTTTTGCTGTTACTGGTGAAGTGAAACAACCTGATGGAACACCTGCAGCAAAAGGACTGACGGTTGCTGTTACAAATACAAGTAGAAACCTAACACGTACTACAACATTAGGAAAACGGATTGAAGGTGAATATATTGTCAACTTCCTTAGTACTACAGGGGGGCCTGTAGCTAGAACCAATGACTTATTGAGAATACGAATTACGGATGCCAAAGGTGCTCTGGTTGTTGAAGGAAGCCATAAGATTTCTCGGGCTGAAATACAAGCTTTAAGTGCTATAGTTAATCTGCAAATTAAGCTTCGAGATGTATCATTGTCGCGTTCGCTCTCAACCGTTGAGTTGGTTCCATTCAAATCAGTTATTGCTGATGGAAAAGCGACTGCAAAAATATATGTGACTCTGAAAGATATTCGGAATATTCCTGTAGTTGGACAACGTTTTCTGGTAACTGCAACTGGGTCTAGTAATACTATTTCTCCGACTTCTCCTACCAATGTAAATGGCGAAGCTGTTGCTGAAATTAGGTCGGTCAAGGCGGAAGAAAAAATTGTTACAGTTACTATTGGTGATATTGCTTTGGTACCAATTACTATCAAGTTTGTCGCTGGAGATCCACATCCTGAGAAATCAACGGTTCTTGTTAGCGAAGTTCAAGTGGCTGCTGATAATAAATCAACAGCCAATATTGAGGTTCAGTTAATAGATCTATATGGAAATCCTGTTGTTGATAGGATTATTGAAGTTATAAGTACTGGAACTGAAAATACGATTACGTCAACCGAATCAACGAATATTAATGGGCGCACCACAGGGCAAATTGCCAGTAAGAAAGCGGAAATCAAAACTCTGACTATTAGAGAGGCTCGCAGTGGTATTTCGCTGATAGAAAAACCACAAATTACCTTTATTCCTGGCAGGCTCAGTCAGAGCCAATCGTTGATTACAGCGTCATCGCCAGTTGTCGCTGATGGTAAAGCTAAAAGCCTAGTAACTATTACACTCATGGATCAATTTGCTAATCCTATTAGTGATGAAGAAGCGAAGATAAACGTTAGTGGCTCAAATAACGAAATAGCTCAATCCGAAACTTTAACTAATTTGTATGGTAAAACGGTAGCACAGGTTACATCAACCAAATCAGAAACCAAATATATCACCGCAAATGTAAGAGGAGTTCCTCTCGTAGCCACAGCAAAAGTGGAGTTCTTGCCTACATTTTTAGATACGACAACTCTTACTATAGACCCAAGTGTCTTACCTGCAGACGGAGTGTCTACTTCAGTAGTAGTTGTTAGTGTTGTTGATATTTTCGGCAATCGTATTGATTCCCAAAAACCAACTCTAAAGGTCACGGACGGTGCAATTGGTGAAGCTCTATTTCAGTCAGATAAAGGTGTGTGGATTGCTATGTATACAGCAGGTAGGCTCCCTGGCCCTAATGTGGTAAGTGTTTTGATTGATGATGTGGTTCAGACCAGTATGACCATTACTCTCACTAAGCCCGATCAAGCAAGCCAAAGAATTAAATCTACGTCGATTTTGCCTGCGTCTGGTATTACCAATGATGTTTTAGTTTTTCAATTGGTTGGAACAAGTGGTGGTAAGGCAACCGTTTCTATTAATGGAATTGAAGGTGTGAGCAATTTTCCGATGGCTGAAAGCACAACTTCACCTGGTATATACACCATACCATATACAATCAAAGACGGGGATCAAGTTTCTAATGTGCCTGTTGTTTTTAGACTCAATACGGCAATAGATCAATCCAGTACTGTTTCTATCAACGCAAGTGATGTTTCAGTTAAAATCGAGTTTTTAGGTGAGAAAACCGCACGCCTTGGAGCTGTAAAAAAAATCCAAGGTAAGCTTATCCCCGAGATTCCCGATCAATTGTTGCAATTTACAATCAATAAACCAGATGGTAGTGACAGTTTAATTAAGGATGTAAAAACGGACAAATCGGGGCAATTTTCTTTCAATTTAGCATTTGATCTAGCAGGTGGTTGGTTCATCAATGCTAATTATGGTGGTAACGCAACGTACTTGCCTGTATCAGGGTCTGCTGTCTATGTGGCCATGATGAATGTTGGTAAAGCTATTATTGTCCTTGGAGGCAATTCGCAGACTAATCCAATTTGGGATGCCTTCAGAGTAAATGCAGAATTTGTTCATTACACTTTTACTACTCGTGGACTCGACCCTGAAAGCGACATTAAATTTTTCTCTTCAGAACCAAATAGAACAGCTAATGCCGACGATTTCGCTACGCTTGTTAATCTTGAGGAAGCAATTAGTATTTGGGCAAAACCACAATTAGGTTCACAATCACCTCTGTTTCTCTATCTCATTTCTGCAAACCTTGGTTCCGATTTTTTGCTAAATGATAAGCATATTTTAACACCTGATCTTCTTGATAGTTGGCTGGATGTTGTTCCTGATGAAACACCAGTGTTCATAATGGTTGAATCAAGTTATAGCGGTAATTTTATCACCCAGTCGCGCGACGGTAGTCCTGTACTGTCATCTACAAACCGCACAATTGTAACGAGTTCACACAGTAGTCGGCAAAATCGCATTATGGTCAATGGTTATTCTTTTTCGCGCCTGTTTTTCGATCAAATTCAAGCAAATAAAACTATCGGTGAGGCATTTATTGCTGCTCGTAACACCATACAATCTACACCAATTTATCGGTTACAGTACCCTCAGATTGATAGCAACAGCAACGGTTTAGCCAATGAAGCCCGGGATTTAACAGTGGCCTCTCCACTGTATATTCCTATGCCAGTTGAGGTTAGATCTACGTCCCCCCCTCTCATAGAAATGATATCACAAAACCGTACTTTGTCGCCCGAAACCAAGTTGATGACCATCGAAGTCAAGGCACCAGACCCTGATATTACTGAGGTTTGGGCAACTATCGTTCCACCTCCATTTAATTCCAAAAAGATAATTACTCAATGGCTGGATTTGAAGTTTGAGCAAATTTCACTCGTAACCGGGGGGAGCGAAGTATATAGTGGTATTTATGATAATCTTTCTACTCCAGGTGATTATGTTGTTTATACTCATGCTGTTCGAAATGATGGTGTTGTCTTTTATGCTGATTCACCTATTAAGGTTAAGTTGAAGTCAGCTATAGACCCATCCAAACCAACTGTTTTGTTAGATAGGTGCCATACTACTAGCCAACGCTGTGATCTGCCTACTGAAATTGGAAGTGTCTTTGAACTGGTGATGCGGGTTGAAAATATTGCAGGTCTGCAAGGTTTTGGTACTGTAATTCGTTACAACCCGGTTCAGATTGATGCAATTTCCGTGTCTGAAGGGGAATTCCTTAGGCGTGGAGATGCAGATACACGACCTGTACAGTTAACGATTGATGAAGAAAATAGTCTTATTAAAATTACGATATATCGATTGGGTGGAGAAGGTATGAGCGGTAACGGGATATTGGCCAACATTAAATTCCGTGCGAAGGATGCAGATACAGCAGCGATTACCTTCGAGACGGTAGACTTTTCCGATGCTAATGCAAATCCAATATCTGTTAACTTGGTTGATGCTTCAATTCCAATTAAGAATTTTTTCCCATTATGGGACATTAATCAGGATGGCACTACTAACATCTTTGATTTAGTTTTGGCTGGAAATCAAATGGGACAAAAGGGAGAGGCCCTGTCGGGAGATGTGAATCAAGATAAGCAAGTCGATATTTTTGATATCGTTCTAATTGGTAATCACTTGGGGGAAAACAGTATGCTCTCCTCACCTGAGCTTGTTCGTTCTCTGCCAATTGTCAGTTCGCTATCTGTTCTCAGAAGGATACAGTCTGAATTACAACTCAAATTGGCGTGGGCCGATCGAAGCAATGGATTTCTTGCAACGCAAGATGTTGTTGATTCTCTTATCGCTTTGCTTGAAAACCAGAATTCAAACACAAATCTTTATCAGAATTATCCAAATCCTTTCAATCCTGAAACATGGATACCGTTCGAGATAGCAGAAGACTGCTTAGTGTTAGTACAGATCCACGACACAAACGGGAATTTAATTCGCGAACTCGATTTAGGTTTCTGTGCAAAAGGTGTCTATACAAATAAAAGTAAAGCGGCGTATTGGGATGGTTGCAATCAGCAAGGCGAGAAGGTGTCGAGTGGTATGTATTTTTACATGCTTAACAATGTGGGGCTGCCTCGAAAAATGATAGTCTTGAAATAGGTTTTCTCAAAGTTTGATGTGCGTGCGATGTGTCGCATATTTTTTTTGCTTTTGTTGTAACATTTGTGAATTTTGTTTTCATATAATGTGATTTTTTTTCTTAAGGTATAACAATTGGTAACAAAAGCGTAACAAGTATTAATATTATATGCCAAACTATGTTATAAATCGAGCTCTTTTTTCAGATTATTATCTGGATTTTATTGTTCCAAGTTTTTTTGATCAAAAGAATGCCCTTGAACTTGAATTGACGTTCAATGAAATTCAGCGATTATATAAAAAGATTAAGTTGATCAAGTCGAATCTGCTTGAAGCGCAAACTGAAGGGAATTTCATTCGTCCGGTGCTAGAGCTCCTTGGGCACCATTTTGCAGTTCAGCCAACACTTCGAACATCTCAAGGCGTGAAGAGGCCCGATTATGTGTTTTTTCCCAACTCAGATGCGTTTGAATTTTCTCAATCTCGTATAAACACAAGATCTTTTTTCAAAACGGCTGTTGCTATTGGTGATGCAAAAGCATGGTCCAGAGATCTAGATCGCAAGTATAGGAGCGGTTCTGATGCTTTCACCAACATGAATCCAAGTTTCCAAATTGATTTCTATCTGCGTGAAACCGATAGGGTTTGGGGAATTCTAACCAATGGCCGGCAGTGGCGACTTTTTCATCGGAATACTAGTTATCGGTTAGATCAATTTTACCAATTTAATTTGGAAGATATCTTAGAGGCAGATAAATTTGATCTAGATTCATTCAGCTATTTTTACTACTTTTTCCGTTGTGAAGCCTTTGTGGTTGATCATGGGGGGACATCTTTTCTCGATCAAGTTTATACAGAAAGCAAGGAACACACAGTAGGCGTTTCTGAGGATCTTGAGATTCGTGTCTACAAGGCATTAAAAATTTTGATGCAAGGTTTTCTAGATTTCTCACGCAACCAACTCGAAGCCTCACCAGAATTAATTCAACAAGTGCATGGGAATAGTTTGATTTTGTTGTACCGAATTCTGTTTGTCCTCCATTCAGAAAGCCGGAATCTTCTGCCAATTGATAATCCTCATTATGCCAACGATCATAGTTTGTCAAAACTGGCAGCTGATGCGCATCAACGTATTGAAGAGCAGCGATATATCCTGCCTACTATGAATGATTATTGGTCGCGTTTACGTGGTTTGTTTCAGCTTATCAATGATGGCTGGGAAGAATTTATTCCTCAATATAATGGTGGATTGTTCAGTGCCAAACGTTATCCGTTTCTGGAAACATACGAAATTGGAAATCAAGCACTGTCTAAGGCTTTGGATCTTGTAACTTACACTGAGGATGGTGAACGGATTGCTTATAGGGATCTAGATGCTCGCCATTTATGGAATGTTTATCAAAGCTTGCTTGATTTAAAGCCTATCTTTGAAGATAATATTGTTGATTTTATCCGGCCAAAAGCAAAAAAACGTAGTGCTCGTAATGGCCAGACTCCCGATTATATTAGCCGATATATCGTTGAAGAGACCCTTGCACCTTTGTGTAAGGGAAAGAATGTCGAAGATATCTTGCAACTAAAAGTTCTGGACCCAGCTGTTGGTAGTGGGTACTTCCTAATTGAGGTTGTTGATTTCCTGGCCGAAGAGATTGTCAGGCGTGTCGATACACCATTACCTTCTGAGATTGATTCAGAGATTAGCTATTGGCGCCGGCGTGTTGTCGAATCGTGTGTTTATGGTGTGAGCCTTGACCCTACTGCGGTAGAGTTAGCGAAGCTTTCTCTTTGGCTGCATACAGTAGCCAAAAACGAGCCGCTTTCGTTCCTAGATCATCATATTCGTTGTGGAAATTCTTTACTTGGTGCTGAGATAGCAGATTTAGCTAATCCTCCAATTGTTGAAAACAAGCGAAGAAGAATCATGCCTAGTAATGCCCTGCAGGTTGAACTGAATCTGTCCTTCGATTTTACGGATACTGCTGCGTGTGCGATTCAAAACTATTTAGAAATTGAGGAAACAGAAAGCAGCCAAGCAGTTCATATTGATTTGAAAGAACAGAGGCTTGATAGTGCTGAAATTATGCTCCACCCTTACAAAGAAATTGCCAATCTCTGGCTGAGTTGCTATTTTGGAAATGAAGTTGGAAGATCTGACTATCATGCGGTACTTGATATGCTAAAAACCAATGAATTAGAAGGGATCGAGTCTATACCTTGTTTTGCTTTGGCCCAAGAGATTGCAGAGAGAAATTGTTTTTTTCATTGGGAAATTGAGTTCCCAGAGGTCTTTCGAGATAGAGGTGGACGCCTAAAGGAAAACGGCGGTTTTTCAGCGGTTGTAGGAAATCCTCCTTGTCTCAGGCAAGAAGAGATCGGTGCAGAAAAAAAATACTTAGCAACTTATAAAACATACAATGGTGTAGCAGATTTATATGTATATTTCATGGAAAGATCACACCGTTTATTAAAGGGCGGTGGTCGTTTCGGAGTGGTTACGTCCAATAAGTTTATTCGTTCAAAGTACGGTAAGAATTTACGGAAGTATCTTGAAACCGATGTGCAAATTTGTCAAATCATTGATTTTGGAGATTTACCAGTTTTCGAAAATACAGCATTGATGGCTGCTATTCTTTTAACAGAAAATGTACCCTCAAGGGCTAGTTGTTTGCCTCAATACGCGGAGATTGAAAATCTTGAGTTTGATTCTTTTGATACAGAGGTACATCGCGTCTCTCGTTCCTTAGATAGAAATGCTCTTCAAGATGGGAATTGGATAGCATCACGTGTTAATGACATCGATTTTGATATTAAGGCCCGTACGCTTCCATTAGGTGATTATTGTCAAGCTAAGATTCGACGTGGTGTCATGACAGGTTTAAACCAAGCATTCGTCGTCGATGCTGAAACACGAAAGAGCTTGATCGCTCAAGATGAAAATTCTGTTGATATTCTGAAACCACTTGTGTCAGGAAATAATATTCGAGAGTATTATGTTGAGTTTGAAGATTATTTTTTAATTTGGGCCGTCAACGGCGTAGATATTCAGAGATATCCAGCAGTTTTTGAGCACCTTAAGCATTTCAAAGATTCATTGGAGAATAGGCGAGACAAAGGAGATAATTGGTGGGAAATAAGAAGTTGTCGTTACGCGCTAGAGTTTGAGATGTCAAAGATCTTGTTTCCTGACTTGGGAGCTAACTGTCGATTTTGTTTGGATAAAAGTGGACTCTTTTTGATCAATAATGCTTATTTTATTGCTGAAGATGATTATTATTTACTAGCTCTATTAAATTCTCAATTTGCTTGGGAGTACTTGAAACGGATTTGCACTAGATTTAGAGGTAAGACTTTACGTTTCAGCAAGCAGTATTTAGAAAAGGTACCAATTCGCGTTATAGATTTTACAACGCCGGCAACTGAACGGAAACGGCTTTACGAAAAGGCAAAATTGCTTTACGAGAAATGTTTAGAAAAAGATGATGTTGCTTGTTTGTTAGGGTTTGTTGATCATCATATTTCAGAACAGCGAGCGGATATAGTCTACGATTTGTTATCTTTTTTGGCTGAAAAGATGAGCACAGACAATTTGGCTTTATACCAAGAGAAAGCTGGGTTTCTGAAATGGTTGGAACGAGAGATCAGTTTTTCAGTTAGTAATCTTAAAAATAAGAGAATTATCGAAAACTATCAGCATGCGAGCTTGTCTGAAGTAATCTCAGTCCTCAAGAAAAACCAGAAAATGATTCCTATAGAAGTATCAAGCCGAAACTTTCAGGAATCGGTTGAAAACGAATTCAGTATCAGTTGTGAAAGGTTAGACCCGCTTTCACGCCAAGCTGTAAGAACGAACCAGTTGATTGACACAATTGTCCTTAAGCTTTACGGTATGGAGAGGGGGAATTTTAAAGAGTCTCGAACTGAGTAGTTGCCAACTTTAAGGTGTTTTCAAGCAAGATGGCACGTGTCATCGGTCCAACCCCTCCTGGTACCGGTGTTATAAAACCTGCAACTTTGGATACTGTTTTGAAATCAATATCTCCAATCAAAGAGTTACCAATACGGTTTATACCAACATCAATGACAATGGCTCCTGATTTTACCATCTTTGGAGTAATAAACTTGGGTTTTCCTATCGCGACAACGAGAATGTCAGCTTCCTTGGTTTCTAAACCAAGGTCCATTGTTCGAGAGTGACAGAATGTGACAGTTGCGTGTCTGTTCAGCATCAGCAAACCAATTGGCTTACCTACGAGTCTACTACGTCCAACACAAACAACACGCTTTCCTGCAAGTTCGATTTTTGTTTCTTCTATTAGACGAAGAATTCCTCCTGGTGTACAGGGGAGTACGCGTTCTTGTCCAATTAGTAGATTACCCAAATTCACTGTTCCTAGTCCATCTGCGTCTTTTTGGGGCAAAATTGAATCGATTACTATTTGCTCGTCGATATGGTTAGGCATGGGCATCTGTACCAAAATGCCATGAATGTGTTTTGATAGATTTAGTTGTTGGATTAGATCTATTACTTTTTCCTGTAAAGTATTTGATGGCAATCGGATAACTTCAGAATGGAATCCAACACGCTCACAATCTTTTTGCTTATGGTTGACATAAACTGTTGAAGCAGAATCGGTACCGATTTGTATAACAGCTAATCCTGGTTTAAAGTCAAGTCTTTTTACTTGAATACGTATATGGTTTCGAATCGATTTTGCAATCTGTTGGCCATTAATAAGTTGTGCTGAAACATTTTCTTTCACTGGGTGTTTTTCCGGATTTCCTGATTTTCAATCTTATGTTCTAACCTACGTTGGAAAAGAGCTTGGTTCACTATATTCGACGGCAGTCATAAAAATATCCTCCAAAGATTGTTCCACCAAGCCGAGATGGCGAATCTGAATACCTGTTTCAATTGCTAACTGAAAGAATAAATTGTTGTTGATGGACATTGAGTTTTGGCTAGTAACACGAATTTCTACACTGGATCGGATATCAACCTCACAATCATTTTTTCTTAAAGCATGAATATAAGCCTCCTGATTGCCTTTGATTTTGAGTTCATAGCTGGGTCGATGTTCTGATTTTAATTGCTTCATGTTTCCTGCAAGTACAACTTTCCCCTGATTTAAAGCTATTACATCTTCGCATACATATTCAACATCATCTAGAATATGTGAGGAGAAAATGATATCTATATTTTTGTGTGTTGAAATGTCACGTATTAGTTCAAGTATCTCTTGACGACCAGTTGGATCCATGCCATTCGTTGGTTCGTCAAGTAACAGAACCATTGGGTCGTGAGTTAGTGCTTGTGCGAGTTTGACTCTTTGTTTCATCCCGATTGAGTATGTATCAACTTTACGGTATCGTGCTTCGCCCAGATTGACGTATTGCAATACTTCATGTGCTCGTTGCGTCGCATCATCTTTTGGCATCCCTGTTAACTCTCCCATGTAGGAGACAAAATCGAGCCCAGTCATATCAGGAATATGGCAATCATTTTCGGGCATATATCCGATTTGATGTCGGGCTTTAATGGGATTATCACGGACAGAAGAGCCAAAAATCTTGACGGAACCACTACTGGGAATTAAAAAACCGAGTAGTGTTTTAATTAATGTGCTTTTTCCTGCACCATTTGGTCCCAATAATCCAGTAGATTTGCTATTAATAGATAGATTAATATTGTCTAATGCTAGCGATTTGCCGTAAAAAACGGAAAGATCTTCAGTCTGAACTAGCATAAAAAAACGCCCAAAATTACAGCTCCAAAGAAATATTCTACTTAGACAATTCTGAACTGGGCCAACAGAGGAAAGTTGTTGCCAATATAGCATACTAACCAAATGAATTCAAAACTATTCTCTTTAAAATTGTGTTGTAACTTCAGGATGTGTATAATTGAACTATCGATTTGTTTCTATAATGGAGGAATAGCGTATGAGAATTCTTGTGATTGGTACGGGTGGCCGTGAGCATGCAATTGTATGGAAAGTCGTTCAGAGCTCGCTTGTGGAGAAGGTATATTGTATCCCTGGAAATCCGGGAATCTCAGAGATAGCGGAATGTCCTAATGTTTCGTTGGAGGGTGATTTTAATCATGTTGCCGATTTCGCGGAAAACCATCAAATTACTCTGACTATTGTTGGGCCAGAAGTACCTTTAGCGAAAGGATTGGTTAATGTTTTTCAGGCACGTGGGCTTCGCGTCTTTGGGCCAACTCAACAAGCTGCAGTTATTGAAGCAAGCAAAGATTTTGCTAAGGATTTGATGGTAAAAAATTCTATTCCAACGGCTGATTATCGAACATTCGTAGATGCCGATGCCGCGATCAATTATGTAAAAACTGTAAACCAGCCGGTTTTTGTCAAAGCTGATGGGCTTGCGGCTGGAAAAGGGGCGATTTCTGGTAGAACAGTTGAAGAAGCGGTTGCGGCTATAAAACGTATTCTAGTTCACAACGACTTTGGAGTTTCGGGACAAAAAGTTGTTATTGAAGAATTAATGATAGGAGAAGAAGCTTCATTTACTGTGCTAACTGATGGTGATTATTGCCTGCCATTAGTCACAGCTCAAGATCACAAGATGTCTCATGATGGGGATCAAGGTGACAATACCGGTGGAATGGGTGCTTATTCACCCGCTCCTGTTATTACAAAGTCAATTGAAAAAGAGGTAATGGACACAATTGTATATCCAACAATTTGTGCAATGAAAGCTGCAGGCAGAGAATTCAAAGGGGTGCTTTACGTCGGATTGATGATTACCCAAACTGGTCCAAAGGTTGTTGAATTTAATGCTCGGTTCGGAGATCCCGAAACGCAAGTGATTTTACCAAGACTGACAAGCGATTTAGTTCCGTTGTTGAATGCTTGTGTTGATGGGAATCTCAATCTTTGTACAGCTGAGTGGACATCAGAAGCAGCCGTTTGCACAATTATGGCTTCTGGAGGTTACCCTGGTGACTATGAAACAGGGAAAGTCATTCATGGAGTCGATGATGCAGATGCGTTAAATGATGTGGTGGTTTTTCACGCAGGAACGAAACTTATTAGTGATAAAATTGTTACTGATGGTGGTAGGGTATTAGGAGTAACTGCGATTGGCACAGATATCGAATCCTCAATTAATTTGGCATATCAAGGAGTGTCAAAAATCAGTTTCGAGCAAGCTCACTACCGATCCGACATCGGATATCATGCGATCAATCGCGAGTAGTTTTCCCCTGCTCTCACTCAATTCTTATAAACACAATAAGGTTAGTTAAGACTAGAGATGAAATATATGTATTTGTTTTGTGGTGTTGGTGTTTTGCCGGATTCAACTTCCGGTTCTTCCAATATAATTTTCTCCCCGGTCGAAAATATCACCGATCCATTCCTTAAGTATTTTTCTTGTGGTTCTACGAACTCGGTCAACATTAGGCATACTTTTCTTGGAATCGGATAGCCAGATTTGCTGACATATAGACTCCCATTCTCTGAATTCTTGATCAGATACGCCAGAAATATATTGCTTGACACATAATAATATTTCTTCACCTTTTCCCACTATTTCTTTATTTTCAGTATCCATTAGTTGCCCTATACCATTGATAAAACTTCGGCAAATTTGCAAATGACGATCTCTGTCGAAATTAAGTGGTAGAAGGATATCAAACACGGCAGTCAGTGAACGAAATAGGATTTCTTCAGGAAATGTATGCAGTTGCCAAGCATCAACAGTGATTTTAATTTTTGAATGTGGGATATATCGAGTAATGGGTGCTAATATCGACCAGACGCTAATTATCAAACGGGATTTCAGTCTTAATGCCTCATTGAATTCTCCAGATTGCTCATGGAGGATAGAATGGAGATAATCAACGTCTGTCTGTGTTTCAGAGATTTTTAGAAGCCCTCTGACGTACGTTAACTGAAGCGCTTCATGATCCTCAATGTAAGTATTTGGGATTTGGTGACTATATTCAATTAAGTGTAATAGAAAATCGAAAATTTCAGGTGCATAGTACAGGTTCTCAACAGAGAGTTCCTGTTGTAACAAAGTAATCAAGTGTGCTTTAAAAGGCTCGACTTTGTGTCTGAAGCTGTCAATAATTAAACCTAATGCACTATTTAAATCTTTGGATTTACTGACGAACGACATCATTTTCTCCGCACAGGGACGGGGTAATGCCTCCTGAAGTGCAGGTTGCGAAATCATTAAATCAAAAACCGCTTCATAGGCAGAAAATGTCAAGTTGTTGTCTGCGATATAATCCAGAAGTTGTCGACACAGAAAAGCCAGTCCATCGTCTGTCATCCGGATACAGACCCAGTGGATTAAGTTGACTGTATCATCACAATTATAGGAATTTCGTAAATATGGAACTAGCTTAGAAAGTATTTCCTTTTCTAATTTTTCCTTATAAGGAGAAGGTAGTTCCGGGATTGAAATTGCTATCTCAACGACTTTTTTAAGATCTTGAAATGATTCGCATTGATTAACTGAGTTTTGCAACCCCTTAGCAAGAGATTTTCGTGTTGGCCAATCAATCTCAGAGGCATCATAGAGCTTAATAATTAATTCGGCAGCGCGATGATCCTCTTGATGCAACCTAAGATCAGAGACAAAATCGGCTGCTTGGTCAATTTTGTCTCTGAATGATTGCTTTTGGGGTGACTCGGTTTGGTTGTTTATCTGAAGTAAATAATTGATTTGCTTATCAATCTCTTCAAGTGTCGTCGTCTTATCCATAATTACATTCTACTTGCCTTGAACAGTTATGTCAATCTGTTAAAATTGATAATTATTATTGGAAATTTTTCCTGCTAGTGTGCAGCTAATTCTGCTTGACAACAGATATAACCTTAGACACAATATTTTAATTTAGAATACTAAGATACAGGGTTTTTGAATGATTAAAGATTACAAAGTAAGAGCTTCATATTGCAATCATCGAGTTTCAGAAGAGGAAATTTATCAGACCTTAAAACGTACAACAGACCCATTAACAAAATCATGGCATCAGATTGAGAAAGCTCGAAAGGTTGTTATTAAGTTTAATATGATGAAGCCTCCCGAACGGATTGAATATTTTCAAGGACGGCGTCGCGAATTGGTAGATGACGCGTTTTGTCGAGCAACCTTGCGTTTGATTAAAGAGCATACTACTGCTCAATTGATTGCTACTGATACTAATCCTTACAATAATGGAAACGTTATGCCAACTGGGTTTAATTATGAACATCATCTCAAGGAATTCGGTGTTCAGTTTGTTGACTCGAGTCTGCCACCATTTAGCGACTATGAAGTACCAAATGGAGGTTTGATGTTTAATCGATATACTTTGAGCAGATGCTTTGAGGAATCTGATGCAGTGGTCTCGGTTGCCAAAATGAAAAACCATGCTTTTATGGGAATTACATTATGTACTAAGAATCTTTTTGGGCTTCCACCGATAATTCCGCCCGAAGGGCGTACTAGGAGCTATTATCATCATTTAGTCAGGTTGTCCTATGTATTACCAGACCTTGCTTTAATCACAAAACCGTGTCTGAATATTATTGATGCTTTAACAGGTCAATCAGGACGTGAATGGGGTGGGGAAGGAAGAATTTGTGATGCTATAATTGCAGGAGATCATCCGATTGCAACAGATGCATGTGGTATGTACTTGATGGGAACTGATCCTAAGTCGGATTGGCCAACTCCACCGTTCAAGCGAGATCGTAATCACATTCTAATTGCTGCTCAACATGGTTTTGGAACAGTTGATCTAGAGCAAATTGACTTTGAGAGTGAAGTCGAACCCCCTTTAGCTGATTTTGACTCAGTTGAAACAGATTCATTGGAGACAGTTCGCAACTGGAGGTTAACAACGTGTCAACAGGGCATGGCATATCTTGAAAATCGAAAACGATTGGTCGATAAATACCGTGGTCATTTTATTTATATGCAAGCAGGTGAAGTTGTCTGGAATGGTTTAGACCCTTCCGATTTGGGAAGTCGTCGTCAACTTAGTGGTGACAAAAAGGATAGTGCACTTTGGCTTAAATTAGTTGACCCTGAAGAACATGAAGGTGAGAAATTTAGTGTTTACGAAAAACTTTTGTCAGATTTTGCAGCTTAAGACGTACGTAGTCTTTCTGGTTTCCACCTCTATTTTGCTCCAATCAGGGTTTGCTAGCAATCAAGTGTTAATTATTGGTGGTGCTGGCGGTGATAAATCTTTCTATGATCGTTTCTGGAAGGCGACTTCTCGTTTTCACAACATACTTGTACATAACTATGGTTACGACTCTGATCAGATTAATTTTCTGTTTGAGGATAATGGAGAAGATCCTACCATAGTCGATGGCCGTTCAACAAAACGTAACATTGAGAATACCTTGAATAGAATTTCCCACAATATTGGTACATCCGATCGGTTTATATTATTCTGGGTCGGGCATGCTAGCAAATCTGAGATAGGTCTTAAGTTGAACTTACCAGGTCGTGATTTGTCTTTGCTAGCTGTATCTAAACTCATCAATAATGTCAGTGTAAAGGAAATGGTGTTAATCTGTGATTTTCCGTTTAGTGGTCGAGTAATTCCATTACTAGAGGGAAAGAACCGATTTATTGTTACCTCATGCACAGCACGTGAACGGCACGCGCGATCTGGGTTTTCTAATCTTTTCGCTGATACATTAGAGAATGAACCTTCGACTATACCTTTAGTAGATGTTTTTGCAACCACACAGGATTTGGTGGAAAAATGGTATAGAAATGATGGGAGCTACCAATCTGAACATCCGCAGATCGGTAGTGGTGGGGAAAAGGCCTCACTAGGGGATGTTGTTAGCGAAAAACAACAGGTTGTAGCGGTTGGTGAACATAGAATCGAAAAAATTGTCAAAAGGGCTAGGGAACAGAAAAAATTGCCTGATTCAATGGCAGTTGTTTTGTGGGAGTCTGATACTTTTGATGTTAATGAGGATTCAAGTTATGAGCACAAAAGGCGTCGTATTGTACAGATTTTGAATAGAGACGGAGAAAAGTTTGGGACAGTCTCCATTCCTTATATGCGCAATAATGATGATGTTACAATACATCACGCATGGACTCTGAAGAAGGATGGAAAGCGGGTTAATCTCGATAGATCAAAAATCACTAAGGATTTGATGCCACCTGAAGCAATTGAATTAGGCATGTTTGTCGATGCTAGGCTACAGCAGTTTACCATGCCGGAAATGTCAGAAGGGTGTATTATCGATTACGAATATTCTTCTAGGGCTCGCGGTCACTTATTGCGTGGTGATTTCTGGCATCAAATCTATTTTCAGACTGAAGTGCCGATCAAGAATTACCAATTAATTGTAAAGATACCAGTCAAGAAGAATTTACAGTATGCTGTACATGGGCGAAATATCAAGCCGAATATTGTTGGAACTACACACGCACGAACTTACACTTTTCAGATTGCTGATATACCGGCTTTATCTAAGGAACCACTGATGCCAGCAATTCAGGATGTTGCATATTCGATTAGTCTTTCTTCACTTGATTCTTGGCATAGGTTAATTGAATGGTATACAACATTAATTCGTGAACAGGATCAAGTCACCCCAGCTATTGAACAGGAAACAAAAAAACTGCTCTATGGTGCGTTTACTCAAAAAGAAAAGATTAAACGTCTCTTCTATTTTGTTGCTAATAATATTAAGTATGTCGCAATTGAACTCGGCATATGGGCTATTAAACCCCATGCGGCATCGCGCATCTTGGAAGAAGGATATGGTGATTGTAAAGACAAGTCAACATTGCTTCGTACGATGCTAGCTGTAGTTGGTATCAAGTCTTATCCAGTTCTTATTTCAGCTGGAGAATCAAGGCGTGTAGTTCGTGAGATTCCATCACTTTCTTATTTTAACCACATGATTTTGGCTGTAGAAACGGGAAAAAATAATGATTTAATTTGGTTAGACCCAACAGCAGAGAATTGCGCTTTTGGAGATTTCCCCTCTGAGAATCAGGATCGTTGGACTCTTGTATTAGATCTTGATGATAATAACTTAGGTCAAGGTCAGCAACCATATCGTTTTTTGAAAAGCCCCGCAACTACTGCAGATCGGAATTTGAAACGAATTAAGACCGAAATTCGCGTGATGGATGATTTTTCGGTCAAAGTGAGTCAGGAAATAACACTTACAGGGGATTTCAACACCAGAATTCGAAACCGATTGAAACATCGGAATAATCAAAAATTTTTGCGTGATTTGATTAATCTCAACAACCGAGCGGAGTTGACTCGGGCAGATACGTCTAATTTGGATAACATGGCTTCGCAGCTTAAATTATGGTTAGACTGGAATTGTGCTGATTATACATTTGCGATTGGGCGTCAGTTTGTATTGAATCTTCCATGGGTTGATCTACCTTATGCTGAATTGATGACAAGCAGTCAGCGTGTGAATCCAATTTTTCTTGGTAAAACATCCACTTTTGAAGAAAACATTTCCTTCAGTCTTCCTCTTCAGTTTCAGATTGAAAGTCTTCCCAAGGATCTCCAGATTCGAAATCAAACTGGAGTATTGGATGTGTCCACTTCGAGGCAAAAGCGAAGTGCATCCATTAAGCGTAAAATTCAGTTTAATAACTCAGTTATACCTGCGAACCAGTTCAGCGAAATCACCGAAATTCTTAAAGTAGCATCAGTAAAAGAAAACACACGAGTGTTACTAAACAAAAAGACAGAAAAATAATAAGGAAAAAATGCCAGCAACAGAAGAAATTCAAGCTATTGATAAATTAATGTCTGGGAAGGAAGCAATCCTGAAGCAAATGAAAAGAGTGATTGTTGGTCAAGAAAATGCGATAGATCAAATTCTGATGGCATTTTTCGCTGGAGGACACTGTTTACTAGAAGGTGTACCTGGGTTAGCTAAGACCTTAATAATTAAGACAATCGCTAATATTCTAGACCTTGATTTTAAACGAATACAATTCACCCCTGATTTAATGCCAACTGATATTACAGGGACAGATGTACTTGAAGAGGACAAAGCTACGGGTAGGCGTGAAATTCGTTTTATCCGCGGTCCGGTATTTTCCAATGTTTTGTTGGCTGATGAGATTAACCGGACACCTCCAAAAACACAAGCTGCCTTGCTGGAGGCAATGCAGGAATTTCATGTAACTGTTGGTGGAAATATGTTGGAGTTGAACAAACCCTTTTTCGTGCTGGCTACACAAAACCCAATTGAACAGGAAGGAACATATCCATTGCCAGAAGCCCAATTGGATCGTTTCATGTTCAAGGTTATTATTGACTATCCTGAGGAAAACGAAGAAGTTCAAATTGTTTCATCTACAACTGGAATTGAACAGCCGAATCTTGAATGTGTAATGTCAGGAGAGGACATTCTCAACTTGAATCAGGTTGTCCGCCGAGTGCCGATCGCTGAAAACGTTGTCCAATATGCCGTTAAAATAGTGCGAGCAACACGTCCTAGAGGTAGTGATGCACCTGATTTTGTTACCAAATGGGTGCGTTGGGGAGCAGGACCACGGGCGGGGCAGTATTTGACTCTTGGTGCCAAAGCACGGGCAATTATGCTTGGTCGGTTCAATGCTTCATGTGAAGATATCCGAGCTGTTGCTTACGCAGTTTTACGACACCGAATTCTCACGAATTTCAATGCGGAGGCCGAAGGGATTGATTCAAATGCTGTGATCCAACGCCTCCTTGAGACAGTAGAAGAACCATCTACACAGTGGTAAAACGACCAATTATTATTTGACGTTCAGGTCATTTTTGGGTAGAATCTAGGCAGAGTATGACTGGGAAAGATTGTAATTTCCATTTGTTGGTCTTACCTTTCTTATCGGTTTTGAAGTAACCCTATTGTTTTGTTTATCAAATTGGATAGGGAGGATGCCCGCTTTCGTAGGCTTGCGATGGTGGGTTTTTTTTATTTTTATCATATGAGTGTGGATCAGTCATCTCTCTCGAGACGATAATCGTAGTGATAACTGATTTTGTCAACTGAGCTGGTTCCATCATATGCTACCCAACAAACGAATCTCGGTTGGGCATTAGTAGAATACGCAACTTTATTGGAATCATAGTCGTTTTATATATGTTGTTACTTAAACAGGTAGTTGGTTGATTTAGATGAGTTACCATGGTTTATACATCTAGAATTTGAGAATTGCATTTAATCAATTAGTGAGTAGATAATTTTGGGCGAAATCCTTTTCGAAATTTGAATATTAATGTCAACAGAAAAAATGGGCAATTAAGGAAAAACAGAGTGATTGAGCTTTACGATACAACTCTAAGAGACGGAAGCCAAGGAGAAAGTGTTTCTTTCTCCATCAAAGACAAGATACTAATTATTTCTGAACTAGATGAACTTGGTGTCCATTTTATCGAAGGAGGGTATCCAGGGTCTAATCCCAAAGACGTTGATTTCTTCCGACGAGTAAAATCAATGCAGCTACAAAACGCACAGGTTGTTCCGTTTGGTTCAACCCATCATCCAAGTCTGAAACCCGGCGATGATCCAAATTTGTCAGCGTTACTTGAAACTGGTATGCAAACAGTTACGATATTTGGAAAAACTTGGGAATTGCATGCGAGGGATGTCCTCCGTATTGGTCCAGAAGAGAACCTTGATCTCATTGAAAGCTCAATAGGATTTTTAGTTGAGAATGGATGCGAAGTTATTTATGATGCGGAGCATTTTTTCGATGGTTACTATGATAATTCCAAATATGCTTTGGAAACACTCAAAGTAGCAACAAGAGCTAAGGCGAAATGTCTGGTTTTATGTGATACCAATGGAGGGCGATTACCGTTAGAAATACAAGAAGCAATACGTGTTGTGAAGTCAGAGCTAAATGTCTCACTTGGTATACATGCGCATAATGATTCTGGAGTTGCTGTTGCTAACTCTGTTCTTGCTGTCCAAGCGGGAGTGACACATGTACAGGGTACATTTAATGGATATGGTGAACGATGTGGCAATGCGAATCTTTCTTCTATAATCCCAAACCTAAAATTAAAATTAGGAGTCGATTGTATCGAAGATGAACAACTTCAGCGTTTAACTAGTATTTCACGGTTGATTAGCGAATTAGCCAATTTGCCCCATGACGAGCGACAAGCATACGTAGGTAGGTCTGCCTTTGCTCATAAGGGTGGGCTCCATACCGACGCGATTCGCAAAAATCGGCTGACTTATGAACATATCGTTCCGGAGTTTGTTGGAAACGAACAGCGAATTCTTGTTTCTGAGCAAGCGGGTAGAGGGACACTCATTAAGAAGATTGAGCGTGAATATTCCGGCTATGACAAGGACTCTCCGGAGATTGTTTCTCTTTTTAATAAATTGAAAGATGCGGAGAATGAGGGATATCAGTATGAAGCTGCAGAAGGATCGTTTGAGCTTCTAACTCATAAGATATTCGATGAGCATTTGTCTTTCTTTGATTTGATCGGATTTCGTGTAATTGTGGAAAAATCTCAGAATGGAAATATACAAACAGAAGCAACTATTAAGCTCATAGATCGAAGAGGAGACATTGTCCATACTGCAGCTGACGGTGATGGTCCAGTTAACGCACTAGATAACGCGTTGAGAAAGGCATTAGAACAGTTTTACCCAGTATTGAAAGAAATCCGTTTAGTGGATTATAAGGTACGGGTTTTAGATACTAAATCGGGCACAGGTGCTAAGGTTCGTGTGCTCCTTGAAGCTAGTGATGGAAAGGATAAATGGGGTACTGTTGGAGTTTCCGAAAATATTATCCAAGCTAGTTGGGATGCACTGACTGATAGTATGGAATACAAACTTTATAGAGATCAAAAGCTAGTTGACACGGATTCGCTAAATTCTACCATAAAATCAACTAGCGAACAAAAATCCAATGAGGACAATTAAAAATGAGATCTTTTCAAGATATTGAGGCCTCTGCTCAAAAAATTATTGAGATATGTGGGAAGGGCCAATTAAAAAAAAGTGACAAAGATCGTTTGCTCAAGGTACAAGCAGAGATGTATGCTTGTATCGAAAACCTTTTAGAATGTGATTTGTGTGGTTGTATTAGTGATCTTTTGGTTGAAATTAAAATTCATGGTATCAGTGCTAAAACCTGTAGAAACTGTGGTATAAAAGTGCTTGAAGCCGGTGAGATTAAGAAGGCATCATCACGTCGGAAATCGAATACAACTCGTAACGTAAAAACCGAATCTAAACGGATTAGCAGCGTCAAGTTGGAGAAGAAGAGTCTGCCGGAAATCCATGCTGAGATTGAAAGTCGAACTGATCTCAAAAAGACAGAAATTCGTAAAATTCAAAAGCTGATTGATGAAATTCCAACACCAATGAATCTGACAAATACCATAGATTATGTTTCAAGAGAAGTAGAAATTGCAAAGTTGAAAATCGATTTAGATGATTTGAAAGTAGCCATTAAGCTAATAATGGCATGATTTCAGAGGAAAAGCCTTATGTGGACGATTCGAATTTTAGCAGTTTTGGTTTTGTTTTCCGCTGGTTCCACAAGTGCTGTTACCATCTCTCTGCGTGACAGCAGATCTAAAAATTCAACTTTTAAAACGGAGATTGGTGAACAGTTTCAAGTTGATATTCTTGTTGAACCGGGAGGAGAATCCATTGCTGGGTTTGCTGTATTTCTCTCGTTCGATAACCGATTTTTAGAAATAGTTGATTTGGATTCTGAAAAAGCGAGAATACAACCTGTGCAAACAAGCCAGGAGGTTCCAGAAAATTGGGGAGTTTTTGATAATGACACCCATGGTGATCCTGGTAACGAAATAGACCTATTTCAAATTGACTATGTTCACACCTCAATTGGTGGAGGGGATTTAATTACGGATCCTACCGTCATTGGCCAGATTACTTTTAAACCTAAGTTAGCTATATCTTCGACTTCTATAGCATTTGATGTTGATGCATCTGTATCGCGTATTACTGAAGTTACTGTTGTTAACGCGGAGGAAAATCAACAACAAGTTGCATTTTCAAATATGTCATCTGCTGTCATATCAATTGGTGGAGGACCGGTACTTACCAAGACTTTTCTTCCAATTCGTGTATTATTAGGAAAGAGTGAGTCATTTAACCTCAATGACTATGTTACTGATTCCAACGATTCTAACGATGCTCTCACTTGGTCGGCTGAAGGCGACCATATAGCGGTCGAAATTAATCAATCTACACATTTAGCAACACTTTCTGTTAGTAATGAGTTTGTTGGAGAAACTGAAGTTCTATTTACTGTGAGAGATCCTAAAGGTAATATTGCTTCTGGCACGTTGTCTGTTACAGTTGTGTCATCCCCAAAAATTTTGCCGCTGCCAAAGATTAACTCTCGAATTGGAAGAACTAAGTCAATTAGCCTTAGTCAATATGTGGTTGACCTGGACTCCCCAGATCTTAAAGGGCTAAGTTGGGAAATTAGTCAAGGATCAAATCTCCTAGACCTCCAAGTAAACCGAGGTATTCTAACCGTGCGTGGTAAAGCAGTGCAAATTGATCCTGCCATCGCAATTTCTTTGAAGGCAATTGACGAAGACCAAAATAGCACTGTCGCTCCACTTTTTGTCTCGGTTTTTTCGGATCAGGAAGCATTAATAATCAAGGAAATTCCAGAGATTATTGTAACTAGTATGGGGGAAATGATTAAACCGGTCATGGGAATAATACTTGATGATTATGTTTTCGATATTGATTTTCCTTCCAATCGCATGAGTTGGACATTCGATCGAAGTCAGAGTTTGGTACTTGACATTGATCTAGAAAATCGGCGATTTCATATCGTGAAATCGAAAAATGGTTGGATTGGCAATGAGACAATAACGCTTCGGGTAACCAATCCAAGCGGGAAATCGGTTTCCTCCTCAATAAATGTGCAAGTGATAGAAGCTGGAGCTCCCCCAATTCTATCCGAAATCCCAGCTATTGAGCTTTTAGTTGATGATGGAAGTAAAGTTGCTGCGAATTTGAAAACGCTTCGTCTTGATTTAAAGAAGTACGTTTTAGATCATAACCATGAACCTGAACAAATGAAATGGAAGTCTAGTGACCATAAATTGGTAAAAGTCAACATTGACCCGCAGGGAATAGCAACAATGTCTGCTAATCAGGCGACAACAGAGATGGTTAGGGTTTTCGCTATAGATCCCGATGGAAACCGAGATAGTACTAGATTCATCGTTACAGTGATCAAACCGACTGTGCCTACTATCAAAGCTTTTCCTGTTCTTCGACTTCGGCTAGGGGATAATATTCAGCCATTAAATCTTGATGATTTTGTTACAGATGTTTTTACATTAGATGAACGGATTTCATGGAAGGCTGAGGGCTTTGACCCAAAAAATCTGCTTGTTGAAATTGACAAACAAAGGCGAATAAAATTTGCGGTTAAATCAATGTGGCACGGCACAGAAACAGTAAAACTGACAGCAACTAACGAAGCAACATTATTTCAAACTGTGCCAATTAGTGTGATTGGTACAGCTAAACCGAAAATTACTTTTAAGACTAATGAGCTTGAGATTGGTGAAGGTTGGCGAGTCATCATTGATTTAGATACAGTTGCTAATGATCCAGACACAGAAAAAGATCAGCTTAATTGGAAAATTGAACCAATTAAAGTACTCTCAGCTTTCATTAATCCAGTTAGCCAAACCTTGATCATAGAAGCACCGAAAGAATCAGCAGGCAGCTACAAGTTGAACCTCTCTGTTGCTGATCCAGATAATAACAAGGAAACAGTTACGTTATCAGTAATGGTGATTGATTACCCTAAATCAAAGCCTGTAATTACTGAACTGCCCAAGATATCTTTTCGAAGTGATCAGGTTTTTTCTCTACCATTGAATAAGGTTATTATTGACAAGGATACACAACTTGACCAGATTACTTGGGAAATATCTGGCAATAAGAAAGTTAAGGTAAACATTGAATCAGGAAAACAAATATCGTTCTCAGCTTTTTCTGAGGATTTTGAGGGGACAGAACTGATCACTTTGATGGCGACAGACCCAGAAAAGCAGTCGGATAAAAAAAGTGTCATTGTTACTGTTGTTTTACCCCCCCAAACACCCATCATTAAGGAGTTCCCAGAAATCAATATTCACCAAAAAGAGATAAATGATAGTCTTAAGTTGCCAGGTTATGTCTTGGATCGTGATACACCATTTGAAAAACTTAAGTTTACAATTGTTAATCAGGTTCATACTTCTGTCGAGCTTAATTTAGAGTCGAAAACTTTGGTTATAACCTCTGCCGACAAGGTTTTAGGAAAGGAGGAGGTAACATTGGTAGTGGAAGACCCTGAAAAAAACAGAGCAAGTCAAACAATTGTTATTAATGTTTTTGAATCTCCGCCCATTGAGCCTCCAAAACTACTAGATTTTCCTATATTATCCATAAAGTTGTCTGAGTTGCCAGGTGCAAAGCCGTTTACTATTAAACTCGATGATTTTGTACAGGATAAGGACACAGATAAGAAAAGTCTGAAATGGAGTTTCGACAAAGGATCGGATGATATTACAGGGGAAATCGACTCGAAAACTCGGGTTGCTATAATCAAGATTCTTAAAGAAAATTTTACTGGAGATGAAAGGTTATTAATCAAAGTGAGTGATCCAGAAGGAAAAGAGGCTAAGGGTGAAATTCAGGTGACTGTAATTGATGACAGTCCTAAGTCTCCAAGTATTGTTGACCTACCGAGCCAAATTACTTTCAAATGCGGTATTCCAGAAGTCTCTTTAGATCTAAGTCAGTACGTAGAGGACCCGGATAGCCCAATGGATAGTCTTAAGCTGACTTTAAGTTCGGAGTCAAAACAGATATTAATTGAAGATGTAGATCCTTCGTCACAAATTGTAAAAATTGCACCCGCATCGGATTTCACAGGAGCTGAAGTTCTTACTTTTACTGTCAAGGATCCGGGGGGATTAACTGCTACTGCCCAGTTGCCAGTTTTCATTGAAGCCACTGGTGTTGATAGTAACCCGCCTGTTTTACCTGCTTCAATATCAATTGAAGTTACACCAGGCGAACTGCAAACGGTGAATTTAAACGAGGTAGTCTTTGACGCAGACACCCCAAAGTTGCAGATTAAATGGACTTGGGAAAATAACGAGAAATTTGATTTTGAGGTAGACGAAAAAACAAAAATAGGGGAACTCAGACTCAAAAGTATGTACCGGGACTTTCGTGGCAATGAATCAATCTCTTTGTTAGCCGAAGATCAGGAATGTGGAAGTGCTACAACCTTGCTTAAAGTAACAGTTCTAGATCCTCCTGATATAATCCCTCCGAGTTTTACAATTCATTTACTACCTAATCCTATCCAACCTGATTTTTTAAGCGTGAGCATACAAGCCTCTGAGGAACTTAGAACAAGGCCAAAGCTAAAGATAAACGACGAAAATATACCTGTTCAGCCTAATAAGGACATGATGCAAACATGGATTAGTGTGTATGTTGTACCGAACGATTTCATGGGATTAATTGAGTTAGCTGTTACTGGTGAAGATATTGCAGGATTAAGCACAACGGAATTCAAATCCTTCGACCGTAGAGCATTGCCGTCAGCACCAAAAGAGCTACAGGTAAGGTCGACAAAATTGCTTCCGAACTACCCAAATCCGTTTAACCCTGAAACTTGGATTCCTTACCAATTGGCTGACACATCAAATGTGACGCTTAAAATATATACTGATTCTGGATTATTAGTTCGAGAGTTTTATCTTGGAAATCAACATGCGGGGCATTATATTGACCGCAACAAGGCTATTTATTGGGATGGTCGTAATAGTGTAGGTGAGACTGTTGCCGCAGGGCTCTATTTCTACCAACTAACAGCTGATGACTTCACCGAAATCCAACCTGCTTTAATTGTTAAGTAACAATCCGACCTAGATTGACATACCCTTCTATTTTGGATAAAATAGCTGAGTCAAATTACACAGCATCCCTTCAATATTTCATTTCTATGATCAAAGTAATAGGTAATATATAGCTCAACTTGATTGAAAAACAGCTAAATCCGTCTAGTGTTAAGGTTGGGAGTTTTCAATCTTGCTGTTCCTATTTGTAATCTTTTGCTCCTTTGGTATTCGAGATTATCTAGAATTATGCTAATTCAAAGAAGCCTATTCTTAATTGCCTTTCTTATTTTTTCTCCCCTTTTTTGGTCTTATGCACAACCATCTTTAGAAACAGAAATTGTTAGTAGTGTTAGTGGAACTATTTCGCATGGTGATGTTGTTTTTATGTGGATGGGTAAATCTATAGATAAGCCTATTCTTGGTTATTACTATACCTTGAGAGATGATGATTCTATATTTACAGACGCAACCCAAGTCGCTTTCTTCGATCTTCCTGATGGTATTTATTCTTTTTCTGTTAGTTCTGT
Organism: Candidatus Poribacteria bacterium; assembly: GCA_002709695.1. Classification (GTDB taxonomy): domain Bacteria; phylum Poribacteria; class WGA-4E; order WGA-4E; family UBA9662; genus UBA9662. The sequence continues at coordinate 42,828 of PAQF01000024.1, forward strand.
TGATATTGATGGTATGGTTGACCCCACGCCGGCCTTTAGCAATTTCCAGATTAGTCGTAACATTCAATTAGAATTTGAATTTAACGGCCAAAGTAATTTCGCGAATTATCTACAAAGTGGGAGAACTCTGCAAGGTACAAGTCTGAATCAGCATGATGAGGATTGGTACAAATTTGATGTTGTCAGTACAAGAACTATTACTATCTGTTTAAAGCGAGTTGGCGGTACTGGATCAACTACAGCGAAGGTTTATAAAACCGTTGTTTCTGATGTCAATAAGATAGAAGAATTCCATATTGATCAACAAAACAACCAACGTCAAATGGTTACCATTGGCGTTAATGAAGGTAATTATTTGATTCAGATTCAACCTGGCATCGTTGATTTCGATTTTGCGGGTTATACACTTTCTGTGTCACCAAATAAACTTGGAAGTGGTATAGCTTGGGATATTGAAAAGAATGATACATTTGATGAGGCAACGCCTCTGAGGATTCCTAAAACTGAACAACTAAACCTGATTGGCAGTCAGAATAGCGCAGGTGATCTCGATTGGTTTTCACTCCAGATTTTGCAGCGGCAGAAGCTCAAGGTCGTTTTTGAACGGACTGGAGCTTCTAGCCAAACAATGGCTTACTTGTATCGGTCACCAGTAGGAAATGAGGTTAGTCGACAAGTTGGGTTACTCGAAGCAACCAACCTAAATGGGCATTTTGCTCAACTTGAGACCTACGTTGTTCCAGGTAACTACTTTTTAAAAGTGGACAATGGTGCTCCTGAGGAAATTGCCAACTATCTTGTTCTATTTCAGCTAGAAGAAATAGAAGCGGAAATATTGACCGAGTTTGAACCGAATAATATTTCTCCTATATTGAACCCAAACATTGCGGATCGTATTAGTTTGGAAAAGACGGTTGTTGGATCGAACTGGGATGGTAATGCTGATATAGATTGGTTCCAGATAAACCTGCCAAGTCTAGATCGTTTAGATCAGAGTATTCTGCATGTCAGTTTTGAGAGGTTGTTGGGGATTGGGTCAACACGATTGGAACTTTTCAGTCAAACCAATGTCAAAGTTGGTGAACTGGATATTTCCAGCCAAAACAATCAAAGCGGTCAACTTTCGGTTCCCGTAAAAAACCGAGCTTTAGCTATTCGATTATCTCCAACTAATGAATCAACTACAGCAGATTATAAATTGCGAACAACACTGATCAAATCTGCACGTCATTTGGCAGAAGGTACGTTGGCTTTGGATGAACAGTTGATAGTTGAAGTTAAGTTGAAAAAAAAACCACTTGTCGCGGTTTTTGATCTAATTGGTGATTTTCGTTCGTCCATCGCAGATCTGCGAACAAAAAGCATTCCGTTGGTTGTTAAAGAATTTACTGGAAATGACATAAGCCTAACAGGCAGCTATCGAATACTACCAGGTGATGATGTTACTTCGGCGGTAGTAGTAGTTAGGATAACTGATTTGGATAATCAAATCCTCAATGTCAACTTGCCCAATGAGATTAGGATTGATACAAGTGTTCCTGAAATTGAAACTTTAGAACATAATGGCCAGGGAGTACTTATAGCTGGAGATCGATTGGAAATTATCCTTCGTGGTGATTCTGAAGATATAGAAGCCTCAATCGAAATTGTTGATCCTGAAACTGGATTTTCATCTATAAATTTGCCAATGAAACGGATAGGTAACAGCTGGAAAGCTTTCTATCAAGTGAAGAGTAAAGATCTAGTAAAAAATGGGATTGTTATCGGCCAGCTAACTGATGAAGCAGGCAATAAGGTCTCATTAGAGGCCGAGCAACGCGTGAATTTGATTGGAAAATCTCCCAAAATTATATCCGTGGATCACGACGCGAACCAACCGTTAGGACTGGGCCAAGCGTTGACAGTGACAATGGTCGCAACAGCTAAAGGGACTGCTACTTTTTTGATTAATGGTTTGATTCCTATGACTGATGATGGACAGGGAGTTTACGTAGGAAAATATATTGTGCAGGCAGGAGATCAACTAAAAAATGCCAAGATTGGTGTCAGTTTTATTGATCTAAGAGGACAAAAGGTTAGCATGGAGATTTCTAGACCCTTGACTATTGATGGCAATCTCCCTGAATCTATCCGTGGGTTGAAAGCAATGGATGTACCAAACGATCAAGGGTTCAAGATATGGCTTGAGTGGAAACCTTCTGTTGAGCCAGATTTTTCGCATTATAATGTTTATTTGTCAGATCGACCAATCCGAGAGGTAGGCAAACCTTTACTAAGCAATATCAAAAAAACGAGTGTTGATTTGGGCGTTCCATTAAATAACGTGCCATTTTTTGTAGCCGTTACGGCTGTTGATAGTGTCGACAATATGTCTCTGATCTCTGCCCAATCTGTTGTGAATACAGTCAAGGCAATTGATAACCTTCCACCTAATTCTATTATGACTGTGTCAGCTGTTGACACACCAGATGATGCTGGCAAGAGTGTTACTGTTTCTTGGACACATCCAAGTTTTGATCCCGATTTCCATAAATATAGAGTTTATACTTCTATAATATCTCCGACCGACCCTTCTGCTACCTTAGTACTCCAATCTGAAATTTCCAACGTCGACTTAACTTCAATAGATGTGCCAACTGTTTTTGATAACAAAAATCAATTCTTTTCAGTTACTGCCATTGATAAATCTGGCAATGAATCAGTTCTCGTTGAGCGTTCCGTTTCTGAAGCGACACATTCGATTGCTAATGTGATTTTAGATCCTGCTGGTTTTTTGCGTTTTCACACAGCACCAATTGGTCTTATTCATTACAAATCTCCATCTTTTCGATGGAGTCCGTTTCGTAATGAGACCGAGTATCGTTATCAATTTGATCAGCGTCCTCCTAAGATTGTGAGTTCTACAAAACTCATGCTCACGGATTTACCAGCTGGTAGCCACCAACTGCGAGTTGAAACTCTAGATGGCAGACAATCAGTAATGAGGCGATTTTCTATTGCTGATTCACTTCTTAGTGAAAAAGAACCTAATAACAGTGCTGACCAAGCCAATAACCTGCCTATCAACTGGGAAATCCGAGCGGATGCAACTGATATTGATTTTTATCAGATTCAGATAGATCACAAAGGTGTATTAGACATTTGCCTTAGTTTGAATACTTCTCCATTAACAATTACTATCTACCAGGCTCAAGACCAACTTCCTGTTGCTATAGGTCAAGTATTACCGAGCAAGTTAAGTCCAATCAGCATTGGAGTATTACCTGGCTCCTATTTGATAGCTGTAGCAAACAATAGTCGAGTTGCTAGTCTTTATAATTTAAGCACACAGTTTACAACCAGTGAGATATGGGAAACTGAACCCAACGATCAAATTGCCTCTGTAATACCAATTGACACTCTTATCAGAGGTTCTCAAGCTAAACCAAATGATAGAGACCTTTACCAACTTCAGTTAAACCAAGCGGGTTTGCTAGTTTGCAACTTAGTCAACGAAAAGGGTAAACCAGATGTGGAGATTGTTCTTAAAGATGAAACTGGTGTTATTATTAGTCGAACTGACAAGTCTATTATGACTTCAGAGGTAAAGAGTGGAACTTATTTCTTGGATATTATTCCTGATGGTGAATACTATTTGATCACGACGTATGTCGAGCATGCCAATTTTTGGATTGACGATGGCACAAAAAACTCGCCTAGGAATATTCTCCGATTTGGTGATAGTTTAGTTGTTGATGTCAGCTGGCACGGTGAAACTAATTTTTCCATCGAAGGAGTTACATCAAAGGTTTTACTCGAAAAAAATACTAGTATCAAAATCCCTGAAAATTTAGACATTTCAAATGTTCCAATTGGGATTACATTGGTGAACAAAAATCAAAATACTGTTCATTTTGAACTGTTCCCACCTCTCGAGATTCATACAACTACTCCAAATAGTATTCAAAATCTTGTAGCCTTTGACACTCCGAATGATGCTGGTGGTGATATTACGCTTTCGTGGGCACGCCCCGGTGACTTGGCTAATCTCGCAGGATACAAAATTTACATTTTCGATGAAAACCCAGAGGTAAGCCTGTCAACCGCCGATCTTAAATCTGAACTAGATGATCCTTCAAAGACCAAAATTAGTATTTCAACTCATGCTGATGAAATTGACTTCTTTTTTGCTGTAGTTGCTGTGGATTTGTATGGCAACGAGTCTAAAATCGTAGATTCAGCGATTGATGGCCCCGTACGTTCTGTTAATAACAAAGTGCCACCAAACATCGTTGCTGTTCGGCATAATGCGATTAGAACTTTGGTTGACGGCGATATTTTAAAAATCGAATTGACCGGCGACATATCTGGGATAGCTGGTTTTTCAGTTGCAGGTGTTGTGGAAGGTATGAAGTTGTTTGACGATGGTAAACATGGTGATCAAGATGCTAATGATGGTCATTATGCTGGAAGTTACCAAATACAACCCGACGATTTTGCTATCAATACAACAGTTAAGGTTATATTAGCTGATAGCAAAGGAAACCAAGCAACTAAAACCATAGAACCTCCAATATCTATTGATACTGTGCCTCCATGGATTAAAGAGGTAACTCATGATGCTAAATCTCCTTTACGGATTGGGGAGACCATCAATGTCAGGTTAGTTACTGAACCCAATACGACTGCGAAGTTTGAAATTGTTGATGGGGATAGAATAGTAATTGGTGCTAATCGGTTTAGTGTTGTCCAAAGTGGACAAATTGAAGAGAAAAAGACACAAAATCGAGATAAAGGTTCTAAAAAAACACTGATGGTGCTCAGCTCTTCATTAGTTATTCGAGAGGGGGATGATGTCATGGATGGCCGTGTACAGGTAATAGTAAAGAAACTCGCAGGTAAATCGAGTACTTTGACATCGACCATGTTGTTAACCATAGATACGATTCCTCCAACTAAAGTTATTGATCTAACTGCTGTTGATCAACCAAATGATCAAGGTTATGCTGTCCAACTCACTTGGCAGGAAAACCAAAATCCTGATTTTGATCACTACCGAATTTATCAGAGCGAGACACCCATTTCTCCTTATTCTCTAGAGGCAACTAAACTTTTGACGACCAAAGCTAAATCGGAAACCATTAGAGTTGAACAAAATAATATCGATATCTACTTGGCTGTAACGGCAGTTGATATAGCTGGTAATGTTCAACAAGACTTAGCTTTGGTGACAGCACAAGCCATTGATAATATTCCGCCGTTGCCAGTGCAGCTTATTTTGGCAACGGATAGTCCAAACGATTTTGGTGGTCAAGTGTCCTTGAGATTACGCGCACCTAGCTTTGAACCCGATTTCGCTGGTTATCGTATCTACGTTTCAGTAAATGAAGTAATGACTACCAAAGGGTTAAGGTCTATTATGACAGTGCCCGATCGGAATTTAATTAACATAGATGTATTATCACCAAGTGATGAAAGGCCTTATTTCTATGCTGTTACCGCTATTGATACTTCGGGCAACGAATCGGAACTTCGTGCTGATTCAGTAACATCAGCTATCCAATCTGAAAATAACATTGGACGTGAAACAGAAAACCCTGTTCAGATTGTTAGTGGACCGATTGGTACCGTAAGGCAGAGAGCGGTCACCTTCCATCTGTTTAATATGGGTCAAGCACCGGTTGTATTTAGTTTGGATAATCAACCGCTGAATGGTGTCAGATCAAATCAGTTGACTTTTCACGATTTAAAGTTTGGTAACCATACGTTTTTAGCAAAATTGGCTAATGATCCGCGTACCACAGTTCGCAATTTCACAATAGTTCCAACTTTTACTACAGAGATCGAGCCAAATAATTCGCCTTTTACTGCTACGCCTTTGACTAGTAACGGGATTATGCGTGGATCAACAAGTGCAGAACTTGATGTTGATTGGTTTCATATGGTTTTAAATAGGGATATTACGAAGCAACTAGATCTGCATTTTGATCGATTCCAAGGTATTGGTCGAACCAATGTCACTATTTTGTCATCAGATTTGCAAATTCTGAGTGAACTATTGGTTGACCCTTCAACCAATCAAAGAAATCAGGTGAGCCTTGGGATTGGATTTGGAATTGAAAATCTGCTCATAAAAGTACAGGCACTAGGAGAGAATCCAAATGCTATTTACAATCTTTCTATATCAAAAATGCAGAGATTACCTATATCTGTCTTGGAAGTTGAGCCTAATGATACCGCTGAGTTGAGTCAATCCATTGATATAAGCAATCAGGAACTCGAAATTGTGGGACGTTCAGATCGAGCTCAAGATGTTGATTTTTTTGAAATCAACATTCCTGTTCAGACACTATTGACCATTAATTTTCAGCCTACTTTAAAGGCAACTATGCAGATACTATCAGGAAAAGAGACAATTGGTCAACTTGATGCTAAAGATAGGAGTTGGGAAACGATGCTAACAACTGGTAGGTATATACTACGAGTTGTGGATGCAAATGATAGTTACCGTATTATTATTAGACCAAACGAGATGTTATCAAGAAAATGGGAACTTGAACCTAACGGTGACATAAAATCTGCCTCTTTGATTGAGTCCAATATGCTAATTAATGGTTCATTGTCATTACCTGATCTAGATTGGTTCAAACTAGTAATTGATGAGCGAGGTATTCTTAGTGTTGGGCTTTCAGGTGAATCGATACAAGAAGCAAAATTGACTTTACATTCCATGGTTGGTGGGGCAATCGAACCAAAAGTTCTATTATCTCCTAACAGCACGATTTTTTCAATCGATGCATTTCCAGGTACCTATTACCTTCGGATAGAAGCCAACAACGGATTTGGGAAATATCAACTGACACCCGTTTTGGTTACTAATATTTCTCATAGTGCAGTTGATCGGATTTTGGGAGTGGATGAGACTTTAACCGTACAGTTTGATTGGATACCTGATCAGCAAGCGAGGCTTCGGATTGTCAAAGCGGAACAGGTTATAGATATTCGTCCGATGATTCATCAAGGAGGAGGCCGTTATGTGAGTCAACTGAAAATGGCGGATAATCTTGCTGTCGTGAAAGGCAACCTTATTGTTGATCTTTCTATACCAAATCATTCTGAGCTCATAAATAGTTTTCTGATTGAGGATTCTCTTTATATTGATACTCTGCCTCCCAAAATCGAACGGGTTTCCCACCAATCCGTTCGATCCAACGGTACAGTGCTACCGTTGGGTGTTAATCAGAATTTGATTGTTCGTATGGTTGGTGAGGTTGGAGCAACAGCTAGGTTTCGTATTGAAGCTGAAGATTTCTCTGTTACCGGAGAAATGTTTGATGATGGCAAACACAATGATGATAAAATTGACGATGGTGTCTATACTGGGTTTTACACCGTTAGCCCTGGCGACAATGTTAGCAAAGGAAAGCTCACGGGTCTTCTCAGAGATTCAGCAGATAATATCAGTGAATTGTTAAGTAACATGTCGGTTATTTTTGATACAGATCAACCAGAGATTCAAAGTATTATTTATACTGTCAAACGTCCACAACAAGGATTTGTTAATACCACTACGCTTCTCGCTGGAGATATTCTGACAATTATGTTGACAGGTGCTCCGAATTGCAAAGCCATTTTTGATTTAGGGGATTTGGCAGGAAATTTACCGCTGTTTGATGACGGAACGCATAATGACCTCACACCCAACGATGGAGTCTACACGAATTTTTACGTTGTACAGAAAGAAAAACAGACAAAAAATGTTGCTGTAGTTCTTAGATTAACAGATCTCGCTGGTAATGAAAATGAGCAAATTCTTTCTGAAACGCTGAATATTGATACTAACCCACCAGATATTAAGTCAATCAAACATAATGGTATTGGCAAAGCCTTAGTACGGGGCGATAAGCTTGTTGTGTATGTGGAAGGCGAACTTGGAGGGACAGCAGCCTTTGACATTGGAGCCTTAAAAACTGATCTGCCGCTGTTTGATGATGGTTCTGGAGAGGACAGCGAACCAAATGATGGTATATACACTGGGTTGTACCAAGTTGTGGCTGGAGACTTTGTTCGGAATGCGATGGTATCTGCGAGGCTTATAGACCAAAATGGAAACAGCCAGGTGATTCGTGCAAGTTCGCGTGTTACAATCGATGCTGTTCTTCCAAAACCAATTAGAAGTATCAAAGTGATTGATTACCCCGATGACCAAGGTAATGTTTTGTTGGTTACTTGGAATCCGATTGAGCAGCCGAACGATTTTTCCAGATATCGAGTATATCGTGAAACTGCGCCGATTCGATCAACCTTCGGACTTATTCCTGTTCCAATTAATCTGTTATTGGTCGATCAAATCGAAGCAAAAGTAAACGTGCCACGTAACAATTTTAATTATTATGTGGCTATAACAGTGATAGACCTAGCAGGAAATGAGTCACTGTTAGAAGAACGACAATCTGTGTTTGGACCAATTCAGGCAACTGATGATCTCCCTCCATTACCAATTACTGGCGTGAACGCAGAGGATAAACCAAATGATAATGGCAAGACGTTGGTTGTCCGCTGGGCTCCGGTTTTGGCCGAAGATTTTGCATATATTGACATTTATGTTGGTCTGGATCAAATTAAAACGGTTAGTGGTTTGAAACCAGCTTTTCGCGTTACGGATCCAAATCTAATCGAAATTGAGTTAACAATTGAAGCAGATAATACAGATTATTTTATAGCTGTAATTGCAGTGGATGAAAACCAGAACAATTCTATGTTAAGTGCTAGTTCTGTTGCTGGGCCTGTGCAAACTAAAGATGAAATCCCTCCTCCTCCTGTTGTAGGTGTTACTGCTATTGATACCTTATCTGATAGTGGAAAAAACCTTACGGTTAATTGGACTTCGCAGGAGGGGATTGAGGCCTATCATATTTACCTTTCCCTTGTTCCTATTGATTTTGAAGATATACAAGGGTTGAAACCAATTGTTGTCCAAAATAGTGGGGCAAGGCAGAAACAGCTTGAAACCCCGGTGGATGGCATTGATCTATTTGTAGCGGTAACGGCAGTTGATGTGGCTGGTAACAGGTCTCGGCTTGGAGATACCAGCATCGCGGGGCCAGTACAATCGGTATCTAATTTTCTTTTACCCAATACTTCAACAATAATTACTGCCGGGTTCGACCCGAAAACGAAAATTACTGTATCTGCTGATTCGATCACTAATAGAGCAACAGTCATTGATATTGTTCAGCCAACCGAATCTAAGGTTATGTCTCAGGTCGAGGAAGCCAATTACTTTTTGGGACAAGCTCATATTGATGAAACCACGGATGTCGCACTCCAGAATACAACCCGACAATTTATTATCAATAGTGAGAAGAAGTCGTTGTTTCAAGTAACAATGTCGTATGATGGAGTAGAAGTCCCTCAGGAAATTGAGAATGAACTTCGTATTTTTAGCCTGAATCCTTATGGCCGAATTACATTATGGGAGCTTGTGTCAGGAACTCAATTCACTGATTTTAAAAATAAGACCATTACTGTTAGCACCAATCGGCTTTCAGTTTTTCGAATTGCGCGTTTGCAATTACCCAAAAATCTTAAAAAGGTTTTAGTACATCCTAACCCCTTTCGTCCAAATTCTATAGGAAGTAAGGAAATAACTTTTGAGAAGTTAACAGTAAACGCAATAATAGATATATTTACTTTGAATGGGGAACTGGTAAGGTCAGGTATCGAAGGTAGATCCGGTTACGCTATATGGGACGGTCGCAATGATGGTGGATCCGACGTGGTAAGTGGCCTTTACATTTATTTGATTCGAAGTGACATTGATAAAACTGTGGGGAAAATCCTGATTATTCGCTGAGAGTTTTGTCTTTTCCAGCTTTTAGGAAAAGGATTTACCAAACGAGTTCTCCTAAAGTTTCGAATGGAGATTCAGCTGACGCGCAGGACCGGTATAATCTTCCGATCTTGCGCTAAAGGTATAATGGGACTTTTCTACGTCGACGAAGAATTCCTCGTCACTAGATTCTGTGAATCCTACTCAGATAGTATGATCTATTCAATGTTCTCCCACCTTTTATAAAGGAATCAATTCTCTTTTGGGTGAATTGACAAACTCATGATTAGCAGTATAATTGCGTTCAATCCTAATTAGATGGAGATTAGAATGAAGACACAATTTGTAGCTGATTTTGAAGCCTACATGCCTGCTGTATTTAATGACAAACCTTATGGGAAACCCGGACTTCTTTCTCTTGCGGATGAAGCTGGGATTGACTGTTGTGTTGTTTTTCCTGCTGGTGTGCCACCAGATCCAAGGCCACTTAACGCAGATTTATTGCAAGAAGTAGTAGGTGAGTCTCGTATCTTACCTGGTTGTTTAGTTAATCCAACCATGGGGACGAGTGCTTCTGATGATTTGAAAAAGTGTGTTGATCAAGGCGCTAGAACAGTAAAGTTGATGGCGGCCTTGCATGGCTATCGTGTGGATTCAACTTGTGTTGACCCTATTATGCACCAGGCAGTGTCCCTTGGAATTACCGCCACGGTTCATTCTGGCTCACCAATGAGCGGTTGTTCACCTCGGTACATTGGAAATCTAGCACGTCGTCATCCGAATGTTACCATTATAATGGATCACATGGGTTACCGTGAATGGGTAGACATGGCTGTCGAAGTCGCAATAGAAAACGCTAACGTGTATTTGGGAACTACACTAGTAGCTGCGGCAGAACCAATTTTCATTAAAAATATTGTTCAGAGTGGTCGTATCGGTGCTGATCGGATTGTCTTCGGATCAAATTCACCAAGTGGGGTAGCATTACATGGTGTCAACGGTATTCGAAACGTCGGATTCACTGTGCAGGATGAATCATTAATTTTAGGCCAAAATCTGAAGCAAATTTACCAACTCTGAACCTCCAATCTGTCATTTTTCTGCCAACTTCATTGTAGGGATAATTCTAATCCTTACTGTTTATTGGTTTTCTTCTTATTGTTAAGCGAATGACTTTCATTTGGAACAGGGTAGTCCTTCTTAATTTACGACTTCGCACTTTTCTTGGATAAGTGTACGTAACTATAACTAGGACGGTTTGATTACTGTCAAAATTGCGAAAATATCAAGTTGATCAATATTAAGATAAATAGGGGAGCAACTTGGCGATCAATCTTGGTTGGATCGATTCTGCTGCCGTTGAACGTTTACTGGCTGACAGTAGCAGAAATGAAGTATGGATCTCAAGCTACAGCACTACCGTTGTTTATTTATCCTGTATTTATCCTGTTTTGTCTGATTTTATGCAATATTGCACTTAGAAAATTATGGTCGATACTTTTTCTATCACCGGGAGAATTGCTTACTATCTATGTCATGCAGGTAATTTCTTCTTCTCTGGCAGCCTACGGAATGCTACAAGATCTGTTTGCTGTTATTGTGCATCCCTACCGATTTGCTTCCCCTGAAAATGAGTGGAAAAATCTTTTTTTCCATCATATACCGCCTAACTTCACTGTTAGCCTACCAGATGTATTGATTGGATATTATCAAGGGGGGGACACCTTTTATCAGCTCAGCCATGTGTTGAGTTGGATCCCACCCTTTATGACTTGGTCTGCATTCACCTTGATATTGTTGCTGATGATGCACTTTCTTAATGCTTTATTTCGCCAACAATGGATCCAATATGAACGTTTAGCCTTTCCAATTATTCAGTTGCCAGTGACTATGGTACAATCTCCTCATTTCTTTAGTAACCGGATGATGTGGCTTAGTTTTGGAATTGTTGCCATTTTAGATGTTTTAAACGGTTTACATGTGCTATTTCCAGCTGTTCCTCACTTACAACTCAAACTTACCAATATTAGTCAATATTTCACCGAGAACCCATGGAATTTAATAGGGACAACGCGAGTTTCATTCTATCCGTTCATGATCGGAATTGGTTTTTTTCTGCCTTTAGACCTATCCTTTTCCTGCTGGTTTTTCTTTCTGTTTCGTCAATTATCTCGTGTGTTCTCAGGTTACATTGGCATCCATCATTTGCCTGGTTTCCCTTACTTTCATGAACAGTCAGCGGGTGCTTGGATTTGTTTGGCTTTGATTGCACTTTGGTTAACTAGAAAGCATCTCGTTGTTGCTTTTAAATTTGCGTGGTCAGACAAAAACGGTACGAATATAAATTCTCCTATGAGTTATCGTACAGCCTTCTTGGGTCTTATTGGCTGTAGTCTTTTTCTGCTTGGGTTTGGTTCTCACGCTGGTATGTCAGTAACGGCTATATTGCTGTTCTTTGGTATCTATTTCGCTATTGCTATTGCCATTACACGTTTACGAGCAGAATTTGGTGCACCTCACGGAATCTTCAATCATCCTCTGGATATGATGGTAACAACTTTTGGAAGCAAAAGTTGGGGGGGCAAAAACCTGACAGTGATGTCGTTCCTTTTTTGGTTCAATCGTGGGTATCGTCCACACCCAATGCCAAACCAGTTTGAAGCATTAAAGATTGCAGATACTATTGGCATAAAGAACAGACGTTTATTGTTGGCTATGATCGTTGCTGGATTACTTAGTTTAGTCTGTGCTTTCTGGAGTAATTTGGATATGATGTACCGTGACGGAGCGTTGGCTAAAGTCACAGGATTTCGGGCTTGGGTAGGAAGGGGTGCTTTTACTAAACTGGAAAAATGGCTGCTTTACCCGGTATCGTCAGATTGGTTACGAATCAGTTTTATGGGGATAGGTTCGTTGTTGACTTTGGTTTTACTCGTCCTGCGAATCCGATTCGTCTGGTGGCCCCTACATCCAGCGGGATATTCCCTTGCTGTTAGTTTTGCTATTGATTATTTTTGGTTTCCTTTTTTTATCAGTTGGAGTTTAAAGTCGATCATATTGAAAACAAGAGGAATTAGAGGATATCAACAAGCGGTTCCGTTTTTTTTGGGCTTAATTCTAGGTGATTTTGTCGTTGGCTCGTTGTGGATGGTATTTGGTATCTTGGCTCAACAACATGTTTACATGATTTTTATCTGAACTTAATATTGCTTTTTGATATCCTAGGTTGGCAATCAGTTGAATAAAACTTGAAAACAACGTAGTCTATCGGTAAGAGACCTAGCAAACAGCCTTAGCAAGGGGCGATTAATGAAAATTGTAACCAACAATTTAAGTTCTGAAGACCTAAATCAAGTTCGTCAAATCACTCCGCATATAAACTTTGTGGTTACCACAGAAGATGAAGATACAATGCGTGAAATTAAAGATGCGGATGCATTCTGGGGACATGGAATCACTCCAGAACTTGTTTGCCAAGCGAGAAAACTTCGCTGGATTCAAGTTAACTATGTGGGCATTGAGTCATTAATGTTTTCGGAATTGGTCAACAGTGATATTATCCTGACTAATGCTCGTGGTACTACAGGGGTTAACATTGCAGAACATGTTATGTCATTAATTTTAGCTTTTGCCCGCACACTACATCTCACCATCAAACGACAAATGGAAAAGATATGGGAAATACGACCCAACTTGCCAGTGATAGAAATTGCTGGTGAAACCATTGGCATCCTTGGACTTGGCGGTATTGGGTTACAAGTGGCAAAACGTGCTAATGCCTTTGATATGCGGGTTTTGGCAATTGATCCTATATCAGTAGAAAAGCCTGATCATGTTGAGAGTCTGTGGAAACCTGATCAATTGCATAGGTTGCTACGGCAATCTGATTTTGTGGTTGTTTGTTGTCCTCTGACACCCCAGACTATGGGCTTTATTGGTGTAACAGAGTTTGATGTTATGAAAGAGACTGCTTTTCTCATCAATATTGCTAGGGGAAGAATTGTTGATCAACCAGCTTTAATTGCTGCATTGCGAAACAAAGAAATTACTGGAGCTGGTCTGGATGTAACGGAACCAGAGCCGTTACCAGACGAAAATCCGCTTTGGGGAATGGAGAATGTAATTATTACCCCACATCATGCTGGACAATCGCCGAAATCAGCTCCTCGTATTTTTTACGTTTTATGCGAAAATCTGAAACGCTTCGCAGCAAATTTGCCTCTGATCAGTGTGGTTGATAAAACACAATGGTTTTAAAATAAAATAGCAGAGTCCAGAATTATGGAATTGGAACTTGAAGGAAAAGCAACTATGATTACGAGTAAAGACAAAGGAGTAAATAACACTACATACTCTGTGACGGATTAGTAATCACTTATAGTACATTTAAGTATTTATCAATTTGAAAAAAATGAAAAACGAGTAAATATAGTCTTTGCTTTGCTAAAGAGCTTTTGATTAAAAAGGAAATGACTTTATGAAGGAAATTAAGGTAGGTATTATTGGATCTGGGTCAATCGCAAAGCATAAACATCTGCCAGGGCATCAAGGTGTCGAAGGCGTTTCAGTAATAGCAGTTTGTGATATTGATCTTCAGCGAGCTCGAACTTTTGCCGATGAGCATAACATCGAGCATGTATTTGAAAACCAGCATGACTTGCTGGCTATATCTGAAATCGACGCGGTCAGTGTTTGTACCCCCAATAATTTCCATGCTGAACCAACTATCGCTGCGCTAAAATCTGGGAAACATGTGATTTGTGAGAAACCTATTGCTGGCAACGCAGTTGACGGGCAAGCTATGGTAGACGCTCAAAAATCAGCGGGAAAAATTCTTCAAATTGGTTTGCAGTCTCGATTTAGTACAGAAGCCAGAACTTTACGTCGATTATATGAAGATGGGCTCTTTGGCCATATCTATTATGCTCGTGCAATGACCATACGTCGACGTGGAATGGGGCTTGTGCCAACTTTCATGCAGAAGGCAATTTCTGGTGGAGGTCCCTTAATAGACATAGGAGTGCATGAGTTGGATGTGCTTTTATGGATGATTGGTTATCCCAAACCGGTGGAAGCATTTGGTTATACTACTCGAAAATTCGGACATCGCCATGATATTGTCCATGACGGTGATTGGGAGAGGTCGAAATTTGATGTAGAAGACTTTGCTATGGGGGTTATCCGTTTTGAAAATGACCTGACTGTAAATCTGGAAACGGCGTGGGCATGTCATTACCAAGATACGGGTGGTTCTTTCTTTATGGGAGATTTAGCTGGTGCGTCATATCATCCAATACGAATCTATACTGACAAAGGGGATGACATGATTGATTACGAGCCCGAACTCATAACAAGTTCTTGTGGCGAATTTGAGTCTTTTCATCAGGCGATTCGTCAGAACCTTTCTTCGCCTGTGCCTGCAGAAGAGGTTCTGGTAACAGCTAAAATTTTCGATGCTATCTACGAATCTAGCCGAATTGGTCGTTCTGTGCCGATTACTTGAGATAACCTACATAAAACTATGTGACACGAGTTAATGGTCGGTGGAAAAAGGACAGTACTATATCATTGACTTAGGAATTCCGATAGAGACAATTTACTGGATATCATGGACCAAACAGTTGATGTATTTGTTGTTTTCTATATATGCTCTATTGGAGTACTAATTCAGTGTGAAGATATCTGAGAATGGATTTTAAAGCTTATTAGGAATTAGTATGTTTTTGTTTGTCAATTTCCCAAGTCCGTCGTGTTTTTGCTTGTTATAACTTTTGCTTGTTATAACTGAGGGTGTACAATGGGGAACATACTGTTTTTGTTACTTGGGCTTAGAGATTTATGTTAAAAGAGCGTCAACGCACGGTTCGATTTGCTAGAGTCTATATTGATGTGTTTATTATGGGAAAAGCTGACTAAACAGCTATAAAAAAAGGCTAGAGAGGAACTTATTAGTAAACAGGAAACAACCATAGAAAATTTGGTTAAACCAACTCCAGAACAAGTAGAGTGGGCGAATTGCGAAATCGGGATATTGATCCATTACGATATGCAGGTATTCCATCCGGCTGGTTACCAGTTTGGGGATGTACCGTCTCCTATGTTATTCAATCCAACACAACTTGATACAGATCAGTGGATTGAAATTGCTAAGGCAGCGGGAGCAGAATATGTTGTTCTAGTAGCCAAACATGGTAGCGGATTTAGCCTGTGGCCTAGCAAAGCACATGATTATAGTATTCTGAATTCACCTTATCTAAATGGTCAGGGTGACATCGTTAGTGACTTTATCGGTTCTTGTGAAAAGTACGGCATGCGACCGGGAATCTACTATCATACTGGTTATAATGCCTATTGCCAAGTAGATAACCCAGGGAAAGTCTTGTCAGGAGATCCAGAAGAACAAAAACGTTACAACAGTACCGTTATACAACAAGTAACAGAACTCTGGACTAACTACGGTGAACTCTTCGAAATATGGTTTGATGGAGGTATTTTGTCATTAGAGCAAGGTGGTCCTGATATCGTCCCCTTGCTCTGGAGGCACCAACCAAAAGCAGTCGTTTTCCAAGGGCCAAAAGGAACACCTTCCCTTGCACGTTGGGTTGGGAATGAACAAGGCAAAGCTCCCTATCCTTGTTGGAGTACAGTAAGAAATTTTACAGGAGATAATGAGTGTCCAACACCAGGAGCTGGAAGTGCTAAGGGGACAGTTTGGGCTCCCGCTGAGTCGGACATGCCAAACCGTAATCATCAATGGATTTGGGTTGAAGATACGGATCATCTTCTATATTCAGTAGATGATTTATTGGAATGTTATTATCTTTCTGTTGGACGCAACACCAATCTTTTGATTGGTATGGTTATTGATAATAGGGGGTTGGTACCTGAAGCCGATGTAAAGCAATTCACCGAGTTTGGTCGTAGAATTCGACGCCAATTCGGCAAAAAAATAAAAGATGTTTGTGGTCAAGGAGAGACTTTTACCATAGATATCGGATACCCAACGCAAATTGATCATGTTGTTGTTATGGAAAATATAGCTGAAGGTGAAAGGGTCCGGGAATACGTAATTGAGGCAATGGTAGGTCGAGAATGGATAGAAATTTGTCAGGGTTTTTCGATAGGACATAAGCGAATCGAACGCTTCGATGCAATTAAAACTTCGCAAGTAAGATTGCGTTGTGTCTCGTCAATAGCCGAACCGATAATTCAAAGTTTATCAGTGTTGAAAAGTAATTGAAATATATCTAACGGGATTATCTGGCTAATGGCTGAAATCAGATTTTTTCAATACGTGAGAGATAGTTTAGTTTGCTATTGTTGTCATCCCAATAATTGTTATTGGGAGTCAGTTGGCTAAATTAACCACGAGGATATTTTCGTAAAATGTCAAGTTGGGGTTTGCAAAGGAGAATATTATGGCAGCACGAATTAACAAAGCAATTGAGTTGCTTGATCAAGATCAGCCTGTATATTATGTAGGGGAGCATACCGGAGCTGAGTTGAGCTACGAGAGTGGTCAATCTCTAGCCAAAACATGTGCCGACTATATTAATGTTGGTATGGAACATGGTGCGTTTGATATGGCAGGGTTGAACCGGTTTATGCAGGGACTAGCTGAAAGTGGCCCAACCAACAGTGGGCATCTTACCCCAGCGGTGATTGTGGAAATGCCAGTTGAAGGTAGTAGTGCAGATGTTATTAGAGCAAATGCTTGGCAGTTTAGGCAGGTTTTAGCTCGGGGGGTGCATGGGATTCTATTGTGCCATGCGGAATCGCCAGAAGCAGTTAAAGCATTTGTAGAAGCTTGTCGGTATCCTTTTCAGACTATTGGTGTTGGTAGTCACTTGGACACTGGTTGTAGAGGTTCAGCTGGACAAGGTTCAGCGGCCCCGATCTGGGGTGTTTCTACTGATCAATATTTAGAGAAAGCAGACCCTTGGCCGTTAAATCCAAATGGGGAATTGATGCTGGGTTTGAAAATCGAAAACAAGCGTGCCCTACAGAATGTTGAGATGACAATTCGGGTGCCTGGTATTGCTTTTGTCGAATGGGGGCCTGGAGATATGGGAATGTCCTTCGGTTATCAAAACACCCCGAATCCATATCCCGCCGAAATGATAGAAGCCAGAGATAGGGTATTTGCCGCTTGTAAAGCGGCTGGAGTTGCTTTCTTAGAAGGAGCTAGTCCTGATGATGTCGCAGATAACATTGACCAAGGTGTGAGGATCTTTTCTGCCGGGTCGGCCGGTGAGGTTGCCGATGCTGGTCGATCTTATACAAACAGGTCTATGCCTGTTTAGAATCACTTTCTACTCCCAATTTCAGGTAAACAATCACATATAGCAAGTTCCCAGAACATCAGCCGAGCCTTCAACAGAGTTCCCTAATTGCAACACTGGTGTTAATAATTTTTATATCTCCGCCTAAGTTCCAGTGAATCGAAAACCTATTAGCTGGTCGCTGCGACCATTTGGTAGAGTTGTGTACATCGAAAACGCATGTCGGTAAGCTGAGTAGTAGCATTGGCGTCGTCAGCAAGATTATGGGATTCGTAGGGATCAGACTCAAGGTTGTATAGTTCTTCATAGACCGGATTCTGTTCGAAGTAGCGAATGTATTTCCACTCTTTCGTTCGGATGCCTTCGCTTTTAGCAATGCCCGGGTGATCGAACCGGTGTTCGCAGAAGAATTCATCTCGCCAATCATCAACCATTCCCTCTATCAATGGAAGCAAATTCTGACCTTGGATGTGATTCCGTTTTGGTAATCCTGCCAACGCGAGGATAGTGGGTGCCAAGTCTATGTTCAAAACCATCTCTTCGATAGCAGTGCGACTTTCGCCTTCGGTGCGAGGATCGCAGATAATTAGCGGTATCCGAATTGACTCCTCATTTAGCTGCCAGCAATCACTTAGACCACGTTCCCCGTAATACATACCGTGGTCCGAGGCGAAAATAATGACAGTGTTATTCTTGAAGGACAAATGTTCTAGAGTCTTGATGATATATCCGATATTTCGGTCCACACCACTAACCATCCGATAGAGTCCTTTCCGGTTGCGCTGATAGTTTTCTGGTGTGTCAAACCGGGTGTGCCACCGAACCCGGTTTTCGGATTCTCTAATGAATTTCGGTAGTGATTTGAAGAAGGCTGGGTCGGAGTTGATAGCTTCGGGGATGGTGTCGTTCTCGTAGAGTCCTTCCTCGGGCTGAGGCCAAATATAGAGACATGGATCGTCATCCTGTGCGTGCGGCGCATTAAAACTAACTGACAAACACCATGGCTGGTCTGACTGGCACTTTTTCAGAAAGCTAGTCACCTTTTCACCGGTGATGTCGGTCAAATGTCTTTTCGTCCCGTCTGATTGTTTTACGAAATAACCTTTGGGGGAGCCTTCAAAAAGGCCCCAGTGTTCAAAATTGTCGAAGTGATCGAACATCTTTTTAAGAGTAGTCTCTTCATCTTCTACTAATAGTTCCCCGTGTGATTCAATACCAAACTTGCCGATGAATCCGGTTCGATACCCCGCTGCCTTTAACAGGGCAGGATAGCTGTTGTCTGTAAATTTAGTCCCTAGTGGGGAAGTTTTAAAGGTAAATTGATGGCAACATTCATACAAACCGGTCAGATAGCTGGCGCGACTAGCAGCACAGATTGGGGTTGTGGCGAAGGCGTTGGTGAATCGAATACCACGCTTGGCCAGCAGGTCAAGGTGAGGTGTTTTGATAATCGGGTTGCCGGCACAGCCGAGAAGATCTGACCGCTGGTTATCAGTGAGAATAAAAAGAATATTTGGACGCTGCAATGAGTTCCTCAGCTTGGTTGAATTACAATCCTCAACGTTAACAGACATCAATTCCTCCCGCTATGAGGGTTAAGAAGCTGGTATCGATTTAGATTATCCATATCTTCCTCTGGTTTCCATTAGTTTCTTCTACCATGCAGAGCTAAACGTCACTACGTCATCCAGTGAATCCTTAAAATGATTATAAGCCTTGATTAATGCCCTTCTGCAGATATTTAAGATTATAGTCAAGCAAAGCCTTACTCGCAATTCTAAAATGGTGCACCTCCGGTTTCAGCCTCAATTTTATGTTACAATTTGAGGAATTCGATGTAGCATGTCAGTTTACTTGTTTTCCTAAAAAAAATTATTTTGGTTAAAGCAAAATAGTACATAGGTAGTGTGTCCCCTAATTAAACAACGATTTTACAATGTTAATTGGTATTAATAGAGGGAAACCTGACCATGAAAAATTGGCTTAAGCGTCTCGTTGGCAATGATTCTTGTGAAGTGCACTTCGATGAAGGTCCAACAGTAGCAGTAGATTCTGGGACAACCATCATGGATGCAAGCAAGCAAGCGGATGTCGAGATAGACAGCTTTTGTGGTGGAAATTGTTCTTGTAGTACCTGCAAAGTGATGATTTCTGATGGTGCTAAATGCCTTAGTAAGGTTTCTGTTGAAGAAGAGACAGTGTTAGGGCCAAAAATGATAAATGAAGGATATCGCCTATCTTGCCAAGCAAAGGTGCAAGGTATAGTTCATGTCAAAATCCCCAGATATTTTTAGAAAATCATGATAACTTCAAAAATAACTTCTTCCATAATTTTCATCCGGTTAATAACTGGTCTAATCATTATGATCTATTGCTTCGGTCATATGATTAATCACTCTCTTGGTATTATTTCAGTAGAGATAATGGACTCTTTCAGGCGATATTTCATGGCATTCTGGCGTGCACCTGGGATCTATTGGCTTATGCCTATATCTATTGTACTTCATGCTGGGGCTGCTTTGTTTACTTTTCTTCATCGTAGGTCTCTGCGTGGCCTTACTATTACTGAAAAAGTGCAGTTTGGTTTAGGGGTGACACTCCCTATTTTGCTTTTCATTCATATTTCTTACGGTCGTCTTGGTTACCAGGTCAATGGTCGCCCACTGTATTATTCCTACTTCTTTCATATGATTGAGGAGGACGGTTTCCTTACTGTCTTTTTAATTGCTTACTCATTGTTTCTAGGTATGGTATGGGGGCATGGTTGTATTGGCTTGCATCGTTGGTTGTCTCTTAAGCCTTGGTATAGTCGATTCTGGCTTGCATGTTATACCTTAGCTATAATGCCATATATTACATCTATGATGGGTGTAGTAGCAGGATATCGCGAAACATCATTTAGAAAATCCGATTCCAATTGGCTGTTAAAACTTGATGGGCAAGCACAGTGGTTGACTACAGAAGGAACTCCAATGAGTTCTAAGGAAATAGATCAGATCGTTATGTCTTTCGCATTCCAGCTAATTGGAGCTTTTTTCGCTTCGGTTATGCTTGGTATAATTATAAGGTTAGTATGGCTACAAATAGAAAAACGTCGATCTACTATCGAGGTTCGTTATAGTGATGGAGGGAACGTAAAGGTCCCTGCCGGCACCACCATTCTTGAAGCGAGCCGTTTGGCGGGTGTGTCACATGCCTCGATTTGCGGAGGACATGGTCGTTGTTCAACTTGTCGCACACGCATTTTAATTGGTGCGGATGGGATTGCAACTCCAATGGATGAAGAAGCAAAAATTCTTCATCGGATTGGTGCTGCGCCAAACATTCGCTTGGCATGTCAAGTAAAACTTCAAGATGATATATACATCCATCCTATGCTAAAGCATGCCCAGCCTACGGATGGACACCCTCGCCCAGCATACGCTGATGGAGAAGAGGTTGATGTGACACTATTGTTTGCTGATCTAAGAGGTTTCACTCAAATGGCAAACCAACGTTTACCATTTGATGTTGTTTTTATCCTGAATCAGTATTTTGAGTTGATGGGTGAAGCTATTGAGTCTTCAGATGGTTATCTAGACAAGTTCATTGGAGATGGGATTATGGCAATTTTCGGTATGCGTAGTGGGGCGGAAATTGGTGCCAAACAAGCTATTAGTGCATCTATTAAAATGGGACAACAACTAGAAATATTGAACTTGCGTTTGCAAGATGAACTTGATAGCCCTCTTCAAATTGGTATTGGGTTGCATCGCGGCAATGCTATTGTAGGAAACATGGGATATGGAGAAGCCATGGCTGTCACTGCGATTGGTGATACTGTTAACGTAGCCTCTCGTTTGGAAGGTGCGTGCAAAACTTTGGGTGTGCAGTTGGTTGTATCAGAAGGAGTCCTTGATGCTGCTGGTGTTGAGTTCCCAGACGTTAAACAAAAAAAAGTTGAAGTTCGTGGAAGTGAAAAACCTATATCTGTTTTTCCTGTCGAGGATGCAGCAACTTTGAAACCAATATCAATCGGAACCTAATTCTCTTACTTAATTATCATCCAATCTTCGGCTGAATTTATTGATATCTTGCAAGAAAACAAAATCTAGTGAAGATTGTCCCTGTCGCTTACTAATTCAATGTGGTATGGCAGTACATACGAAACATTGGATGATTTTCCCGTGTAAAAGAACAGCTTTCAAAATAGCGTAGCACCATATTACATCTCATTACTCAGATGAATATAGCCTTGTTAGATGAGGGAAATATCAGCCGATCCATTTGACTCCCGTATGCCTACGAATAGGTGCTAGATATGACATCATCTAGTATCTAGACGCTTCCACCCTCCTTTCGTAATATTCGCCCATTATTTTAAGTTTCTTATGCCTGTGATTTAGTATTCTTTGAGATCTTTAGCTGCGGAGAACGTCCCATCTAGTACAACAATGATAAGTATCTGTTGTCTGACATAACGTAGCGGATGATCGAGTACATTCTACCTGTCATCAGACAACAAGGTGTTTCTTGGAGCAGAAGATATTTTGAAGCCAACTTCGGACTTCTACGATAAAGATCTAAAGATAAACATTCATAAAAGGAAAATTAACAGAACGGTTATTGCCAAGTTGGTCTGATTCTAGCCATCTGATGTTTTTGGTAATTTGAGGCGTTTTCATAGTTCAATCTTTCTGCCGTCTAGGCAAATTGTTGTTCGTGTTATCAGAACGTATAGTATTGTTGTTACATCTGTTTCATATGATGACTCAGTTGCTGTTGCTTTACCTACTCTTCTATCTTCATTCTATGGAGGAGTTCTTGATGCTTACTCATACCCGTGATATAGTGCTAGTTAAGAAAACAGGGACAAGTATAAAAGATTACTTGTATATTTCTTCCGCACCGCCAATTGTTTTTGCATTATCAGTTTTGTCTGATGCTGTCAAACAAAGGGAATCTGGATGGAATATGTTTGCTTGAAGTAGGGTCAGTTGAGCAAATAACACGCAACCAGTTACCATCATACTTGATACCTTTGGGCAAGAAACCAGCGCAGAGGTGCGAGGGGATGGTTTTTGGATTGAGGGTTTGGTACATGTCCAAAAAAACAATTGGGTACCAGCCTCACAGTTAGGTGAATACGGTTGGATCGGCGGCACCAGCACCGAATTCTGATCTCACCTCAAGATGAACTGATGATTCCTTGGTTCAACATATGCCCTCTTTTGATTTGAGTTGGTCCATCAAGCCAATCGTATATGGCGCGATAGATTCCAAGCAAGTGTAGAGGTATGTTAGTTGTTACTATCTGGTGGACAGATTGCTCTTTCTTGTGTCATGGATCGCAACCTATAGGGTAGAAGTAAGGGTTGGTTTTTTGATTAGGTCGATGAAATAAGATTAAAGTTTCGAGGCTATAGGAAATGCTGATAAGCCACGAAGGCCAGCTGTGTCGGCACCAAAACTGAGAAACATCGGTTTAGTAAATGCCACAATAATTTGGTATTGATGTGTGCGGCATACTAAATGCTTAATATAGAAAGGTGAATGAGTATGACCGCCATGAAACGTAATCTGGATTCCTTTGAAACATTTAATAAAAATAACATGCGTATTTTGAGTGAATTAAGCCGCTCTCGGGATGAGGAAAATCCTCTCTCTTTTCCAGACCTGATCAACCGAGGAACATTTGATCTTGAACTTGCGGCTTGGTTAATGTCTCTCGTTTCACGAGGAGCATCATTTATAGTCGGTGCGGGGCCCGGTGGTGTAGGCAAGACTACGATCATGAGATCTTTACTGAGTTTGGCTCCCCATGATCTCCCTTTTGGAATTGCATTACCAGAAAAAATCGCGGACACATATACGTCCTCTCATTGCATCATATCACATGAACTCAGTGATCATCGCCCACCCGGCTATCTTTGGGGACAGGATCTCCGAGAATTCTTCGCTTTGTCAAAGCAAGGTCATATGTTAGTTGGCAACATGCATGTAGATGATCTTGACGAAGCACACGATCAAATATGCAAAAGCAACGGGGTTCCGTTAGTTCAATTTCGTGCTATCCATCTCTTCATCTTTGTCCGTGTGGAGGGAGAGGATCCTTCAGTTAGACGTATCAACAATCCGTCTGCTAGACGAATTATCAATCAAATCTGCTATTCCGATGGAGTTGAAGCACATAAATTAGTATACACTTGTGGTGAAGGATTTTCCGGAGATATACTTAGAGATTTGGATTACGAAGCATCTTGCCGTGCGTTTCTGGAAGAGACTTTGGTTAATCTGCCGTTAGCGAATGAAGAGATGCGACACCGTTTTCTGAGTTGGGAGGAGAGCTATAACAAATCCTTTTGATTTTATAAGTTTCTTTGTTTGTATGTATTTTATATTTGTGTATATTTTATATAAGTTGCCCATCGAGCTTCGTATGATTACTGCGCGTTTCTTAAGGAAGGTGTCCTACTCTGATGAGAAACAGATTTAAACATAGGCTGATTGGGTAGCCGTTGAAATCACCTAACAGGCATACCATTAGCGATTTCATTCATGATTTCAGATCGCCGATTACGGATAAAATTGCGAATGCTGCTGAGACTGGTCGGATGTTTATTTTCCCCTTTTTCCCATCTCCCCAATACCTGGTTGAGAATCCCTTGTTGGCCGCGCATCGCCCGTTCTTGAGAAGGAATTAGATGTGGCTTTAACAAGACCTCCAGTCTTGCCGTCTCAGCGAGAAGTTCTTCTTCCTTCCAATGTTTATCTAGGATTCCCTTCAGAGTTTTAGCATAACGCTTCCGACATGATTTTATCTGGTATAATCTTTGTGCAATCAAGCCTTGCGTTTTAACCGAAATTGGCGCTTGAGGATCGTCCCCTAGCCGGCTAAATTTCTCAAAAAGGCTATCCGCTCCCCATGGTAGGAAGTGGAATTTGTCGGTTTCCGGATTAAGATAAAAGAAGTAATTGTTACGGTTAGCTGAATATCCATCCCAAAAACCCAACAAGCCTTCTAAAGCCCAAAATCGGTAAAAGGCATCCAGATCAATCAGTTTCCCAATTTCCTGCTCGTAATCATAATCGCTTAATTGAATTTCGGCTACAATTAACATGTCGGAACTATTTACGTTAACGTTGAGTCCTTGGATAGCCAGCATATTCTTTCCTGGTTGGAGTTTGTCTTTATGCTGCGAGATATTGATCAAATCAAGACCTGTTGCTTCATGGCTAGCTGTAGCTTTAGAAACCCAGTTTAACTTCTCTGGCGCATTTGATGCTGCTACTCGATAGCCGTTTAGGTAGGCCACAAAACCATCATCATATTTCATGCCTAGAATCAGTTCGTCATTTGAAATCGTTTGTTCCAAGGTCTGAATTTCAAATAAAAACCGGAGATACAGGGAATTAGTTTTATTGTACATCTGGGTGCTGAAATCAAATTCATTGCTGATCCAGGATTGATATCCTTCTCTCTTTTCGTAACCTGCCCCATTCCAGCCTTTTTTCCAGTTAGAATCATCAAAGTTCAGTTGTATCCAATTTTCATCATACTGACTGTCTGTAGGCACCCAACCTCGTCCTGATGCCTTGGAACTAAGAAGGATATTTCCTCCTCCTCCTTGTAGCGCTTGAATCAGTTGTTTAATCTTCTCACGTCCAAGTTTATCCTCACCTACCTCTTTCTCAAAGCTTCCTTCCCATCCCTGAGCAAAGTCAACCACCGTTCCCTCGTACAGGACCCCTTCATCGTTGCCAAACGCACGTTTTAACAATGGTTTACGGACTGTTTCTACATGGGAATAAATACCTAGGTTATTTCCATTAACTGTCACTTTGGCATAAGCACAACGAGGTGCAGGTGAACCAACTTGGTTAAATAGAGCATAACTCATGAATTGACTCATCAAGCTGGAATCCTGCTGATTGTTATTGAAAGTAAGGTTGGTTAGACCTCCAATTCCACCTTTTTTATCGAAATGATTAAGCTTGATTTTAAGCGATGGGCGGTATGAATTTTGAGAACCAAAGAACCCTTTTTTGCGAATTCCAACCTGTGGGAACTCAAATCCATCAATTGAGATGCTAGCTCCAACATAAGTATAGGGCGAATCGATAGGCTGTAACATTCGTTTCTCTTGAAATTCCGTTTCGAAATTACGGGATTGAAATCGGATAGTGTCCCAATCTTTTC